>NZ_JBGFGN010000116.1:0-115977 GCF_041224595.1 Donghicola sp. XS_ASV15 | reverse complement strand
AACCTCACAGAATTGGCCTGACGGCCAATGCGCCTTGGACCGGGCTTGCTATATGAGGGCCGCACGCTCCAAGGCGCTCGCCCCAAACTGGCCGACTTTTGCTCCGCCACAATGGCCGAATTTTACTCCGCCGTTGACATTCGGGGAAATTCTGCATATGCAAGCGCGGAAAAAGGGCCGATAGGATGGGGGAGATGTCCGGAAAACTGCCGCTCAGTACGCCACCTCAGATCACCCTCGAGGCCGCAACGGTCCGTCGGGAGGGCAACCGGATTCTCGAAAACCTGACCCTGACGGCCCAAGAACGCCGCATTGCGATTGTCGGGCGGAACGGATCGGGCAAGACGACGCTGGCGCGGGTTTTGGCAGGCTTGCAGCCCTGCGACGACGGGCGCGCCTTGGTCAACGGGACGGATCTGGCGCGTGATCGCAAAGCGGCCCTGCGCACCGTTGGCATTATTTTCCAGAACCCTGACCATCAGATTATCTTTCCCACCGTGGAAGAAGAAATCGGCTTTGGCCTACAGCAACTGGGACAGGACAAATCCACGGTCGCGGAAAACACCGCTGAAATCCTGTCGCGTTTCGGCAAGACGGCTTGGGCCAAGATGCCCACTCATTCCCTGTCCCAAGGGCAAAAGCAACTGGTGTGCTTGATGGCAGTCTTGGCGATGAACCCAGCGGTTATTCTGCTCGATGAGCCGTATTCGGGGCTGGATATCCCAACGCGGATGCAGTTGATGCGTTATGTGGATCAGGTGGATGCCACGGTGATCCAGATCACCCACGATCCGGCGACCGTTCGGCACTTTGATCGCGTGATCTGGCTGGATGACGGCAAGCTGCGTCTTGATGGACCGGCTGACGCGGTTCTCGACGCTTTCGAAACGCAGATGATCACATGGGGAGAGGCTGATGATCTCGCTGACCTCACCCGTTGAGATTTGGGCCCACCGCGTTCCTGCGGGGCTGAAACTGGCGGTGTTGTCCCTGGCGACGATGGTGCTTTTTGCGATCGACAGCCCGATCTGGCAGGGGGCCGCGCTTTGCGGTGCTGCGGCGTTGGTCTGTAGCGGCGGATGGCGCTTTGCTGCCGCGAACCTGCACAGCCTGCGGGTTCTCTGGCCGTTCCTGCTGCTTTTGGCCGTCTGGCATGGTGCGACGGGGCAAGTGAGTGAAGGGGCGGTCGTTGCGCTGCGCTTGCTGACGGCGCTGATGCTGGCCAACTTTGTGACGATGACATCGCGGCTCAGCGATATGGTTGCGGTCGTTAGCTTTTTGACGGCGCCCTTGCGAAAGCTGGGGTTGCCGACCCGTGCTTTGGAGTTGTCGATCGCGCTGGTGATCCGCTTTACCCCCGCCATCGCGCAAAAGGGCGCCCAACTGTCCGAGGCATGGCAGGCCCGTTCAACGCGGCGGTCACGTTGGCAGATTGTGATGCCACTTGCCGCGAGTGCGCTGGATGATGCAGAGCATGTCTCCGAAGCGCTGCGGGCGCGGGGCGGTATTGCCGCCACTCAGAAATAAATATGCGAACACTAACGAACAGGAAACGGAAGCCGGTATGGAACGCTCGATTGCTATGATTGCCCTATTCGCCGCCCTCATTGCGGCACTGGGTCTGATCCCGAAATTCACGCTGGCCTTTGGCGTGCCGATCACCGCCCAAAGCATGGGCGTCATGCTGTGCGGTACCGTTCTGGGTGCGCGTCGCGGTGCATTGGCCGTGCTGCTGTTCCTTGTGCTGGTTGCTTTGGGGTTGCCGTTCCTTGCCGGTGGTCGCGGCGGTCTTGGTGCTTTTGCCAGCCCGTCGGTCGGTTTTCTGATCGGCTGGCCCGTTGCGGCATTTGTGACCGGCCTGATCGTGGAGCGGTGCACCGCCAATCTGGCGCTGGTTGCCTCTGTCGCGTCGATCGTGGGTGGGATCATTGTGATGTATGTCTTTGGCATCGTCGGGCTTAGCGTGATGCTGGACAAAACTCTGGTTGATGCGACGCTTCTGGTCACCGCCTTTATCCCGGGTGACGTAATCAAAGCGGTTCTGGCTGGCTTTATCACCGCAGGTCTTGCGCGGTCGCGTCCCTCGAGCGTGCTGTCGCGCTCGTGACCCTGTCGCACGTTGAGAAAGCGCTACTCGCGCGCCATTCGGTTCGGGCCTTTCGGCCCGATCCTGTGCCGCGTGCGGATGTTGAGCGTATCTTGCGTGCAGCGCGGAGCGCCCCCAGCGGGGCGAACCTGCAACCGGGGCGATTTCATGCCCTGACGGGGGGGCCATTGGCCGACCTCAAGGACGCCTTGGCCCAAGCCATCGCCACTGATCGGCCCATGGTGTCAGAGTATAGCTACTTTCCCAAACCCATGCCTGCCGCGCTCAAGGCCAAACAGCGTGCGGCGGGATATGCGCTTTATGCGGCGTTGGGGATCGAAAAACGCGACCTTGCGGGGCGAAAAGCGCAGTTCGCGGCGAATTACCGGTTCTTTGATGCGCCGGTGGGACTTGTGGTCACCATCGATCCGGCCATGGGCAAAGGCTGCTTTATGGATCTGGGGCTGTCGCTGATGGCGGGGCTGCTCGCGGCCGAGGATATGGGCTATGGCACCTGCGGAATTGGCGCGCTGGCAAATTTTGCGGATGTCGTTCACGACCATCTGGCGCTGGACGACACCGAAATGGTCGTCTGCGGGATCGCTTTGGGCAGACCGGATCCAGAGGCACCGGTGAACGCCACGCGCACCGAGCGGGACCCTTTGGACAGCTATGCGACCCTGAGCGGCTTTACCGAGACATAAGGACGGCGGTTCCCAGACCACCGGCCGCTGCAATCGCGGCAATCCCTGTCCCGCCGGTGTTCCGCAATTCGTGAAAGAGCCGCACAGCATTGATCGCCCCTGACGCACCAATTGGATGACCGCGGGCCAATGCGCCGCCGCCGCGGTTCACGATCTCGGGGTCGATGCCCGCGCCGCGAATGCACGCCAACGCCTGAATGGCGTAGGCTTCCATGATCTCTGCTGTGTGTAGCGCGCCCGCTGGGACATCCGCCTGATGCAGGACGTTCCGGATTGCCGCGATTGGGGCCGTACCGGGCATGTCGGGCCGGTCCCCCAAAGTTGCGCCGGCGCGGTACACCATACCTGCATCCGGCAGTCCTTGGGCGATCGCATCGGACACCATGACCACAAACGCTGCGCCATCTGCGGCGACAGCTGCATTTGCCGCGCTGATCGTGCCGCACAGACGCGGGGCGCGGGCGGCCAGCGCTGGCCGTAGATTTCTGGCGAAGGCATCCCGGTCCAGTCCGTTGAGCGGCAATATCTCTGCGGAATGATCGGCGGCCAAGGCGCGGGCGTGGCTGCGGACGGCCCATGCGTCCTGTTCGCCTTGGGTGATCCCGGTCTCTTGGGCCAGTGTGTCGGCGGCGGCGTCCATCTCGGGATCGCGGTCGGCAAACGGAACAAACGGCGGGCGATCATAGGCAACGGGATCCCCCCCATCCGGATCTGTGCGCAGCCTTATGGGCCTGCGGGAATAGGACTCCGCGCCCCCTGCGATCGCGACCTGTGCCTGACCTGACGCGATCAGCGCGGCCCCCAGAATCAGCGCATCGAGCCCGCCGCAGCATTGCCGGTCGATGCTCAGACCCGCCACGCGCTCTGGCAAGCCCGCCGCGAGCGCGATCATCCGCGCCGGATTGCCGCCTGCCCCCAAGGCATTTCCGACGATCACTTCATCCACCATTTCTGGTGAGAGCCCGGCGTCCGCCAAGGCTGCCAGTAGCACCGGAGCGCCAAGCTCGTGCACAGTGAGCCGCGAGAGTGCGCCGCCTCGGGGCGCGACGGGGCTGCGTTTGGCCGCGATGATGTGCGCTGTCATGTCTGATCCTCTAGCCAGATGCCGATGGCGCTCAGGTCCGGTTTTCCCGCAACCGTCAAAGGGAAATCCTCGTGCCAATAAAACGCTCGCGGCGATGCCAAGGGCCCAAAGTGCTGGCGGCACGCCTCTCGCAAATCTACGGTGCCTTCGCCCTGGATCACAGCAACCAGTACGGACCCGCGCACCGGATCCACACGGGGCATGACGGCGCAGTGTCGAACTTGCGACCAACCCAGCAGATAACTCTCGATATCCTCGGGAAAGACATTTTGGTCGGCAATCGTGACCATCCGGTTCTTGCGGCCCAAGACAGTCAAATGTCCGCGAGCGTCCAGACGGCCGATTTCCCCGACGGCCAGATAGCCATCTGACCAGCGCGTCTCATCGCAGCCGCCATTTGCGTATCCGTCAAAGAGATAGGGACTTTTGACCCAGATCTCTCCGGTTTGGCCCTGCGGGGCATCAATGCGGATCGAGACATGGGGATAGGCTTGCCCCACCGACCCTAGGGGCGTGCCGCGCCCACCCCAAGCAATAAAGCTGGTTTCCGAAGCGCCGTAAAATTCCCGAAGCTGCGCGTTGGGGCAGGCCGACTGGATCTGTTCAAAAAGCGCCGCGTCGAGACGACCGCCGCCGCACAGGATGTTGCGCAGAGATGGCAGGTCGATGCCCGTATTGCAGAGGAGCCGCAACTGTGTCGGCGTCGTGTATAGAACCGTGATCTCGGCGTCTCGCAGGGCGTTGGCTTGTTCGCGCGGACGCAGGCCCGAAAAGCTATGCACCTCGGTTCCCAGATGCGCCCCTTCGAGCACGCCATATAGCGCGAGCGAATGGGCGATATCCCCAAGGACGCCGTACTTGTCTGCACCTGTCAGACCAAGGACGCTCTGGTTCACATCAAAGCTCGCAATCCAAGAGGCATGGGTGCGTCGGATCGTTTTGGCTGGCCCCGTGGTCCCGCCAGACCGCGTGTAAAACAAGGCATCCGACGTATCGGCGACGATGCTGGCCTCCTCTGGCCCAACCAAGAACGGGCGGGCGTCTCTGACCGCGTGCTCTAGCGCAGTGATGGATGGCCAGGATCCGCGCCCATGCACCATGACCCCCTGCGGGCTGCGCCACGCAAATCGCAGGTCATGGGGGGGAGGGGGCATCGGGGTCTCTTTCACAGTCAGAATATGCGGCAACTATGCAGAAAACCGCTCTGACTGCGAGAGGATATCGGCGGGGCCGCGCCCGCTAAATGTTTAGAAACGCGCGCGGCCCCCTGTGCCGGCAGGCATATCGGGGCCGCGTGATGGGCCTTAGACCAAGTCGGGCAGGGCTGTGAACAGCCGCTGTTCGTCGAGCAAAGCACCGTCCATTTCGACTTCGAGGATCTGCCCGCCGCTATCTTCGAAATAGTCGAGTTCAATGGCGTAGAAACCACTTTCGCTGAACACAATCTGGGTATGGGTGGTGTCGGACCCCCGCAAACCGGCGTATTCAGCGACCACTGTGCCCCCGATCGTCATCGAGAACCCGTCATCGCTGGTGACGTCAAAGGTGTGGGTGCCTGCCTCTACGAAGATGAAACCATCCATCGACAGGCCAAAGGTCTCTGCCACGGCGGTGCCTTCGCCGCTGATGGACGAGCCTCCGCTTTCGACAAATTCCTGAACCGTGCCATAGGAGCGTGACGAGAATTGCAGCTCGTCCGCAACGAATTCGAGCGCGGCGTCGGTCCCTGCGATGGTTTCGCGGTAGTCCGCGATGGACCCCAACGTGCTGTCCACATCAAAGAGCGCACCGTTCAGGCCATCGCCGTCCGCTGCCGTAGTTGCGGCAAGCGCGATGGTATCAACGGTCACCGTGCGGTCGTAGGTTCCGGACTGGTCCAGATAGGCCATTTCAGCGGTGCTGAAGGCGGTGTCATAAACCGAAACGGCTTCGATCGTTCCTTCGAATGCGTTCCAAGGCCAGATCTGCCCTTCGGAGCCCATGCTGAACGAGGCCCCCAGCATCAGCTCATCGTCAATCTGGCCGAAATCAATGCCCGGATTGACTTCGACATCTACAGCGGCGCCGTTCAGATAGATGCTGACGCTGTCACCGTCGTAGCTGACTGCCGCCGTGTAGTCGGTGCCGGTCTCAATCGTGACGCCCTCGCTCTTCAGGCTCAGCAATTGACCGTTCTGGCCTGCCTCGAGCCGCAGATCTCCGTTCTGCACATAGAGCCGGAAGTAGCCGTCCGTGTCACCCCAAGCGCCCCGCTGGAACAGAGTGAGCTTGCCGGATGCGTCATCTTCCAAAGTAAACCGCGTGACGACCGACCCTTCGCCGCTGTTCGACAGGTAGCGCAGTTCGGCATCCTGTTTGTTCTCGATGCTCAGGTCTGTCCGAGAGAAGAGGGGATCGGCGTCAAAACTCTGTGCGTCGATGGTTTGGCCAGCCAGACTGCCATTCGACAACTCTGTGGCCAAGAGATCCGACAGCCACACAGCAACATCAGACAGACGCTCGTCGGTGCCGCCCGTTTCGGTGACAACACGGTCCCATTTGTAGCCAAAGCCCAGATTATAGAGGCCATCCATCACTGTGCGTACGGCGCGTTCACCATATAGGGCCGTTTGAGCATCCATTGCCTGAGTGAAACCGGAACTGCTGTCTCCGTTCAGGGCTGCCCAAGTGGCGCTATGGTTGTCCTGAATATATGCCGACATTTCCTTGAGATCTGCCGTGGTCAGGGCGCCATCGTCGGCAGCGTTGGTCGCGATGATCGCCTCGAGGAGCAGCGCGTTCAGCCCATCGGCTGCGCGCGCGGCATCGGCGATTTGATCTGTCCCAAGTTTGTTCTGGAGTTGATCATCGTTGGTGATCAGATCTACCAGATCATCCAGACCGGTCCCGGTCGAGCCTGTGACATAGGGGGTGGCGGAGTCGCCTGTCACCAGAGAGCCATCCAGAAGCTCTTGTTCCAGCGCCGCCTCGAGCCAGTATGCCACATCGGTCAGCTTCTGGTTGCTGTTGCCATCCTCGTTGATCAGGCGACCGGACGTATTGTAGCCAAAGCCCAAGTGGTAGACCCCGTCGAGAACGGTATTCACCAGATTTTCGCCGTAGATTTCGGCTGTTGCCCCATCGTTCTGGACCAGATGAAAGCCGGTTTCGACCCCGCTTTCGTCATCACCATGGGCGATCGCAAAGGACGACGTCGCGCTGCCGCCGTAATAGGTCTCGGCGATGTAGTCCGAAAGAACACGGATGTCCGCCGCGCTAAAGCTGCCGTTGCGCGCAATTCCGGTCGCCATAATGCCGTCGACGATCATCGCATTGATCTGATCAGCGTATTGCGCCCCTGTGGTGATCTCTGTGACCGAAATTTTCTGGTTCAGTCCGATGTCCGCAGGGATCAGGTCGACCCATTGGTCTAGCCCTGTCCCTGTTGTGCCGCTGACCACGGTGACGTCCGCGTTCATCAGATTGGTCATGTCATCGGCGAGCAGCGTGTTCAGCCAATCGGTGACATCGGCGATGGTCTGGTTGCTGTTGCCATCTTCGTTAATCAACCGGCCCGAGGCATTGTAGCCAAAGCCCAGATGATAGATGCCATCGGCGACCGTGTTCACCAGATTTTCGTTGAACAAACGTGTGCGCGCCCCATCGTTCTGCACCAGATGGAAACCGGTCTCTTCGTTGTTTTCATCATCCCCGTGCAGGGTTAGCCAGATGCCGTCATTGCCGTTCACATAATTGGCTTTGATGTACTCGGCCAAACCGCGCACTTCGCTTTCCAAGAGTGTGCCGTCATTGGCATAGCCAAGCGCCTGAATGCTCTCGACAATGATCTGGTTCATGCCGTTGGCAGCGGCGGCACCGTCGTTGATCTCGGCCAGTGTGATCCGCTCTTGCAGGCCCAAATCCGTACCGATCCCGCCAACCAGCAGATCCAGTCCCGTACCCGTGGTGCCCGTCAGCACCGGAGATACGGCCGTATTGGCCAGCGTCGCTGCATCTTCGGACAGCAGATTGGTCAGCCATTCGCCCACACTGTTCAAAGAGGCATTCGCATTGCCGTCCTCGTTAATCAGGCGACCAGAGGCGTTGTACCCGAAGGGCAGGTGGTAAATCCCGTCCGCAACAGTGTTGATTGCGTTCTGAGCGTAAAGCCGTTCGCGCGATCCATCGTTCTGGATCAGGTGGAAGCCCGTTTCCTCGGCGGCCTCGTCGTCGCCATGCGCCTCGATAAAGGTCGCAAGACGCGTGGCGTCTGCACGGATCCAGTCTGACAGACCCGCGACCTCGGCTGCCGTGATCTGACCGTCATTGAACAGACCGAGGGCTTGAATGCCTTCGATGATCAGGGCATTCATGGTGTTCATGGCCTCTGTTCCATCGATCAACTCGCTTTCGGCGATGTTGCGATTCAACTCAGGGCTGGCAGCTGCGATCTCGACCAAGGCATCCAGTCCGGTGCCGGTGGTCGCACTGACTTCGGCGACCACCGAAGATGCCAGAGTCCCGTTTGCCAGATCATCGGCCAACAGATCATTGAGCCAATAGGTGACTTCTTCGACCCGCGCATTGTTGTTACCGTCCTCGTTGATCAGTCGGTTCCCCGAGGAATAGCCAAAGCCCAGATGGTAGATGCCGTCCGCGATTGTGTTGATCGCATTCCGCCCAAAGGCATAAGTCGATGCGCCGTCGTTCTGAACCAGATGGAACCCGGTCTCGACGCCGGCCTCGTCATCCCCGTGAAAGGCGGTCCATTCTGTCAGGCGGTTCGCGTTGATCCAGGTCGCGATGTCCATCACTTCGCCGGTGGTGAGCGCGTCCCCATCCGCAGCGCCCGTGGCCTTGATCGCCTCGATGATAATGGCGTTCATTTCGTTCACGGCGTCGATTGCTTCTGCCCGCTCGGCTGCAGTCGTGCGGCGGGCCAGACCGTCATCGGATTCGATCCACTCGATGATCTGGTCCAGTCCGGTCCCGGTTTGCACGGGGCCGTCCACAGTGATTGGCGATCCGGCCTCATAGGCTTCGACGCTGGAATAGAGGCTGGAGCTGTCCAGAACTTCGCCGTCCAGCGAGACTTCGAGCACCTGAGCGCCGCCGTTATCGTAGTAATAGAGATCGACTTCGTACAAGCCGGCCTCGAATGTCTGGGTCGTGCTGCTGGTGGCCGCCGAACGCGGCGCAACATAGGCCAAAATCTCGGTTCCGCCGATGGACAGAGAGAAGCCATCGTCAGAGCGCACAGCAAAGGTATGCTCCCCGCCATCAAGCCAGACATAGCCCGTGGCATGGAACCCGATCTTGTCCATCGCGGCCGCGCCATCGCCCGATGTAATCGCCCCGCCGTCGCCCAAGAAATCCGTCAATTGCTGGTTCTTGGCGCCTGAATAGGACAACTCCGTGAGGGTACCCACATGCGAGGGCGCATCCTCGGCTTTGACCAGTGCGATCAGGCTGTCAACGGTTTGGAAGTTGGAACTGACGTCATAAACATCGAGATTCAGACCGTCTCCGGCCCGTCGAACGGCCTCGACCCCCAGCGTTTCGGCCTCGGGCGGTGTTTGCGCTAGGGCGGTGTCCAGCCCCGCGACTTCTTGCTGGGTTAGGTTCCGGTTATAGAGCTGTACAGTCTCGATCACGCCATCGAACTGGTTCCCATCGGTCAGGCCGTCATTCCATGCCCAAAGGCGCGACTCTCCGATCGCGATCGGGTTGTCGTTCAGGGTCCAATCGATCTGGATCGTGCTGTCCTGAATGGCCAGTTCCCCGTCGATATAGACCTCTAGGCCATCCGCACCGAAGTTCACGACAAGATCCGTGGATTGGTCCGCGCGGAACATGCCTGCGGGGGAATAGACCTTGTAGGTTTCGTCTGCCGCCGCTGCGATCACCTCAATCTTGCCTGCGATGACGGAAACGGTCAGGTGGCCGCCATCCTCGTTGCCGCGATAGTCCTTGGACACGAGTGTGCGGCGCGTCCAACCGTCAATCGACTCTGCGGTAAAGGTGATGGCGATCGCGCCTTCGGACAGCTCTTGGCTGGCGGTATGGGAAATCAGGGTCGCCGACTGGCCCTCGCCCATCTCGACGGGGCTATCGAGTTCCAGCACGAGCGCGTCGGTAAAGGTCGCGGGCGAGACGGCCAGAAGCGCGGTATTGATCAAGCTACCGTTTTCCAGATCATCGGCGAGCAGCAGGTTCAAGGACTCTGCAACTGTGCCCACGTGCGTGGTCCAGCGATTGTTTTCGTCATAGACCGAAGTGTCCCAGCGGATGTCGTGCCCCAGCGCATAAAGGCCGCGTGCCACGTTATCAAGGCTCAGCGCCCCACCCACGAGCGAGGTGCCGCCTTCCCAGCGCAGTTTCAGGAAACCGTCGCTGTCGGTGTTGTCCTCGCCGATCAAAGCGTCCCATTCGGTGATCGCGTTTTCAGCGATCCAGTCGCTGATAAGGCGCACGTCGTTGTCGCTGATTTCTCCGTTGTTTGCAGCACCCGTCGCGCGGATGGCCTGCAACAGGATGGTGTTCAGGCCATCCATGGCGTTGGCCGCTTCGGCCAGTTCCGAGACCGAGAATTTATGGGCCAGACCTTCGTCTGTCATGACGTTCTCGACCAGAATATCCAAACCGGTGCCGGTGGTCGCAATGTCATAGGGGTCTGCCGCGCCGACCAGCGCGCCGCTCGCCAGATCGTCTGCAAGCAGTGCGTTGAGCCAAGACGCCACGGTGTCGAGGCCGGCGTTCCGGTTGCCATCCTCGTTGATCAGGTTCCAGGCGGAATAGCCAAAGCCCAGATGATAGATCCCGTCTGCGACCGTGTTGACTGCGTTCTGAGCAAAGAGCCGCGTGGTCGCGCCGTCGTTCTGAACCAGATGGAAGCCCGTTTCCACTCCGGCCTCGTCATCGCCATGAAGGGTGATCCAGTCCGCAAGCCGGTTGGTGTTGATCCAGTCTGACACCTCGCGCACGTCCGCCGCAGAAAAGATGCCGTTCGCAGCAACGCCTGTTTCCTTGATGGCCTCGATGATGATGGCATTCATGCCTTGCGCCGCTTCCATCCCGTCCAATATTTCGGACAAGGGCAGGCGGTTGTTCAACTCCGCATCCTCGGCGATGATCGAAACGAGCTGGTCCAACCCTGTCGAGACAGGGGTCTCTGCCGCTGCATTCTGCCAGTCAGCCAGGTCTTCGGACAGCAGTTCATTCAGCCAGTAGGCCACGCTTTCGATGCGGGCATTCCTGTTGCCATCTTCGTTGATCAGGCGGTCGCCGCTGGTGCCAAAGACCAGATGGTAGATCCCGTCCGCAATCGTATTGACCGCGTTCGCGCCGAACAGGCGCGTGACCGCGCCATCATTCTGGACCAAGTGAAAGCCGGTCTCTGTGTCGTTTTCGTCATCGCCATGGGCCGCAGTAAAGGCGGCGCGGTGGGTCTCGGCAATCCAGTCGGACAGGGCGACAATTTCAGAGGATGTCAGCGTGCCATCCGAACCAAGCCCAAGGCTTTCGATGCCCTCGACGATGATGGTGTTCATGGTATTGGCTGCCGTGGCACCGTCGTTCAGATCCGCGTCAGAGATCGACTGGCGCAGGCCCTCGTCCTGAACAATCAGGGTCACCAATCGGTCCAGCCCTGTGCCGGTCGTTCCGGCAACAACCTCGGACACCTCTGGGTTGGCCAGTGTTTCCATGTCGTCGACCAGCAGACGGTTCAACCAATCCGCGACATCCTCTAGACTGGCGTTCTTGTTTCCGTCTTCGTTGATCAGGCGGCCTTGGGTATAGCCGAAGACCAGATGATAGATCCCGTCGGCAACGGTGTTCACGCCGTTCTCGCCAAACAGGCGGGTGTTTGCCCCATCGTTCTGGACGAGATGGAAACCTGTTTCCACGCCGTTCTCGTCGTCTCCGTGGCTCGTTATGAACGCATCAGAGTGATTTTCGGCAATCCAGTCGGACAAGGCCATGACATTGGAAGCCGAGAGACTGCCGTCATTCGCAAGACCAAGCGCTTTGATACCGTCGATGATGATCTCGTTCATCGCATTGGCGGCTTCGGCGCCACCTCTTAGGTCGTCCAAGGGCAGGCGCTGGTTCAGCCGTTCATCGGTGAGGATCATTGCGACAATGGCATCAAGGCCGGTGCCCGTGGTCGCAAGGGATGGCAATGGGGTGTCCGCGGCAAACACGCCGTCAGCGACGTCCTTGGCCAGAAGGGCATTCAGCCAGAACGCGGCATCATCTACCTGAGCATTTCGGTTTCCGTCCTCGTTGATCAGGTTGTTCCCAGAGGTCCCGAAACCCAAGTGGTACAGCCCATCAAGAACAGTGTTCACCATGTTTTCGCCAAACATGATGGTCGTCGCCCCGTCATTCTGGACAAGATGAAAACCGGTTTCGGTGCCGTTTTCGTCATCCCCGTGTGCGTCAATCCACACAGCGCTGTAATTTGCTGCTATGTGATCGGACAACGCGAACATATCGGGGGTCGAGATATCGCCATCCGCCGCAAGACCCGTTTCATGTAGAGCATTCACAATAATGGCGTTCAGTTTCGCCATTTCAGTGACTGCGGTTTGAATTTCTGCGGTGTTCACACGGGCATTGAGCCCCTGATCCTCTAGGACCAGAATGAGCAGGTTATCCAGAGCGGTGCCTGTCAGCAAAAGTCCGTCCGGAGCGTTTGTGCGATCTGCAATGGTTTCAATATCAATCGGGTAATCAACATACGTGGCGAGCGACAAGGCGGGCTCCGTCGGTTTGCATTAAGCGTCTGGGATTCGTGCAAAGATTGCATTCTTGCAGATAGGCTTACCGCAAAACGGAAATCATGAAATCTCAAAATTGTATTTATTTGTGCGTTGGTGGTGGTTTTGCTTTGAGAACTTTGGGGGATTTTCGGACAGGCCCCGACTAATCGTAAAATTCCATCAAAGGAAAAGCCGAATGAAATTGATAAATATCTCTGAAACGTAATTAAAACTAAATAATATCAGGCGCCGCAGCATTTCGACTTTGATGCCCAAAAATAACTTCAAATCTGACGTGCGCTCAATTTGATAGAGATCATTGTCGCTGAAAAGCGCTTCAGGCGCTCAGCCGGACGTCATCTGCGACCAGAGTGCGAAGCAGTCGCGCTTCGGCGGATTTCAGACACATGCGCGCGGCCGGGCCGTATGCTGTCCACCCTCTGCGCAGCGCCGGAAAGGTCGCGACCAGACGCGCGGCATCACCAGCCGACATCATCGCCATGGCTTGTGTGCCCGGAAGGAGCGTTTCCGTCAGCATGCCTTCGGCGCTGACAATCTCGTGCTTGTCGCAGGCAAAGTGCACGTAGGTCACGGCGCGGCGCGGGACACGCTGGACGGTCGTGCCGTTCACCAAATCTTTGGCGGCCACCAGAACTTCTGGGACACCAAAGAGCATTTCAACCTCTGCGCCTTTGACCAATACGCGGTGATGCGGCGAGACCAAGACATCGCGTTCATTGCCCATGCTGCGCGCGCGGAACAGGATCGGCGCATTCGCCCCCATGCCGCAGGTCGTGGTCTGCGCGGTCCAGCGCACCTGTGCGGGCCCGCCGTCCGCAGTAACGACTTCGTCGCCTTCGGACAAAGCCTCGACGGGGACGCTGCCGTTGGGTGTCAGAAGTCCCGTGCCTTGGACAAAGCAGATGAACATCTGGTCCACGGCCGACAGGACGATCCCGCCATACTCGACACCGTTCCATGTGCCCAAGGTGATCGCGGTGACGTCCTTGTGGTGGCCGGCGGGCAGGTCGTAATCCATGATCCGGACACCGTAGGTGCCGTCCGTGAACAGGGTCACTTCCATATCGACTGTGTAGGAGACGCCCTTCAAGACAACTGTTGATCCAGTGTAGAGCGCGATTTCCTGCGGGATGAGTGAGAGGTTGGGCCCGTCAACATATTCGCCAGGCGCGGTGCTTGTCCCGTCAAAGCCGTCATTGTCCGAGATGATGCCGTCATTGTTGGCGTCGACCATATCGAACTCGACATAGCCCGCAGGGTTCACCGACAGACCATTTCCGCTCGCGTCGAGGTTATTCTGATCAGAGCTACTGTAACCGGGGAATAGGCTTGGGACGTACCACCCCCAAGTTGCGACTCTAGCCATGACTGTGCTCTCTTCGTTGATGTCAGGCGCAGATATAATTGAGCAAAAGCAACGATCCGAGGCACACAAACGGACGATCCCAGAGCCATTGTGCGGGGCGATACGTTCGATCGAACGTAAATCTGTACGAGGTGGGTGAGAGAGCTTGGTCTTCGGATGCCGCTTCCAAGTAAAGCGCATCCACGTCCATCCCGGCGCAGCGCAATCTCTGCAGTCCCACCACAACCGCTTCGGGCACTGAATCGTTGTCAAGAGCACCGCTAAAGTGACCATCAATGAGACCGTCCAGCTCGTGACGGAAAACCAGTCCGTCTACATCCCCCTCGGGGCTGTCCACCGGATGGAAAACCCAGGCAAAGTCCCCATGGTCCTCATCGAGGTTCAGACCGGCTCTTACCTCGGCGAAGATGACATTATCCGCTGCGAAGATATCTACGCACGCGGACAAGGCGCGAAGGGGTAAAATCCGTTCAACGCATGTATTTGCGGGGCCGGATAAAGAGTTCGGCCTCGCTTTTAGGAGTTGTCTACGGATCTCAGCGATCTTCGGAAGCTTGGACAGTTTGCTGCCGAGGCTACCCCAGTTCAGGTGTATACCTTTCTTTTTGAGCCGAACATTCTATTGCTAGGTACTCTGAAGAATCGGTAATCGGTCCCTTCAGGGTAGGCCTTTTTCACACAAGCATCGTGTTCAGCTCTAAAATTGTCGTATCGCGAATTTCTAGGATGTCGGTATCCGAGAAAGACAGAAGTACATCTGCCCCAAACTCTGTGCCATAGCTGTCCAGATCAGAACGGATGTCGTCGTTGGTTAATTCGTCAAACTCGATGATGAGCAAGTCCGTAGCTTCAGCGTCGTAAATAATGTCTAAGCCTCGGCTATAGACAAAAGTATCCACACCAGAACCACCATACAGGCTGTCGTTTCCAGCGCCGCCATTCAGCGTGTCGTTCCCGGCGCCGCCATTCAGTAAGTCGCGTCCTGCGTGGCCAAGAAGCAAATCATTGCCTTGTTCGCCAGAGATGTCGTCGTTGCCTTTACCGCCATAGGCTTTGTCACTTCCTGTGCCAAGCTTGATCGTGTCATGGCCACCATTTCCGCGGACTTTGTCACGCGCGCCGCCGCTGTCGATTTCGTCGGAACCAGCCCCGCCTTGGATAATGTCTTTTCCCTGCCAGCCGTCGATGCGGTCAGCGCCGCCTCCACCAAGGAGTTTGTCATTACCGGTGGAGCCTACGAGCCAATCCGATCCTGCGGACCCGCGCAGCGTATCGTTGCCGCTATCTCCGAAAAGAGTGTCATCTCCTGTCCCACCGATTAATAGGTCGTGACCCCCGGCGCCATTCAGCCAATCACGGCCACCGGCACCGTTCAACGTGTCGCTTTCGTCTTGACCGCCAACGAAGTCCATTCCGCTATCACCGCGCCACTTAATTCCTGGCGCGTCTGGTTCGCTGATTGCGCCACCCTCATAATATCGAAGCATGTCCCATGTATCGTAGCTCAGACCCGAGTTGGGAATTGTGGCTGGCCCGACTTCAGATACGTAATTTTCGTACATGGACAGTTCATCGCCTTCAATCTCCAGAAGCAAGGTGTGCCGGTAGCCATCGCTGACGACTGGAGTGTATTCGAACTCCAGTACCAGTGTGCGGAAGCGGTCGTCGGGGGCACCGCCGTCTGTCACTTCGGCAAGGTAAAATTCACCCTCTAAGGTGATTTGCAATGCGCCCGGTGAACCATCCTCCGACGGGTCTCCGCCAAGGTTCAGGCTCTCGGTCAGAAAGTTTGAAGAGACACTCGAATAGGTTGCGCCGCTGCCCCATGTATTCAGAAACCCGACATCCAGAGATGCGCTGTTACTTTCGCGCTGAAGGTCGAGCTGCCCCCAGTAGATTGGCGAATAGATGGTGAGGTGATCGTATGACTTTTGAACAAGCGATCCGTCGGTATCCCAAATTCCAGTCGTGACGTCGAAGGTGGTAAAGTAGTACATGCTGGCTCGCTTGTTGGAAACTTCATCGTATGTCGGGGCGCGCAATCTAAGATGGCATTGCGTCACGCAGTCTTAATCTTTGGGTAGTGTGGCGTCTAGAGCAGCGTGGGCTTGGCTGACGACCTCAGAGCGAGAGCGATTGGCAGGCCTTCGCCTAGAACGAAAGTTGGAGACGGATTCTCTGTAGTTCTCGCCTATGCTGTCGCGCGGGGAGGAGAACGCGATGGGGGATCAGCGGCACGTTCAGGAAATCGAGCAAGTTCTCGGAGGCGGCGCGACGGGGCGAGACAGTTTTGTTTCGGCGTCGTGGCGACGGTGTGTTGAGCTATATGGCATGGACCCGACGCGGACCGATCCGGCTCATATCGTGACCGAGATGGAGTTGCGCGAGCATCGCAAGCAGGCCGAATGGCTGATCGGTGCGGCGCGGTCTGGGTTGCAGAGCCTGTTTCGGCAGGTGGCGGGGCAGAACTACGTGCTATTGCTGACCGATGCCAAAGGGGTCTGTGTCGACTTCTTTGGCGATGATCTTTTCGTGGATGATCTGCGCAGTGCGGGGCTGTATTTGGGGTCAAACTGGTCAGAAGATCTGGCGGGCACTTGCGGGGTAGGGGCCTGCATCGTGACCGAGGAGCCCGTGACCGTTCATCAGGATGACCACTTCGGGAATGCTCATACTCGGCTGTCCTGCACGGCGGCGCCGATCTTTGACAGCTTGGGGCAGTTGGCGGCGGTGCTGGATATTTCGCTGCTGCGGTCCCCGACGCCAAAGAGTAGTCAGAACTTGGCTATGAACCTTGTGACATCTGCCGCGCGGCGGGTCGAGATGGCGAACCTGATGGCAGAGAGCCGTCGGGACTGGGTGCTCCGGCTGTCTTCTAGCCCCGAGTTTCTGGATGTGGACCCGGAGGCCGCCGTGCGGCTCGATGGGTCCGGGCGGGTCATTGGCTACACCCGCGGGGCGCGCCGGCTGTTTCCCGATGGCGCGGCGATCATCGGGCAGCGGATTGAAGAGGCTTTGGGATTGTCCGTCGATGATCTGCCCGATCTGATGCGTGACCGTCCGACCGAAGAGCGGATTGTCGAGATGCGGGATGGGGGCGCGCTGTTTGGCCACGCTATTGCCCCGCAAACCACGCGGACGGCGCGGCCCGCACGGCAGAGTGGGGCGGTTGCGGGTTTGTCTGGCGGCGATCCGGTAATGACGCGGCTTTTGCAGCAGGCCGAGAAGATTGCCCGCACCAGCGTTCCTGTGATGATCACAGGCGAGACGGGGACAGGGAAGACCAAGCTGGCGCGGGCGCTGCATATGGCGAGCGGGGCCAACGGCTTTGTCAGTTTGGAATGTTCGATGATCACACCGGACGGGCTGATCCAGATGCAAAGCCAGATCTGCGGGGCGGCCTCACTTCTGCTGCGCAGGATCGAGGAATTGCCAGAAGCCTGCGCCGCGCCATTGACCGCTTTGTTGGACTCGGCACCAGATCTACGACCCTTGGTGACCAGTTGTTTGCCTGTTGCTGAACTTGATCTGCCGCGCCCGCTGTTTCATCGGTTGACGGGAAGCGTGCTGGCGGTCCCGCCTTTGCGGCAGCGCCAAGACCTTGGCTGGTTGGTCGAGCGGATCCTTCGCAGACGCACGGCCGAGGAGGTACGGCTGTCGCCCTCGGCGCGAGCGGATTTGTTAGGCCGGTCATGGTCAGGCAATTTGCGGGAACTAGAGCAGGTGCTTGATGTGGCCTTGGCGATGGCCGAGGGCAATGTGATCGACCTGCCCGACTTGCCCGCCCCTGTCGAGGAGCGCAGCGCAGAACCCGAGGAGTCGCTGGAGCAAATCATGGAAGCCTGCGAGTGGAATATGTCCCGCGCTGCGCGCCGATTGGGCGTGAACCGCTCAACTGTTCTGCGGCGGCTGCGCAAAGCGGGGTTGCACCCGCCAAGCTAACCTGTTGCGCGGCGTTGCGCGTGCAACATGCCGCGCCGCAGAACCAATTTTCTGGTCGTAGATCGCCCCAAACCCCATAGATTGTTGGCCCAACAGGCATCCAAGCTCTGCTCCAAGTACACGCGTAGGAGGAGATGCGATGCTTGATTCAACAGTGACAACCCGAACACAAACCGTGCTGGACAGCCTGAATGCCGCGCTGGCCGCCGGCGATATCGGCGCGGTCAAAGACCTGTTCGCCGCTGACAGTTATTGGCGCGATCTGGTCGCGGTGACGTGGAACCTGAAAACGGTCGAAGGCCCCGAAGGCGTGGCCGACATGTTGACTGCGCAGCTGGAACATACCCAGCCGTCGAACTTCGAAATCCAAGCCGGAGAGATGCCCGCAGAGGAGGGCGGTGTCACAACGGCTTGGGTGACGTTCGAGACCAAGACAGGCCGCGGATGGGGTCTGATGCGTTTAAAAGACGACCGCATCTGGACCCTGCTGACTGCGCTGCAAGAGTTGAAGGGTCACGAGGAAAATCGCGGGAAACGCCGCCCAATGGGGGCCGAGCATGGCGCGCAGAAAAACCGCAGCAGTTGGCTGGAACGCAAGCAAGCGGACGAGGCGTCGCTTGGGTATGACACCCAGCCCTACACGGTGATCGTCGGCGGCGGGCAGGGCGGCATTGCCCTTGGGGCGCGTCTGAAACAGTTGGGTGTGCCGACGATTGTGCTGGATAAGCATGACCGCCCCGGGGACCAGTGGCGCAGCCGGTACAAGTCCCTGTGTCTGCACGACCCGATCTGGTACGACCATCTGCCCTACATCAAATTCCCGGACAACTGGCCCGTGTTCACCCCCAAGGACAAGGTTGGCGACTGGCTGGAAATGTACACCAAGGTCATGGAGATCAACTACTGGACCCGCTCCGAGGTCGAGAAGGCGACCTATGACGAGGCGAGCGGCAAGTGGAAAGTCGAGGTTAACCGCGACGGCGAGAAGGTGGTGCTGGAGCCAACCCAACTGGTCATGGCGACGGGCATGTCGGGCAAGCCGAACATTCCGAATTTCCCCGGCATGGACAGCTTCAAAGGCACAATCCAGCATTCGTCCCAGCACAAAGGCCCCGATGAGTGGACCGGTAAGAAGGTCGTCGTGGTTGGCTCCAACAACTCGGCCCACGACATCTGCGCTGCCCTGTGGGAGGCTGATGCCGACGTGACCATGGTCCAACGGTCCTCGACCCATATTGTGCGGTCGGACAGCCTGATGGAGATCGGCCTCGGCGCGCTCTATTCCGAAGAGGCCGTGGCCAGCGGGATGACCACCGAGAAGGCCGATATGGTCTTTGCGTCCTTGCCCTACAAGATCATGCACGAGTTCCAGATTCCGCTCTATGACCAGATGCGCGAGCGTGACGCCGAGTTCTACGCGGGCCTTGAAAAGGCGGGCTTTGATCTGGACTGGGGCGACGATGGCTCGGGTCTGTTCATGAAGTACCTGCGCCGCGGGTCGGGCTATTACATCGACGTGGGCGCCAGCCAGCTGATCATTGATGGCGAGGTGAAGCTCGTCAAAGGTCAGGTCGATCACTTCGAAGAGGATGCGGTCGTTCTGGCCGATGGCACGCGGCTCGAAGCGGACCTTGTGGTGATGGCGACCGGCTTTGGTTCCATGAACGGATGGGCCGCCGACCTGATCAGCCAAGGGGTTGCGGACAAGGTTGGCAAGGTTTGGGGTCTGGGTTCGGACACCACCAAAGACCCCGGCCCGTGGGAAGGCGAGCAGCGCAATATGTGGAAGCCGACCCAGCAAGAGCACCTATGGTTCCACGGCGGCAACTTGCACCAGTCCCGGCACTATTCGCTGTATCTGGCGCTTCAGCTCAAAGCGCGGATGGAGGGCCTCGAGACCCCTGTCTATGGCCTGCAAGAGGTGCATCACCTGTCGTGATCCACGGATGCGAAAACTGGGGCAAGCGCAAGACGCTTGTCCCATTCGCTTTGGGTTAGACGGTCCCCTCGGGAATCTTGGGCGCATAGGGAGCTAACCGCTCTTCGGGGCGCTGCTTGACTTCACGCTGGGAAAGGCTTTCCTTCGCAGCATGACTGACCTTTCGACCCACTCGCTGGATGACCTCACCCTAGACGAAGCGGCCCGCCCTTTGGCGCCCAAGGTTCCCGCCGCGACGGATATGCATCGTCGCCAAGGCCGGCAACTGGCGGCCATCCATCGTCATTATCTGATGGAAATGGCGCAGATCGGTGCGGTGCTCGCGCGGATCGAAGCGGGGGATACGCCTCCGAAAGACCTCAAGAGGATCGTGCTTTCTAGTGATATGGCAGAGAATTTCCGCGCCTTCGGGTCCCTGTGCGGGCGCGAGTGTCAGGTGCTCAAGTTCCACCACGACATCGAAGGCAGCGACATGTTTCCGCGCATCAAAGCGGCGGGCGGCGGCGTGTTCCAAGAGATCATCGCCAAGCTGCTGTCAGAGCATGAAGTGGTGCACGAGTTGATCATTCGCTTGGATCGCGCCGCAGACGCGCTGATTGCAGAGCCGAGCGAGGATAACTTTGCGCGTGCGTCCGACACCTATCGCAAACTCGAAGAGGTCGTCCGCTCTCATTTCGGATACGAAGAAACAGAACTGGCAGAGGCCATCGGGTTCTACCTCGGCGGCATCTAGGGGCTGGGTCACGCGAGCGGACCCAGAAAGCGGGCGGCGCGTTGCATCGGCGCGCCGACCCAAATCGTTTTAGGCGGTGATGATTTTCACGCTTAGCGGCTCGGACCCGCCAGCAATCTCGAGCAGACGGTCGATATTAGGGTGGGCGCCGGGGCGGTTCTTGGCGTCTTCGGTATGCTCGGCAAAGACGGCCAGCGCATGGGTGGCGGCGTCTGCGTCGAGTTGCGCAAAGGTTTGGGCCAAATACTGATAGACCGCCAGCGAACCTTGCTTGCCGGGCTTGTTCTCGATCGTGTCCACGACAGCGCCGCCCGTGTTGACCAGGTCGATACGCACGACGCCGTCAATCGAAGGCAACAAGGCCAAGTTTGCTTTGAAGTCAGAAGTAGGCTGGATCATATGCCGGTCCTTTGGTTCGCTTTTCGGCTCCTGACATAACAGGTGGTTGCGCAATTCGCCATGTCAGCCCGAAGACCTGCGAACCCCGCATCCTAAAGTCCGGTTCGGAAAGTACCGAAAGTATGGTACCATACTGAGTCATCGAAATCGCGAGGAGGAGCGGGATTTTGTTGGAAGATGCCCTTGTTCGGGATGCCGCAGGCACCCCTATTTTTAACGGTGATGGCACACGCTCTCGGGACTGGGACGAGGTTGGCGCCTTCTGCCAGTCCGTTTATATGCCCTATCGGGTGCGGCCTCTCGACCGATTATCACGGCCGGACGCGACGATGATCTCGGCCCATGCAGGTCAGGTCATCATGACGCGGTTTTCCTACGGGACAGGTATTCATTTGGACCGCTTTGACCCAGAGGCGGGGAATATCCTTGTGCTGAATACCCTGCAGGGCGCGTTGGATCACAAATCCGACCAAGGGTCCGTGTCGACTGGTGCGGGCGAAAGCTTTGTCGTGGATTGTTCCCGCACGGACTATTGGCTCGAAGGGGATGCCAATCACATGCAGCTGAACCTGACCATCCCGCATCTGGCGATGGCGGACACCGCCGAGCGGTGGTTCGGATTTGTTCCCGATGACGAACTTTGGACGCGCAAAGTCAAATTCGGTGGGCCGGGGTCGGCTTGGCTTCCCTTGTTGGACTATGCGTCCAAGTCAGTGGTGCAGGGGGCGGGCAGCGCCGCGATTGCCCGCCATATCGAGGAGATCCTGTGTGTTGAACTGTTGCGCCATTGGGCCGGTGCGGCTGGTTTCTCTTTGGAAAACGGCGCGCGATGCGCGGCCCCCGGCTATGTGCGCCGTGCCGAGGAAATCTTGGCAGCCGAGGCCCGAGAGGCCCCAGCGATCGGAGATGTGGCGCAAAGGGTTGGTGTGACCGCACGGACCCTGTCCGGCGGGTTCGCAAAATTCAGAGGGATCTCGCCTCGGGTCTTTCTTGCGGCACGCAGGCTCGAGGGGTTCCGCGCTGACCTGAAAACCCTACCGCCAGAGCAAACCGTGACAGCCATCGCCAGCAATTGGGGGTTCAGCAACTTTGGGGCGCTGGCGGGACGCTACAGGGAACGGTTCGGCGAGAGTCCGTCGCAAACACGCAAACGCGCCAACAGGCACCAAGCGTAATTCGGTTTCCGAAAGAGGACAGCGCCTGCCGATGGGTGACAGCGCGGATCGGCCCGCGCGGGCATCCTGAGGATCTGTTGTTCTAGGGAGGAAACCATGAAGGACATACAAACTCAGGATTTCACTGCGGCGCTCGACACCGTGCTACGCGGTGTATGCGAGGGCCCCGCACGGGTCCCCGGTGTTGTGGCGATGGTCACGGACCGCGATGAAAACATCTACTCGGGTGCGGCGGGGGAGCGCCGTCTCGGAGATGATGCGATGACCGAAGACACTGTCTTTGCGATCTTTTCCACGACCAAGGCCATCGCGGGCACCTGCGCTTTGCAATGCGTCGAAGAAGGTTTGCTCGACCTTGATGCGCCGGCCAAAGAATACGCACCCTACTTGGGCGAGGTTCAGGTGCTCGAAGGGTTCGACGCAGGCGGGCAGCCCCGCCTCAGAGCGCCCAAATCCGATGTCACCACCCGTCAGTTGATGCTGCACACCGCAGGGTTCGGATACGACTTTTTTAACGAAATGTACAAGCGCATGGCAGAAGACCACTGCCAGCCCTCGGTCGTTACTGGAACGCGCGCGGCGATTGAAACGCCGCTGCTTTTTGATCCCGGTGCGAAGTGGGAATACGGCACCAATATCGATTGGGTCGGGCAAGTCGTCGAAGGCATCCGTGGCAAGCGTTTGGGCGAGGTCATGCGCGAACGGGTCTTTGATCTGCTCGATATGCAAGAGATTGCCTTTACCCGCACCGACACCATGAAGAGCCGCACGGCGACCATTCATGCACGTGGCGAAGATAATGGCCTGTCGCCCATGGACGGCTTTGCGCTGCCGGACGATCCCGAGGTCGATATGGGCGGTCACGGGCTTTATGGCACGGTCCCCGAATATATGAAGTTCATCCGCATGTGGCTGAATGACGGCAATGGTCCGAAGGGCCGCGTCCTTAAGCCGGAAACCGTGGAGTGGGCCGTGCAGGGGGCCTTGGTCCCGCCGCAAAAGGTGACGATGTTGCCGGGCGTGATCCCATCTCTTTCGAACGACGCCGAGTTCTTTCCCGGCGTGGAGAAGGACTGGTCCTACACGTTCATGGTGAACAAGGAACAAGCGCCCACAGGGCGCCCGGCTGGTGCCATCGGATGGGCCGGACTTGCAAACTGCTATTACTGGATAGACCGCGCAGCTGGCGTTGGGGGATATTGGGCGACCCAAATCCTCCCCTTCGGCGACCCGACCTCCTTTGTCGGCTACCTCGATTTCGAGCGGGCGGTCTACGACGCGATCCGCAACAGCTGATCGCCTTTGGGGCGGGGGTGGCGTGGTTGCCCCCGCTTCTCAGATTCTTAGCCCCATTTCTCCAGTGATGCCCGAAGCTCGGGGTGAGAGTGTGCCATTGTTTCAAGGGATTGCCCGCTGGCCGCGGCGTCCCATGCCTGACGGATCGCGCGGACCCCTGCGGCGATCCCCATGGGGTGTCCATGAATCCCGCCGCCGCCAAGGTACATCAGGTCCAATGTGCCGCCCGTCCGGTTATAGGTATCGACCGCTTGCCCGCCCCATTGGCCAGAACAGACAACGGGCAAAGGTCTGTCGTCTTCGTGAAACATGGGCGTCATGACATCTTTGAACGATGCGACAAAGCTTTCGTCCGGCTCCCAGTATTTTGCGCGGATGCCATTGATCTGAAACTGATCCACACCCAGCAACCGCCAGATCTTCTGGTAGGCTGTGAAATCCATTCCAAGCCCCGGATGGCGCGTCAGGATATCCCAACCGTTGCGATGGGCATGAAGGCACAAAGCGGACCGCTTGCGCAGAAAACTCATGCCGCCATATCCAACAGAGTTGATGTTCACCACCGCAGCATTACCACCATGCGCGACAACCGTGTCATGGTTGCGCATCATCACATCCGGATCGGCCGAGGAAATTCCAAAGGCATACATCACCTTTTTGCCGGTCTTTTCGGCGTGCGCGTGGATCACCGGCATGATGGCTTTGACCCGCTCTTCGAAAGGCGAGTAGGCGGGGCTCATCAGCTTTTCATCGTCCTTGATGAAATCAACGCCTGCCTCGCAGAGTGTTCTGACGACCTCGGCGGTTTCGGAAGGCGTCAACCCGAGCGACGGTTTGATGATCGACGCGATCATCGGGCCAGCATCCACACCCATGAGCCTGCGCGAGCCTCGGATGCCGAACTGCGGACCGGGGTGGCAGGCCCATGCATCGGGCAGTTCGATGTCTTTGACCCGAATGCCGCTTGCGCCTCGGACAGCGTAAACGCCCCCGACGGTGATCGTCATCAGGGCGGCAATGTCCGTGCCCACAGCCTCGAGCGGGTAGGCGATGGTCACGTCTGCACGGTGGTAGGGGCCGGTGCCGTCGGGATCGGGGAAGGACGGGGTTTCTGACGGCTCTAGGGGTGTGATTTGCGTGACAATGGCGGCACAGCGCGCGCGCACCTCGTCGGTTTCATTCGGGAGTTCCGTGAATGTCCCCGTCGATTGATCTGATGCGATCTTGGCAGCGAGCGCCTCGATATCCCCAGCCGTTTCAATGCGATACGTGACGTTGATCGTGCTGCGTGACATACTGCTCTCTCCCCCAGAATTGGGCCAAAGAGTAGTGGTGATCATACCAGTTGGCAAGGCGCTAAAACCTTATGCGCGCCCTGTGTCGTCACGCCGCCGCGGCATTGGCATCTTTGCGTTTGTCCATTTTGTGCTGGTCCTCAGAGCGCCCGACACGCCAATAGCTGGACAAGTAAAAGCTATCGCGCCCCACGCCGCGTTCTGTCCGGTAATAGGTCCGCAGCGCGCGCATGGTGTCGAACTCGCAGGCGGTCCAGACAAAGGGGGCGCCGTCGAACCACTCTGCGGATTTGATCGCGTCCAGCAGGGGGTGGGTCAATGCCTGAGGCGCGGGGTTGATCACCCACTGCAGCGACATGCCATCGGGCAAAGCCAAGTCTTGCTTGTCTTCCGCGCTCGGGATTTCAAGGATCACGTGACCCTGCGCGCTATCGGGCAGCATTTCAACATTTCGCAGTGCGGCGGGCAGTCCGGTCATGTCTGCCGCGATCAGATACCAGTCGGCATCCTCGGGCACCATTTTGACTTTGCCCGGACCCGTGATGGCGATCTCGTCGCCGCTGGCGACCGATTGCACCCATTCCATCGCGACACCGCCTGTGTCGGAGTGGGAGGCAAAGTCTACCGTGATCTCTCCGTTTTCAGGGTCGTGGGCGCGGATCGAATAGGTCCGCATCACGGGTGAGTCTGGCAGGCTGGCGGGGTGGTCCAGAAACACAAGCTTGATGTAGCCGCCCTCGAAGCCTTCGGGGAAGCCCTGCATCATGTCTCCGCCCAAAACCACACGGCGCATATGCGGGGTAATGTCGGTCACAGAAAGGACCGTGGCGCGGCGAAGACGAGGATTGATTTCGGCGGCTTGTTTGAATTTCTCTGGGTTCACGGTTTGCCCTTTCGCATCAGAGTGTCCGGTCCGAACTGGTCGGCGGGGATATCGGTTTGGCTGGCCGTTTTCATAAGCGCGCTGTGTCGTTCAGACCTAAGCCAAACAGAGCGTGTCGCCAATCCTTTTGAGTGCACAATGTGGTGTGCTTGCCCGCCGCCCCGAACTGGACGGATGAGGAGGGAGTATATAAAAGCAGTCTCATAGTCATATGAGGTAGAGACGGCCATGGCTTCGACGTCGAGCAGGAAGGCCACTTCCGATAAAATCGTGCGGCGGAAGCTGTCTGATCAGGTACTGGACAAACTACGTGACATGATCCTGTCCCACGAGCTGAAGCCCGGGGATTTCATGCCATCAGAGCGGGCGCTGATGGAGCGTTTCGGCGTGGGCCGTCCTGCCGTGCGCGAGGCCCTGCAATCCTTGCACAATAGTGGTTTGATCAGCATCAATCACGGGGAACGGTCGCGGGTGAATGCCATTGATGCGAGCACTGTTCTGAACCAGTCCGATGAAATTGCCCGCCTCGTCCTGAGCACTGTTCCCGCGAACCTAGAGCATCTGAAGCAAGCCCGTCAGATGTTTGAACTTGGGATGGTGCGTCTGGCAGCCCAGAATGCCACCCCCCAAGACATTGCCGATCTGCGGTCCATCCACGAAGAGCAAAGCCTGAACATGCAGGACGCAAACGCCTTTATCGAGGCGGACATGCGGTTCCACACGCGGCTTGCGCAGATCAGCGGAAATCCGATTATCGTCGCGGTGTCCGAGGCGATGTTGAAATGGCTGTTCGAATATCACGTCAGCCTATTGCACTGGAATGGCAAAGAAGACGTGACGCTGGCCGAACACGCGCAGATGATCGACCTGATCGAAAAGCACGACGCAGACGGCGCGGTCGAGATGATGACCCGCCACCTTGCGCGTTCTGCTGCGGTGTTCGAGATCAAAGGTTAGCGTGCGCCGCCGCCCTCTCTGATCCAGCCAAAGAAATCCATGCTGCCCATCTGGCCGCCTTTCAGCGCGATCTCTAGTCCGTCGTGATGCAAGCCGCCGTACCCGATGCACAAGGACGCGCCGGGAATGGTCGGCGCAATGGCCTTGATCGCCTGTAACCCCAGAGCCCGCATCCCATGGCCAGAGGTGTCTCCGCCGGAAATTACGGCACGGCGCAGGTCCGATCCGCGCAGGATGCCGTCCAAAACCTGTCCGAGCGCAATGCCGATTGTTTTGTTCACGGTTTCCATCGGCACGTTGCATCGGGCCGCCGCCGCGCGCACTTGGGCGACGGCAGGATCTGCGGGTCCGGTGGCTGAACAGACGAGGGGACTTTGGCCCTCTGATACCGCCCTGAGCGCGGCCTGAATGACATCGGCGACCAAGGCTGCGGCGTCATCGGGCGCCTCGATCAGCTTGGCGGCATCCAGTCGGATCAGGGCAAAGCCATTCTGGACGGCCCAATCAATCTGCTGCGCTGTACTTGGGGACACGGACCCAGAGACCACGGCAATCTGATCGACTTTGCCGGCAGAGCCCGGTGGCTCTGCGCGTGGGATCAAGCCGCTCTGTTGCCAATGACGCACAAGCGCGAATTCGATCCCCTGAGAGCCGATGACAAAGGGCAGATCGTCTTTGTTGTCCCACATCAACTGACCCGCTGCGGCTTCGGATCGTGCTTCCATACTGTCGATCGACAAAAGCCGCGCACCGCTGTCCAAAGCGCTGGCAAGTGTAGGCGCGGGGCTGGACCAGAGCGCCTCAAGGTCAATCAGCGCTGAGGGCAAGTCTGTCTGATCCGCGAGATGCCGCATCAGGTCCGCTTCGGCCATGGGTGTCACGGGATGTTGAGACATCACCGGATGACGATCGAGCCGGAAGACACCTTCGAACGTGCCCGCAAATAGATGTCCGAAGGCTTGATAGCGGCGCATCTGCGGTGCGGCCGTCAACACCGGCGCCGCTTTGGCACCGGTGACGCGCAAGCCGATTTCTGCGGCGCGGCCGATACTTCCGGTCTGGGCCGAGGAGTCAAAGGTCGAGCAGACCTTGTAGTGCAACAGCGGTGCGCCGAGACCCGCAAGAAAGCTGAACGATTTGGGCAGATGTGCGTCCATCCATGCAGGCCCTTCGGTGCGAGCAGTGGATGCCACACCAATGGCCTGTGCATTTTCAAAGCGCGCCAGCACGTCGGCGTCGGGCAGATCGGAAAAAAGGACAGTGTCCAGCCCCGCAAAAGCCAGCACCTCCATCACGGCGGCTGCGCCTGTAAAGTCGTCTCCGTACCACGTTATCAAAGGGTTCAACGGTTTTCCTCCCAACTTTGGCAACGCAATCTGCCCGCATTGACAATCAGATGATAATATTATCTGATCATACCAGTTATGCAAGACGCCCCGCCTGTCGGGGTTCGGGAGGAGAATTTAAAAATGACAAACGTGGCGGTATTTGGCGCAGGCGGCAAAATGGGTGTGCGGTGTTCATTGAACCTGGCCAAGACGGATTTCACCGTATCCCATGTCGAAGTCAGTGAGGTCGGCCGCACGCGCCTCAAAGAGGCTGTGGGCGCCGATTGTGTAGAGGCCGATGTCGCGATTGCGGATGCGGATGTTGTTTTGCTGGCGGTGCCGGATACTGCGATTGGCGTGGTTGCCAAGGGCATCGTGGACAAGTTGAACCCCGGTACGATGGTTGTCATTCTGGATGCTGCGGCGCCGTTTGCCGGTCACCTGCCAGAGCGCGAAGACATCACCTACTTTGTGACTCACCCCTGCCATCCGATGATCTACCACAACGAAGAGACCGAGGCCGCGCGACTGGACCGCTTTGGCGGCGTGGCGCATCCGCAGGGCGTTGTGAACGCCCTGATGCAAGGCCCCGAAGAGCACTACGATATCGGCGATCAGATCGCCAAAGCAATCTATGCGCCGGTCCGTCAAACCTATCGCGTGACGGTCGAACAAATGGCCTATCTGGAGCCGGGCCTGTCGGAAACTGTCTGTGCCTCGCTTTTGGTGGTGATGAAACAGGCAATGGACGAGGTTGTAAAAACCGGCGTGTCCGAAGAATGCGCCCGCGATTTCCTGTTGGGCCACATGAACATCCTTGGGTCGGTGATCTTTAACGTCCAAGAAGGCGTCTTTTCTGACGCCTGCAACAAGGCGATCGAGTTCGGAATCCCTGCCTTGATGCGTGATGATTGGAAGACCGTCTTTGAACGGGACGAGATCATGGCATCGATCCGCCGGATCACGTGATCCTTTGAAAACCAATGCGGCTTGAGGACTGACTAAAAGTGGCGCTGGCGATCCAGCGCCATTTTTTCTGGGGTGCCGCGCCCGTCATGGGCACATTCTGCCCTGATCTGGACCGAACACTCGAATGGGCTTGGCAAAAGATGACGCGCAATCTCGAAAACGCGCTGTTGCACGAGATTGTTGGCGCTAACCAAATTCATCCGCTACCCTCATGCCAATTCAAAAGGGAGGGGAGACGATGGATATCATCGCCAAGGCAACAGCATTGGTTGGCGGCACGATCGCCACTGTGCGACGTATGAATGCGCCGTCAAAGCAGGCTTTCGGAGAGGCACCCGATATTCCTCTGGCCCGCAAACAAGGTATCATGACGCTCAAGATGCCCGCCGCCGAGGGCTGGAAAGACGGGCACGTTCCAACCTGTGCGCCGGGACTTGCCGTGAACGCCTTTGCCACCGGTCTGGATCATCCGCGCTGGATCGAGGTGCTGCCGAACGGGGACGTCTTGGTCGCCGAATCCAAAGAGCAAGCAGGCCCGCCCAAAACATTGATGGACCACGCCGCGCAGGCGACCATGCGCCGGGTCAAAGCGATCGGGAAAAGCGCGAACCGCGTAACCCTGTGGCGGGATGCGGACGGAGATGGCACTGCAGAGATCCGCGAAGTCTTTGTCGAAAACCAGAACCAGCCATTCGGTATGGCGCTGGTCGGGACCCAATTCTATTTGGGAAACACCGATGGGGTCCGTGTGTTCGACTATTCTGATGGGGACACCGCCCTGAAAGGCAGCGGAAAGCCATTGGTCGACTTCAAACCTCATGGCCACTGGACCCGCAGTTTGCTGGCCTCGCCGGATGGCACCAAGATCTATGCGGGTGTCGGGTCTCTGTCGAATATTGCAGATCAAGGCATGGAGGTCGAAGAGGGGCGCGCCGCCATCTGGGAATTGGATGTGGCCTCAGAGCAGGCACGAATTTTTGCCTCTGGTCTCCGCAATGCGGTCGGCATGGCGTGGGAACCCGTCACGGGCAAGCTATGGACAGTGGTCAATGAACGGGACGGTTTGGGGGACGAAACCCCGCCTGACTACCTGACATCGGTGCAAGAGGACGGGTTCTACGGCTGGCCCTACTGCTATTGGGGGCAAACCGTGGACGACCGCGTGCCCCAAGACCCCGATATGGTCGCCAAAGCGATCACACCTGATTATGCCCTTGGCGGGCACACCGCATCGCTTGGCCTGTGCTGGATGCCAGAGGGCACGTTGCCCGGGTTTGGCGCGGGCATGGTGATCGGGCAGCACGGCTCTTGGAACCGGTCCAAGCTGAGCGGGTATAAACTGATTTTTGTGCCTTTCGAGAATGGGCGCCCAAGTGGGCCATCGCGCGATATCCTCTCGGGCTTCCTGTCCGAAGACGAGAAGCTGGCCTACGGGCGACCTGTCGGTGTCACCATCGGACCTGATGGCAAGTCACTGTTGATGGCGGATGACGTGGGTGATGTGATCTGGCGCGTCACGGGTGCGTCGTAAACTGGTCGTGCCGCGGGCGATGGCGTCGCGGCACACCTTTGGATCACAGAATAGGCGCATTCTTCTGCTTTTGCGGGATTGTCCGTGGCCTTGCTGAATAATTCTTGACTGTTTGGTAAATAATTGGCGTCCTAATCATTGAGCAATGAGGGAACACCATGTCAGACAAGTTGATCACCACTTTCACGGGTCTAGAGTTCGTCAATCCATTCATCCTTGCCTCGGCGCCGCCAACAGAGAGCAAGCGCAAGATCCTGAGAGCCTTTGAGGCAGGATGGGGTGGTGTCGTGACCAAAACGATCGGTTTGCATCCGGTTGAAAATGTTGCGGGTCCCAAGACGATCTATCAACGCGCAAGCGACGAGAAGCCTTATGTGTCGCGCTACAAACGGCCTGACACGGTGTCCCACTCGTCTTGGAATTGGGAGCTGATTTCGGATCAACCGCTCGACCTGTGGCTTCCTGACCTCGCGGAGATCAAGAGCACCTATCCGGATCGGATGCTCATCGGTTCCATCATGGCCGGTGCTGGCAGTGCAGAGGAAATGGCGAACTGGCAGAAGCTGGCCAAAGCCTGTGTCAACGCGGGATGCGATGCGCTGGAGTTGAACATGTCCTGTCCGCATATGGACCGCAAAGACATGGGTGCCAACATTGCCAACGACGAAGACATCATTCGGTCTGTGATGAAAGCCGTGACCGAAGCCGTCGATGTCCCGATCTGGGTCAAGCTCACGCCGTCCACATCGACGCTTGTTGATGCAGCGGGCGCCGCCTACGAGGCGGGCGCTTCTTCGATTTCCTTGTGCAATACCTTTCCTTCATTGCCGCTGATGGACCCCGAAACCATGAAGTTCGAGGTAGAGGTTGATGGCCTTGTTACATCCGGCGGTTTGGGCGGATTGGCGATCCTGCATCAGGCGCTGCAGCGGGTGTCGGATATCTCTCGTGCTTATCCCGACAAGGCGATATCTGGTATCGGGGGCATCAAGGGCTTCCGCGAGGCTTTCAACTTCATCGCTCATGGAGCAGGGAATCTACAGGTCTGCACGGCTGCTATGGAAGAGAAGGGCAGCGGCGGTGTCGGGGTTCAGTTGATCAAAGAGCTGACGACCGACTTGACCGACTACATGGATCGCAAGGGCTATGACTCGATCGAGGAATTCCGCGGCATTGCCCGTGAACGCATCGTCGATCACGCACAAATCCGCCGCAAGAGTGAAAGCTACAACGGTGGATACGCGCAGTCGGCGTAGATCTGTCGTCCTCAACGGCCGTCTCGGAAGTCCTCCGCCAAGTGCCGCGTGCCATATCGCGGCGCCACCATATCCATCCCGAGGGCGGTCAGAAAGAACCGTGCAGGTCCGCTGATCCGGCGCGGCAGGATCGGCAGAGCGGCCAGTATTGCTTTGCGCACGGCATCCGGCAGATAAGTGACACGCGGCGCTGTCCCGAGGGCTGCGAAAGCCGCACGGGCGATCGCGTCTTGGGTCATGACGTCAGGGCCCCCAATGTCCAGCCAGCGCTGGCCCGCGTCCGTTGCATCAGCGACCGCTGACGCCAAATCAGCCCCATGGATCGGGTTCAAGCGTTGCGTTCCCTCTCCGAACAGCCAGACGCGTCCCGCCTGAGCCATTTTCAGAATATCACCCATATCAGAGAAATATCCCGTCGGGGCGATCACGGTTTCGGGCATGTCCGAGTCCTGTAGGGCCGCGACAAACGCAGCTTTGGCGTCAACCAGCGGTACGCCCGCCATAGCCTCGGCATTCAAGACGTGGATATATGCAAACCGGCCAACGCCTGCGCGTTCCGCTTCGCGCAGTAAATTGAGGTTCGCCTGATAATCGACCTCTTGGTAACCCAACCCATCGGCCTGCCTGGTGATCCCCAGCGCCGACACCACCAGATCAATCCCGTCCATCACGCCGCCCAAGCTCTGTGGCTGCGTGGCTTCGGCCTGAATTAGCAGGTCAGCCACCCCTTTGGCGCGGCGGCTGTCACGGACCAATGCGGTCACATGATGTCCGCGCCGCGCGTATTCTGCGCACAGAAACCGGCCCAGATAGCCGGTCGCCCCGGCAACAAGCACATGCATGTTTGATCCTCCGATGTTACAACAGGCCAACGCCAAGAGCCGCCAGAACCATGAGCGCAAGGACGGGTGTCCACAGCAAACGTTCGGGCCGCGACGGGCTGGCGGCATTGGCCAGCAGGCTAAGAGCGGTCACCGCGACAGCGGGCCAGAAGAGTATTTTCAACGGGTCCAAAGCCACGTGTGCACGCGAGAGCGCAGCCAAAGCCATCAGAACAAGGAGGGCGGCCTGCACAGCGGCCAACCCCCGCCAGCGTGGGGGCAGCCGATTGGGAAATCGGCCTCCGACCGTGAAGCGACCCAGCGGGGCGCCTGCAACGATGGCAAGATGCATCGTAACAGGCAGGGCGGCCAATCCCGCGTATGTCAGCGCTAGAGTTTGGGACACTGACATCTGATTATCGCCATTGTAGATGCGTCGGGACAAAGGCGGTGGATCGAGGGGACCGATCAGTCGGGCGACCTAAATCACCCCACAGATGGCGGGGTGGGTATTCGTAGGACGCGGGGCTCTCGTCGCCTGTCAGCAGGTTAAAAAGCGCTTTCATTCGGCAATATACGCCAGAAGCGGGTTCGCGGTGGGGGCTGTGATCAATGCGTTGCATGTCTTGTTTCCTTGGATGTCTTGGACCTAAAGACAGCATAGAACGCCCAATCCTGCAGCGGCATGACCGCAGGACTCAGTTGGTTGGCATGTGGTGACAATTTTGATGAATCGCACGGGATCAAGCGGCAGCGACCCACGTTCCGAATGCCTGCCAATTGGTAAAACGCGCGCCTAAATTGCGGTTACAGCGCCCCACTCTTTTACCATGTCGCAGGCCCGTGCAAAGGCCTCGGGGCGGGGGTCAAATGCCGGATCAGGGGACAAGGTCTCTCCGCTTGGCGGCGCAAGCAGCGGCGTATCACAGGACCGCGCGGCCAACTGTGCCACGCCGAATGCCGTGATGTCCACCATCGTGCTCTTTTGCATGGCGCATCCGGTGATGTTCGCCAAAGCCTGCCCGAACCAAGGATTGGCCGTCATGCCGCCGTCAATGTTCACTGGCGAGACAAGCGGGAGGATGTCGCTCATGGCCTCCAGAACGCTTCGGGTGCGGTAGGCGATCCCCTCGAGCATGGCTTGCATCATGTCGGCTTGGCTGGTCCCGAGCGTCAGGCCGAGCCAACTGCCCTTGGCTGCATGATCCCAATAGGGGCAGGCCAAACCAGCCAGAGACGGCACAAAGACCAAGCCGCGCGCCAGAGCGTGGCCGCTAAACCCGTCCAGTTCGGAATACTCGGTGAAAAGCCCAAGGGACTTTGCCCAATTCACAGCAGCGGACGCGGTGTGAATGCCGCCATCCAACGCATAAAGGGTCGGCGCGCCCGCTTCGCGCCATGCGACGGTCGGCAGCACGCCATTGATATAGTCGGGGCAGGTTTCGCCGGTCAGCGCCAAGGCAAATGCGCCGGTCCCAAAGGTCACTTTGACCTGTCCGGCGCGGGTCACACCGTGACCAAAGAGGGCGGCCTGTTGGTCCACAATGGCCGAACGCAGGGGCAGTCCATCCACCTCTCCCAGATCGCCACTACAGTCTGTGATGGATGGCAGGGTCTCGATTGGAACTCCGTAGACCTCGCACAAGACAGGGTCCCATGCGCAGGTTTCCATATTCATCAGGGCCATACGAGATGCGGTCGCCACATCGGTTTCGAACCGGCCCGTCAGGCGATCGCGGAAAAAGGCATCCGTCGTCCCCATCCGAAGGCGCCCTTTGGCCGCCAGCTCTTTGGCGGCGGGGATATGCGCGTAGATCCACCCCATTTTCGAAGCCGAAAAGTACGCATCCAAAGGCAGGCGCGCGCGCTCTTCGACGGCCGCCCCATGAAGCCGAGACAAGGTCTGGCAATGCTCTTCGGTGCGCGCATCTTGCCAAACCAGAACCGGGCTGATCGGCTCTCCGGTTTCCGCGTCCCACGCCAGACAGCTTTCCCCTTGATTGGAAAGGGCGATTGCCTCTGCTCCGGCCAGACGTCCTGCCTCGATCCCTGCGGCCACATTGCGCAAGAGTTCGACGCCGTCATGTTCCACCCAACCGACCGCGGGATAGGTTTGCCTATGAAAGTCAGTGCGCAGCTTGAGCGCGTCGCTGGTGCCGTCAAACAGAAAACTCGTGGTCGAGGTTGTGCTCTGATCAATGGCAACAATCTTCATGGGGTCTCTTCGAATTGCAGGTCCACCCCCCCATCAGGAAGCGGTAACAGGATACGCCTTGCTGGTCTGGATCGCAGGTTTCCCGAAGCCTGCCCATAGCGAACTGTCCCCGTCATCGGTCGGGCAAGCCCAATCTGCACATTTTCTAGCGCAGGCGATGAAAAATTGGGCGAAATCCTTTGGGGGAGATGCCAAGAGATGCCGGAATGCCCGGCAGACACCGGTTCAGACAGGTCTGGATCAGGCAACCCGCCTGCCAGAGCGGTAATGATCGCGCCGGCAACCATGCGCCCTTCGTTCCAGCACCACGGCGCGGTTTCGACGGGGCGCAACAGATTGCCCGCGGCGAAATAGGCCGGGTCAGAGCATCGGCCATACTGGTCGACCACAGGGCCGCGCGTGCGGGGATCGACGTCGATGGCACTTGCGCGGAGCAGGGCGTTCTCGGGTCTGAACGCCCCCGTGACGACCACCCCGTCACAGTCCATGTCCCACCGGCGCTGGCCGTTCACCAGCGTGACGCCTTCGACCCAACTGCGCCCGTGAATCGCCTCGATCTGCGTGGAAAGCAGCAGAGGCGTTCCCAGCACTCTGGGCAGCCACGTGGCCGCGCGCCATGTCGTGGGGCGGTCGTTCGCTTCGATCATCGCCAAGGGCTGCGCCCCTGCATGACGACATGTCAGAGCGGCCGAGACAGAGACCAGTTCGCTGCCCAAAACCACGGGCCTGCGAAAGGGCCGCTCTCTGTTAAGGTACACCAAGCTCTGCAACGCGCCTGTGTTCATCACTCCGCCGGGTTTCGTGCCACCGATAAATCGCGGCGCGCGGGGTGTTTCACGCGCACCCGTTGCCAGAAGCACCGCACGCGCCTGCACACTCTGAAGGCCGCTGTCCGAAGAGACTGTGACCTGCCCGCGCCGCCCTAGATCCGTCACGGTGACTCCGGTGTGGAGTTGCGCCCCACACGCTTTGGCACGGGCAATCAGCCGTTTGGCATAGGCTTGCCCTCCCATCACCCGCCTGAATTCACGCCAGCCGTAGGGCGAGTGGCCGCAATGTCGCGGGATACCGCCTGCGACAGGCTCCCGTTCTACAAGATGGACGTCCAGACCAGCCTCCGCGAGGCGTGCGGCCGCGGCCAGTCCAGCGGGCCCCCCACCAACAATCAGCACATCACAGGTATCGGGTAAATTTGTCATTCCGCGTCCTCCGGCTTGAGACAGGTGGCGGTCATTTCCTGCAACGCGCCCGAACAGTAAAAGCCCTGACACCGCCCCATCGTGACCCGCGTTCTGCGCTTGAGACCGGCAAGGCTTTTAGCCGCATTGGGTCCAGACATGGCAGCCGCGACTTCGCGGCGCGTCACGCGTTCGCAATGGCATAGAATTCCGCCGTTTCCGGCGGTCTGCCAATCCCGCGTTTGGTCTTCGGCCAGCATTGGCATCGCGGGCCATTCTGGCTCTGGGATCGGTGTCCATGGCGTCTCGTCCATCCGGGCGATGTACTCGGCGATTCCCAGCGCCGCACTTAGTCCGGTCGATCGGATCGCGCCGACCGTGATCATGTTTTCGGGATGACGTCGGATTTGGTATTCCTTGTCGCCGCAGGCAGGGCGGAGGCCCGCATAGGTGGTCGTCACCTCTTCGTCTGCCAAAGCAGGAAGGATCTCGGCCGCCTTGTCCCGCAGCATCTCAAGGGTTTCAGGGACCAGATCGGCGTTGACGCGATCCTGCTGCTCTTCGGCGGTGGGGCCGACCAAGAGGTTGCCCCAAATGGTGCGGCAAACGACGATGCCCTTGGTGGTTGCTGTCGGCACAGGCAAAAGGATGTGGCGGGCCAAACGTGCTGCTGTCTTGTCAAAGACCACGAATTGCCCCTTGCGCGGCCGAATGTCGAAGTCCGCGCGGCCGATCAGCCGCTGATCGACGATATCCCCATAAAGCCCCGCTGCATTGATCACCCGAGTCGTCTGGACGGGGCCGGTGCTGGTGTCCAGCACCCATCCTTGGCCATCAAACACGCCAGAGAGAACTTCGGTATTCCGTCGAAAGGTTGCCCCGTTGATGAGCGCTTGGGTCAAATAGCCATGGGGCGCGGACCACGGATCGATCAGCGCCTCGCGGGGGACAACAAAGCCTGCGCGCACCGCCTGTGATAGATTCGGTTCGCGCGCCAAAATCTGTTCACGGGTCAACGAAGCAACATCATCCACGCCATTCGTGCGCGCCTGCGCCATGAGATCGGGCAGGCGAGCCTCTTGCTCTGGGGTCCAAGCCAGCACCATTGCGCCGCAACGATCAAGCGGCAGGTTCATTTTGGCATGGATCTCTTCGTATTGGCGGTAGCCTTCTTGAATACAGGCCAGCTCGATTGAGCCGACCGGTGCATCAAAGCCCGTGTGCAGAATCGCTGAATTCGCCTTGGACGCGCCATCAAGTGCATCCGCCGCCTTTTCCAGCAGCAACACACGTGCCCCCAGTAGGGTGTATTTCCGCGCAATTGCGCATCCGACCACGCCAGCGCCGATCACGGTGACGTCGAAACTGGTGGGCTGTCCCGATTCGGGCATTGGGTCGTCCTTTTGTGACGGTTTCGTAAAGCTTCTGCTAATTTTCTGCGCAAACATGCCCGAACGGTCAATATTTTTGCCCGAAATATGCCTGAACAGTCGGTGATGTGTTGACCGAATAGGCATTCGGGCACCCATTAAAGGCAGAAGCGCCACGAAATTGCGCAGTAACATCGACTTTGATGGGGACCCATATGGGGCTGAAACCGCAGGACCGCCGCCGGGAAATCGCCGGCCATGTGACCGCCGAGGGCGAGGTCAGCGTCGACACGCTGGCCGAGATCTACGGCGTTTCGGTCGAGACCATTCGCCGTGATCTGGCGCGCCTGTCCGAAGAAGGGCACGTGCGCAAAGTTCACGGGGGCGCGAAGCCCGCGCGCCTTCATTCCGAACCTAGCTTTGCCGAGCGTATGACCGAAGACACGGATGAAAAGCGTGTGATCGGTCAGAAACTCCGCTCCGAGATCAAGCCTGGTGATACGCTCTTCATGGACACCGGTTCCTCTACACTGCTGGCGTGCGAGGCTCTGCTGGACCTGCCCGATCTGACCGTGATCACGAATTCTGTCCTGATCGCGCAAAAACTCTACGCTGCGCCGCGGGTCAAACTGTTCCTCCTTGGCGGTGCGTTTGCTGGGGGAAACCAGCAAACCGTGGGCGCCATGGTGATTGAACAGATCGAGAAGTTTCAGGCGGACCATGCTGTCATGACCCTGACCGGTCTGGACGAAGACGCGGGCGTTACCTTTTCCGACCATCACGAGGCTGACATTGCCCGTGCGATCCTGCGCCGCTCCGAGAACGTGATGTTTCTGGCCCACGCTTCGAAATACGGGCGCCGCGCTGGCTTTCGCGCCTGCGATCTGACCGAAATTGACACCCTTTTGACCATGACCCCACCGCCGGAACCGCTTGCCGCGGCTCTTCAGGCGGCCGGGGTCACCTTGCCTTGATGCGAGTAGCCTATGCCTGAACTCATAAAAAAATACGTCCGGCTGACGGACAGGATCTCGGACGTGACGGGCATCATCGCGATGTACCTGATCTTTGCGATGGTCTTTATCCTGATCCTTGATGCCGTCAGCAGTGGGATGCAAATCTATCTGCATTGGTGCATCGAACTGGCCCAGTTCATTCTGGCCGCCTACTACTTCATGGGCGGGGCCAAAACGATGAAAGACGGGGACCATGTGCGCATGGACCTGCTGTATGACCGCCTGTCGCCCAAGGGCAAGACATGGATCGATCTGGTCACCATCTTCTGCCTGCTCTTCTATCTGGTGGTCATGCTGATCGGGGGCATCTCTTCGCTCGAATACGCGATCCAGACCGACGAGCGCAGGTTCTCTATGTGGAACCCCTCTTTGGTGCCGATCAAAGCGCTGATGGTGGGCTGTCTGGTGCTCATGATCCTTCAAACCGTTGCTGAAATTATCAAACACATCGCCGACCTGCGGGGCACTCCGTTGACCGCTTCGGCCAAGGACGCCGCATAATGAGTTACGAACTAATCGCCCTAACCATGTTTGCATCAATGATGGTGCTGCTGCTGACGGGTCAGCGCGTCTTTGCCGCCATCGGATTTGTGGCGTCGATCATGGTGCTGCTGCTCTACGGAAATGGCGGGATCGAGATCCCGTTCTCGGCCACCTTCAAGCTGTTCAACTGGATCCCCATGCTGACGCTGCCCCTGTTTATCTACATGGGCTACGTTTTGTCCGAGGCGGGCATCGCCGAAGACCTCTATAAAATGCTGCACGTCTGGCTGGGTAAGCTCGGGGGCGGGTTGGCCATCGGAACGATCTTCTTGATGGTCATCATCTCGGCCATGAATGGTCTGTCGGTGGCGGGTATGGCCATCGGTGCGACCATCGCCCTGCCCGAGATGCTGCGCCGCGGCTATGACAAGGTGCTGATCACCGGCGTCGTCCAAGGGGGCTCTTCGCTGGGTATTCTGGTGCCGCCCTCGGTCGTGATGGTGCTGTTCGCGATGATCGCACGCCAGCCCGTCAGCCAACTGTGGCTTGCCGGTGTGGTTCCGGGCCTGATGATGGCGGTGATGTTCGTCGTCTACGTGCTGATCCGCGTCAAGGTGAACCCCTCGCTCGCGCCGGTTCTCAGCGACGAAGAGCTGGACATGCCCCTGCGTGAAAAGCTGAAGCTGCTGCAAGCGGGCATCATCCCCTTTGCCATCTTCTTTGCCATGACTGGCCTGTTTGTGATGGGCGTGACCTCGCTGGTGGAAAGCTCGGCCGTGGGCGCGACCGCTGCGACGCTGGCGGCAATCATCAAACGCCGTTTCACGTTGAAAATGATGCACGAGATCGCGCGTAAAACCCTTGGCGTGTCCTGCATGTTCTTGTGGCTGATCCTTGCCGCTCTGGCCTTTGGTGCCGTCTTTGATGGGATCGGCGCGGTCCGCGCAATCGAGAACCTGTTCATCAACAACTGGGAACTGACCCCGTGGCAGGTGATCATCATGATGCAGATCAGCTTTGTCATCATGGGCATGTTTCTGGATGACACCGCGATGCTGGTCATTGTGGCGCCCCTGTACGTGCCGCTGGTCAAGACGCTGGATCTGGGTTTTGACAACCAGCTGATCTGGTTCGGCGTCCTGTACACCATGACCTGCCAGATCGCGTATATCACGCCGCCCTTTGGCTATAACCTGTTCCTGATGCGGGCCATGGCGCCCAAGGAAATCACCCTTCCCGATATTTACCGTTCGATTTGGCCGTTCGTCGCGATGATGACGTTCACCATCGCGCTGGTAATGCTGTTCCCTCAGATCGCGCTCTGGCTGCCAGAGGCTGTGCGGAACTGATCACCTGTCCCCCTCGCGTTCCAACTTTAACCAACAGTGAGAGTACAAATGACTGATAAAAAACAGAAATCGACCTCCGAACAGATTTTGACCTCGCGTCGTAAGTTCATGACAACCTCGGCTCTGGGGGCTGCGGCCTCGACCCTGGCCGCGCCCGCGGTGATCGCGCAGCAGGGCCCGCTCAAGTGGCGCTTGCAGACCTACTCGGGTGCGCCTCTGGGGGCCCACGTGATCAAGCCCCAGATCGAGGCGTTCAACACCGCCGCGAATGGCGAGATGGAAATCGAGCTGTACTACGCCGACCAGCTGGTCCCCACAGGCGAGCTGTTCCGCGCCCTGCAGAACGGCACCCTGGATGCGGTCCAGTCCGACGAAGCCTCGATGGCGTCGCCCGTCGATATCTCGGTCTTTGGCGGTTACTTCCCCTTTGCGACCCGCTACTCGCTCGACGTGCCGGCGCTGTTCAACTACTACGGCCTGAACGAGATCTGGAAAGAAGCCTATGACGAGGTCGACAATGTGACCTGGCTGTCGGCTGGCGCATGGGATCCCCTGCACATCTTTACCAAAGATCCGATCCGTTCGCTGGCGGACATGCGCGGCAAGCGCGTCTTTGGCGTGCCGACCGCTGGCCGTTTCCTGTCCCAGTACGGCCTGATCCCTGTGACCGTGCCGTGGGATGACGTCGAAGTCGCGCTTCAGACCGGTGAACTGGACGGCGTGGCATGGTGTGGCTTTACCGAAGCCTACGAGGTCGGTTGGGCCGATATCTGTAACTACGCTCTGACCAACTCGGTCACCGGCGCTTGGTTCGGCTCGTACTTTGCGAACACCGAAAGCTGGAACAAAGTGCCCCCGCACCTGCAAGAGCTGTTCAAGATCACCATCGACCAGTCGCACTACTACCGCGCAACTTGGTACTGGGGCGGCGAAGCGAAACTGCGCGTCGAAGGCGAAAAGATGGAACTGACCTCGATCCCGCAGGACGAATGGTCGACCGTCGTAAAAGACGCAGAAAAGTTCTGGGACCAGATCGCCTCCAAGGGCGGCCGTCCCCAGCGCGTGGTCGATGCGTTCAAGACCTATGCCGCGACCATGGAAAAGGCGGGCTACCCCTACCGCTAAGACCTGTTTCGGGAAATGGGCAGGTGCTCTTTTCCCGATGCACACCCGAACGGCGGTTGGTCCCTGCCGCCGTTCGGTCTGACGATTTAACTTTTCGGCTTTGATATGACGCTTTATCGCATCGCCCTCGGCGGCGAGTTCCACCGGTTCGAGACCCTTGCCGCGCTGCTGGCGGCTGCGACACCTGCCAGATCCGGCGATGCGCTGGCCGGGATTGCAGCAGAGTCCGAAGTCGCCCGCGTCGCGGCCCAGATGATTTTGGCCGATGTCCCGCTCAAGACATTCTTGACCGAGGCTTTGGTGCCCTACGAGGCTGACGAAGTCACCCGCCTGATTATGGACACACACGACTCCGCTGCCTTTGCGCCTGTTGCCCATATGACGGTGGGGCAGTTTCGTGATTGGCTCTTGTCCGATGCGGCAACGGGGCCGGTTCTGGCGGCTCTCGCCCCCGGTTTGACGCCCGAGATGGCCGCCGCTGTCTCCAAGCTGATGCGCAACCGCGATTTGATGAACGTGACGCGAAGAATTCGGGTCACAAGCGCCTTTCGCAACACGCTCGGGTTGCCCGGCCGTTTGGGATCGCGTCTGCAACCCAACCACCCCACAGATGACCTGCGCGGGATCGCGGCCTCGACACTGGATGGTTTGACCTTTGGTTGCGGGGATGCGGTGATTGGCATCAACCCCGCCACAGACAATGTCGCCACCGCGTCCGAGCTGCTGACCATGCTCGAGGATTTGCGCACGCGTTTCGACATACCCACCCAGACCTGCATTCTGACCCATGTCACCAACACCATCGAAATGATCGAGGGCGGCGCCCCCGTTGATCTGGTGTTCCAGTCCGTTGCCGGATCACAGGCCGCGAACGAAGGCTTTGGCGTGACGCTGTCGATGTTGCAAGAGGCCCGCGAGGCCGCCCTGAGCCTGAACCGCGGGACTGTGGGCAACAACGTCATGTATCTGGAAACGGGGCAGGGGTCGGCCCTGTCTGCCAATGCCCATCACGGGATCGACCAACAAACGATGGAGGCACGCGCCTACGCGGTTTGCCGCGCTGTTGACCCGCTGCTGGTGAATACCGTGGTCGGCTTTATCGGACCGGAATACCTGTATGACGGCAAAGAGATCATTCGCGCCGGCCTCGAGGATCACTTCTGCGGCAAGCTGCTGGGGCTGCCGATGGGCTGTGACGTCTGCTACACCAATCACGCAGAAGCTGACCAGAACGACATGGATGTTCTGATGACCCTGCTGACCGTCGCGGGCGCGCATTTCCTGATCGCCGTGCCGGGCGCGGATGACATCATGCTGAACTACCAGAGCCTGTCGTTCCACGACATGGCCTTTCTGCGCAATTCCCTTGGCTACAAGGCAGCGCCCGAATTCGAGGCATGGCTGTCGAAAATGGGAATGCTGACCGAAGAGGGCCACCTGATTGACAGCGCTGCCGGTGCGCAGCGCCTGATTGGAGCAAACGGATGAGCGATCTGGCCAAAGACCCATGGGCTAAACTGCGGGCGGCGACTCCGGCACGGATTGGGCTGGGGCGGGCAGGGGCGGCACAGCCGACCAAAGCAACGCTCGATTTTCAGTTCGCCCATGCGCGCGCGCGGGACGCGGTGCATTCCGAATTAGATGTGGACGCGTTGACCGCAGAGCTGAAACCACTCGGGACCATTCAAGTCGCCTCTGCGGCACCTGATCGCGTGACCTATCTGCGTCGGCCCGATCTGGGGCGCACATTGGGGCAGGGCGAGGCGGGCAAACTGACCGGCCAAAGCCCCTGTGATGTCGCGTTCGTAGTGGCTGATGGTCTTTCATCGACTGCCATGCAGTCCCATGCGTCCCCAGTCATCCACCACACTCTGCCGAAACTTCAGGGACTGACGGTTGGACCGGTCATCATTGCCACCCAAGCCCGCGTTGCCATCGGCGATGAAATCGGCGCGGCCCTGGGGGCCAAGCTCACGGTTCTCTTGGTCGGAGAACGGCCGGGTTTGACGGTCGCTGACAGCCTTGGTGCTTATCTGACCTACGCCCCAACCCCCGGCACGCGGGATTCTGCCCGCAATTGCCTGTCGAACATCCACATGCAGGGCGGCATGGACTATGAAACGGCTGCCACCAAGATTGCTTGGCTCTGCCGCGAAGCGCTGCGTCGGGGCTTGACGGGTACGGGGCTCAAGGAAAACGCGGCGGCAATTGCACGCGGTGACAGCGGGCCTGCTTTGCCGTCCGGGCTCTGAAGCGACACCTGCTTTCCCTTGGGCGTGCGGCACTCTATCCTGCCCCGAACCCGCGCCCTTGGAACAGAACCTCTCTGCATGTCCCCCACATTGCCCATTCTCTATAGCTTTCGCCGGTGTCCCTATGCGATGCGCGCTCGTTTGGGGCTGCTCAGCGCCGGCGTCCGCGTCGAGCTGCGCGAGGTCGTGCTGCGGGACAAGCCTGCGGCATTTCTGGACACGTCGCCCTCTGGTACGGTTCCGGCGCTGCGTATCGGTGCGGAGGTGATCGACGAAAGCCTCGACATCATGGTGTGGGCGTTGCGGCAACGTGATCCTGCGGGTCTGCTCGAGATGCCGTCAGAGGGATGGGACCTGATTGCCGTGAACGATGGGCCTTTCAAATCTGCGCTGGACCATACCAAGTACACGACGCGCTATCCCCAGCATGACCCCGAGGTAGAACGGGCCAAAGCCGTTGCGCATCTGATGGATCTGGAGCGCCGATTGGCAGCGGGACATTGGCTGTTTGGAAAGCAGGAGACACTGGCCGATTTGGCGATCCTGCCCTTTGTCAGGCAGTTCGCCTATATTGATCGCCCTTGGTTTGATGCGCAGCCGTGGCCCCATCTGATCGGCTGGCTGGATCGCTTTCTACAAAGTGATGCCTTTGCCCGCGTGATGCCAAAGTACTCTCAATGGCACGAAGGCGATACGCCGGTGATCTTTGGTTAGACCGCCAGAACCGGTCCCTCAAGAACCCGCATCAAATCCCCGAAATATCCATCGGATCGCGCTGGTTGCAGCGGGTCTGACGTTACGGCAATCGCAAGGTTCCGCTCCGGATGCGCCGCGATGATCTGCCCGCCGTATCCTCTGCCCAGAACATAACCGCTGTCAGACAAAAACCAGCCGTAGCCGTAGCCTAGGCCGGACCAAGGCGACCGCGCCCGAGGCTGCATCGACGCCGCAATCCAGCTTGTGGGGATAACTTGCGTGCCGCCAAAGGCCCCGCCATCACGCACCATTGCCGCGATTTTCAGCATGTCACTTGGACGCAAGGCCATTTCGTTGCCGCCCATGTAGTAGCCTTGGGGATCACGGGTCCACGGCGGGATTTCAATGCCCATCGGGTTGCCGATCCGGCTTCGGGCCAGAGCAAGCAAGCTTTGTCCCGTTGCTTCGGTCAATGCGGCGCCCAAGACGTGGGTGGAGCCGGTGGAATATAGCATTCGGCCGCCGGGTTCAGCGACCATGGGGCGGCGTAGGGCATCGGCGACCCAGTTCTGTGAGTTGACCCACGCGCCGTAGTTGCCACCTGATGTCCGCTCGAGACCTGCGCGCAAGCTCACCAGATCCTCCATGGTGATCGCCCCGACACCTTGGGTCGCGCCCGATGGGATCAGGTCGGGTGCCACTTCGGCCAAGCTGGCGCGAACGTCAGGGATTTCGCCGGTGTCCAGCACACTGCCTAGCAACAGGGCAACGATGCTCTTGGAACACGACTTGATGTTTGCGGGGGTATGCAATCCGCGCCCGCGCGGCGCTTTGGCGAAAATGACGTCACCCCCCCGCTGGACCTGCAGGGAATGCATCTGCGGCAGATCCGCAAGCACGGTGTCCAAACTGCCTTGGGCCCGCACAACATGCGGGGCGGCTAGGGCAGCACTCGAGGTCAACAAAAAGGCGCGTCTGTTTATCATACCCCGATCCTGAGAGAGCGACGCAGCCTTGTCTAATAACACGGGATCACAGCTCGGTGTGATCAGCCTCTGACCAGTATCAAAGGGTCGTAGGGATCAGGCTGCGCATTTGCCCTAGGGTGACACAGAGCCTTGATCGGCGGCGTTGGCCGCGCGCCATCCCTGTTGCATTTTGCATCGATTTTGCGGATACGCCGAGACATCTTGAACCGAAAACCGGAAGCCGCACGCCCCATGACCCAGCCCGATCTGCTCAAGACCGACTGTTCGAAATGCGCGGCGCTGTGCTGTCTGGTTCTGGCCTTTGACAAGGGCGAGGATTTCGCCTTTGACAAGAACCCTTGCGAACCCTGCCGCAATCTGACGGGGCACAGCTGCTCTATCCATGACAGGTTGCTGCAAGAGGGCTTCCGCGGCTGTGTGGCTTATGACTGCCTTGGGGCGGGCAACCGTGTCATCCAAGAGGTGTTCGGCGGCCGAAGCTGGCGCCAAGACCCCATGCTGATGCGGGTGATGATGGAAGCGTTCTCTGGGATGCGCGAGGTACACAAACGCATCGACCTGCTGCGCGCCGCCGAGACGCTACCCCTGAGCGACCGTGATGAGCAGACGCGCCATGGCTACCTCGAACGGCTAGAGCGCCACCGCTGGAGCGGGTCGGAGCTCAATGAATTCGAGTTCGGTCTGGCTTTGGAAATCGACGTGTTTTTCCACGGGATCAAAGACTATCTACCTATGTCTTTCTTTGATCAGACCTGACAGGCGCAGAGCCAGAATTCTACATAGAACTGCCCCCTGCAGGCCAGAAAACGCGACACTCGCTGGCAGATAGTACTTGCTATGTGCAACTTCTCGCATAAGCTGAGAGGATAATTTTCAAAACAACTATTTTGCTATGCGTTTTCTATTTCCAAACGGGACGCGGTTTTTGGCCGCGCTTGGGCTTATGGGATTTATATTCGGTTGCTCCGCTCCCACTGACAGGCATGTACCAGCCTCGGAAGAAAAGGCCGTGCGGACAGATGGCGTCATCTCGCGATACCATGCCTTGCTGAACGAGCCGCATTCCATGCCATTGGCCCATCGCGGGTTCATTGTCGGGATTGAGAAAGCCCCCCGCGCCTTGATTGGCTATTCGGAGAAAACGCCAGAAAATGACACCCTCTTGCGCAAACCTTGGCGTACACCAGAGGGCGCAGGGCCAAAGGATCTGGAGAACCAGCAACAGACATTTGATCGCGCCTTAAGTGATCCGAAGCTGATGTTCGTCTCGCACATTCTTCAATATGGACCGGACCCGCGAGGGAACGGCCATTCAGTGCGCCAACTCCACAACAGTTATTCGGGCAGCGCCCTGACACCTGTTAAGCAGCCACACAGCGCACCATCGAAACTGCCGCAGAACCTCTACGCAGAAGGGTGGGCTGCGATGGATCGATTGGAGCAGGCGATCGACCAAGAGATCAGGCAAGCCACACAGGACAAGCGCCCGTTTACACATGTTCTTTTCGTATCAATGGGCTGGAACAACGACCAGATCGAAGCGCTTGAACGGTACAACGCAATCATCCAGACCACGCGTAATGCAGCAGGCGGAAGCGAAAACTTTGATCCCTTGGTGATAGGGATCACTTGGCCCTCTGTTTGGGGCGGAACCTCTGTCCTGGACATTGCCAATCGGGCGCTGCACATCGGCAGTTACGCGGCAAAGTCTGTGGATGCCGATGAAATCGGCTATTCCTACGCTAACCATATTCTGAACGGTATCCTGGCGCGGATCGAGAACCGGCATGGGATTGGCACAGTCGCGATCGGCCACTCTATGGGCGCACGGATCGTCACGCGGGCCTATTATTCGGCGGATATGCTGCGCGATGCCCCGGCACGGACAGGACAAGGGCCGTTGGTGATCGGTCTACAGGGCGCCTTTAGCGCGAACCGGTTTCGCCCCGGTTACGAACTGGTGCCTGTAGTCAGATGGTTGTTCAGTGGCGAAGGCGCACCCTATCAGGATCACAGCGCCCCACGCGGTGATGTGGTTCTCACGTGGTCCACACATGACCGCGCCAACCCGATTGCCCGGTTCGCGACCGGTGCGCGGCATGTGGGTGGAAAGGCCGGCCACACGACGATCCAGGATACTCCTGCGTTAAAAGAGAAATTCGAGCCTTTTACCTGGCCCTATGACGGGTTGGGGGACAGCTATTGCCCCAAGGAGCAACAGAAAACCAAGGTTGCCTACATTGATGCCAGCGAGATTATTCGATCGCATGGGGATATCCGGAACCCGCAGGTCGGCAAGCTGATTTGGCAGACCATTGCCTGCTACCGGGGATGAGAACTGCGTGAAACAACCCTATATCCAGCAACCGGTTCAAAACGGTCAGTTTCGGGTGCAGCCTGCAATGGAACTCTTGGCGTGGACCGTTGTGATACGCTGATTTGCGAAAAGAGCGCTATTTGCAGCGCTCTATCTGTGCAATTTCTGTGATAACGCAGGCGCCGGGCAAGGCGTCTGCGTCCGCACTGACGGCGATCACGCTCAAGCTCTGCGCGGCTGGAAAGGCGGTCGTTAGGGTGTCTGTTAGCGCCTGTGGTGTCATCTCTTTGACCTGCTGCTCGAACGGCGTCGCTTGCGCTGGGTCCAGACCGTCCAAGGCCAATTGCAGTATCACGTCAGCGGCCACATCAGGGTTTTGAGTGTTTTCTTTCACATCTGCGGCCAGATCGTCGCGCATCCCTGCAAACGCCTGCGTCTCTGGACCCGTGCGATAGGCTGAGTACGTTTCTCGGACCACATCCACTGTCTCTTGGAGTTTGGCTGTCTCGACCTCTCCTGCGATATTCAGCACGCGGATCGCCCTATTCATGTTGGCATACCAAGCCCCAAAGCCATAGCTGGCGCGTAAATTCGTCCGAACAGCCTCGAACAGCGGGCCATCGCCACTGCGGGCAAAGAGCTGCAACGCGAGATGGGTCTCAAAGTCGTGCCCGCGATCCGCTGACGGCAGTTCGCCGGTGAAGGCAACGAGGGTCTTTTCCGCCTCGGGCCGGTGAAGCAAGACTGTGATAGGTTCAAAATCGGGTTCAGTTGTGGGCTTTTGCACCGCGGGTCCGTCGGGCAAGCCTGCAAGCAGGCTATCTACAGCCTCTCCGGCGTCCTGAGCGGACAAGGCGCCTGTGACGACGATGGTCAGGTTATTCCCAACAATCGTTGTGGCGTGCCAAGCCTTCAAATCTGCGGGCGTGACCTGCGCGATAACCGAGCGGTCCGGCAGATCAATCCCGCGCCAGATGGGCACGTCGCCCAAAATGGCCCGCCGTGCAAGCACCCACATATGGGTCGAGGACTGTGTCCAGCTGTCTTCGACTCTGGCGCGAAAATCCTCTGTCATGCGCGTCACCCAGTCCGGGTCAAGCTGGGGTGTCACCAGCATTTCGTTGGCGATCGCGATCACCTGCGGCCGATCTTCGGGGGCAAACACCAATCGTCCGATCACATGATCTACCGTCGCGTCCAACCGACCAAAGGCATTGTGATCATTGAAAAACGTCATCACATCTTGGGGACGAAGATCCTCTGTGCCGCCGCTCAGGATGGTCTGCGCTGCGATGTGGGGGACCGCAGGGTTATTGCCCGCGTCATAGACCCAGTCTGTGGGCCATGCGATGGTCATTGCGACCTGATCGACACCTTTTCCCCTTGCCTCCATAAAATAAAAGGACCGCCCCTCTGGTGTCTGAGCCAGAACGACCTCTCGGACCGGATCGTCTTTGCAAGACCCAAGCCCGAGCACCAAGACAAGCGCGACAATCCACCTGATCATTTTATCCTCCTACCGAGATCAGCCGTGTGACCTCTCGCCCGTCTCCGAGCAATGTTGTCAAAAAGGCATTCACATCCAACGTCGAAACGGTCTCTGCGGCCTGCCTGAGTTCGACCAATGGAACAATCGGATTGGCCGTCGAAATGGCGAAAAGCACGTGGTCGTGTGTCCGAGAGGGCCGCGCATCTTCTGGGATGTCATCCAGGTCCGCAACGATCCGCGCGCGGGTGCGCTCTATCGTGTCGTGGGGCAAGCCTGCCCGAAGCGTGCCTTTGAGTGTTTCAAAGAACACGCGTTCCAGTTCGGCAAGACTGACCCCAGTATCCGGTGCAGCCTCAAAGGACAGCAGCGCATATTGGCCTGCGATCATGTCGAGGCCGAGGGAAAAGCGGCGCGCGATAAACGCGTCGAACCGCAAAGGCCCTGCGAGGCCGCCTTCTCGTGTTGAGTCCAGAGCGGCATAGGCGATCCTGAGGATCATGCTGCATTCTGCTGGGGTTCCGCAGTCGCCCAAAGGCACGATCTTGCGATAGAGAAACGTGCCCTCGGTCAAACCGTCCAGCGGGTAGGCGCGCCGATCGGACAAAGGGGCTGGCGCAACCCAAACGGGGGGCACACTGCGCTGCTCTTTGGGGCTGGCGGGTAGGCGTGTTAGGGCCTGCTTCACCTCTGCCTTGTTCACATCCCCGTAGATCAGCAGCGTCGCCTGCGACAGCCTGTGGCTTTGTTGGTGTAACGCGCGGGCGTCGTCCAAAGAAAACCCAGCGATCTCATTTGGCGCGCCGATCACAGATCGGGATAGACCGCCCGCACCGTAAAGGGTCTGATCAACGTCACGCAGCGCAGGGTAGAGCGTATGCTCGGCGAGGGACCGTTCGTATTCACGCAGAACAATATCCCTTTCCTCGAGCGCGAAGCGCTGTTCAAGCGAGATCGGTTCGGCCACGGATGTAAGCTCACGAAGCGCGGAACCCATGCCTTCGGGGCCTATCGCGCGGCGATACACGGTGCTGAACGCGCTGGTCCATGCGTTGCTATGATGGTCCCAGCCTGCCGCGGGCGTATGAAACGCACTCAGAAAGGCAAGGTGCTCAACATAATGGGCAAGCCCTTCTTCATATGGGTTTGCGGCCTCGCCAGAGGGGAACACCAGATGCATCAGGCTCTCGTTCGCTTTGGCGTCGGGTATGACGAGAACGCTGTGAAACGTCTGGGAGGGAACCTGATATATTGGGGGCTTGGGCCACAAGAGCGCCAACAGGGCAGCAGCCAGCAGGCCAAAGCCAACACCAAACGCCACGATCCGCATACGACCCAATCTGAACCTCGATCTTGCCATCTTTGGAGAATGAGTGGCACAAAAGTCATTAATAAATATGAGCTTTATATAGCCCCATCCAACGATCAGGCGCAGGTCGCGAAATCCGGACTTTTGCGTGCGTGTGTCGAAATCCCCTTGCTGCGGATTGCGACCTAAGTCGCATGTATCGGGGGAAACGGGGGACATAGGCTTGCGGTCTGACGCGGCGAAACAAAGCAAAGAGAGCGGACGGTGAACCATTTTAGACTCGGGTTTTCGGTCCCGAGCAGCTTTAGCGACCGGCAGATCGCCCTTTGATCTGGCTATTCAGAGCGATAGTGCTGGCGGCTCTCGTCAGCGCGGGCCTTGTGTCCGCCACGCAGGAGCAACGCGTCCAGCATCTGACAGCGCGGATATCCCAAGCGTCTGCGCAGGTCGCCGCGCTCGAAATTTTGGGGCGGAGTCTGCATGATGAGTTGTTCAAGGCGGTTCTAGAGCCGGACTTGCAGCAGGCGACCGATGGGCTTGATCAGTTCGAACGCGATGCCATGCACGCCTTGGGCATTCTGGAACAACTGACCGCGATCGAAATCGACTTTGTTCACGCCTCTGAACAAGCCGAAGAAAGCGCGGAACGCACGCGGCCCGCCATGTTGCGAGAGGCCGCCGTGGCCGCTCTGACGGCGGGGCGGCGGGTGGTCAATCTGCGCCAGTCTGCGGATATCATGCAGGATACGACTTCTGCGCTAGAGCAATTGAACACAGAGCGCGCAAACATTTCGCAAATCGTGAGCGCCTTCCTCGAGGATGAGCAAAACGAGATCCTGCGCGCGTCCGATGCGATTGCCCGCGCTCAGCAGAAAAGCAATCGCTGGATCACCGTTTTGCTCGGGCTTGCTCTGGCGTCTTGGGGCGCAGCGATTTGGGTTCGGGGCCGGGAACAAACACTTCGGGAAAGCCGCCGGACAGAGGCGCTGTCAGCCCTTGCGCAAAATCGCAACCCAGAGCCGCTAGACGATCAAGATCCCATCGGGCCGGCCCTGACAGAGGTGTCCGAACGCATGGACGCAATACACTCTGCGCAGTCCCGCACCAGACAAGACCTCGAGGAACGCACCGCGGCGCTGCAACTCAGTGCGACCAAACTCAAGCAGATCGACGAAACGCGGCGACGCTTTCTGGCTGACCTGGGGCACAGTCTCAAGACGCCTCTGGCCATCGCCAGAGGATCAATAGAAGCTCTGTCCGAAGACCGGACCAAGCGGGAGGCCGCGCTTGACGCGGTCGATCAAGTCACGCGCCGCGTCTCGGATCTGTTACAGCTGGCGCGTTCGGATGACGGAAGGCTGTTGCGTCAGAGCCAGCTGCTCGAATTGACAGAGCTGCTGGATAACCGCGTCGCAGAGATGGCGGCGCTGCCACAGGGCGACTGGATCACCCTGACCACCGACGACCAAGGCCCCTATGAAATCGAGGGCGACCGCGAAGCTCTGACACGCATGTTCGACGCGATCATCGAGAACGGATTGCGCTATGCGACAGAAACCTCGCCGCTTGTCATCCACCTGAGCGCCGCTCCCCAGACGGTGACGGTCAGTATCTCTGATCAAGGGCCGGGGGTCACGCAGGGGCAGGTGGTCTTTGATCGGGATACGAGTTTTTATCAGGGCGGCACGGGCATCGGTCTGGCGATGGCCCGCCAAATCGCACAGGATCACGGGGGGCATATTGCCCTGATCGACGCGGGAGGCGGGGCACGGTTCGACATTTCGCTCCCGCAGGCGGGCAGCAATTAATTGAAGGGCGCGGCATGAGCATTCTTGTGGTAGAAGATGATCCGTCTCTGGGCTCTTTGATATGTGACGCCCTGCGCAGCGCCCACCAAACACCTGTTTTGGCCAGTGACGGCGAAGCGGGCCTGATCAGCGCAGGCACCGGTTTTCACAAGGCCATCATTCTGGATGCCATGCTTCCCAGCTATTCCGGCTTCGAGATTTGCCAGCGACTGCGCGAGGGCGGTGTGACCACGCCGATCCTGTTTCTGACCTGCCGCGACTCCGAAGCTGACATCATCCGCGGGCTTCGGCTTGGGGCGGACGACTATATGACCAAGCCCTTTTCTACCGCAGAAATGATCGCGCGCATTGAGGCCTTGATCCGTCGCGGGACCGGCTACACCCCGCAGGACGAGTTGGTATTCGGCAATCTTCGGGTCCGAACAGCGCAGCGGCAGCTCTTTTGCGATGCGTCGCTGATCGAACTGACCATGCGTGAATACACCCTTATCCATGCTCTGATGTTGGCACGCGGGCAGGCCCTGTCCAGAGACACCCTGCTTGACCGTGTCTGGGGCGATGACGAGAGCCACACGACCAATGTGGTTGATGTCTATGTCAGCTACTTGCGGCGCAAACTCAAGGCGGCGGGCAGTTCGGTGGGGATCACCACGGTTCGGGGCTTTGGCTTTCGTTTGGATATCTCTGCTCTGGACAGTTAACCGCCAGCCCACCCGACGAACGGAACCGATGGGTCAGAGGCCCACACCAAATTCGTCTCTGCTGAGACTATGGTCGCATCCAATCTCAGAGTTTTCTCAGAATTCTCAAAGGACTCTCTCAGAGAAGCGCGTTACGCTTTGTTTCAACGAGGAGTTCTGCAGGGGGGATCATGTCGGGGCGTTTTTTGTTAGCGATTGCCGGAGCCGTTTCGCTTTGGTCTGGTGCAGCCAGTGCACTCGATATCGACATCAGTTTTGTGCGCATGACGCCAGAGCGGGTGGCCACGCTCTCGAACCTTGATCCAATCCCCGAAGATTTGGGAATCAAGGGCGGCGAACTGGCAATCGAAGACAACGCGACCACCGGCCGCTTTCTGAAGCATAACTACTCACTCGAGATCCACGACCTCTCCGTGGGCGACGATCTGATCGGGGTTACCCTGGACGCCCTTTCAGATCGTCGCATTCTGATTACCGATGTTCCGGCAGACGCACTGCTACAGATCGCTGACCTACCCGAAGCGCAAGACGCGCTGATCATCAACGCCACAGCCGAAGACACCGCCTTGCGTGATGCAGAGTGCCGCGCGAATGTGCTGCACACCGCGCCCTCCCTTTCGATGCGGACGGACGCGATCATGCAGTATTTCCTGTTCAAGCGCTGGACGCGGCTTGCGATGATCGAGGGCACCTATCCTGCCGACATCGCCTTTGCCGACGCGCTGCGCAGGTCTGCGACTAAATTCGGGCTGGACATCGGATCGACCAAGACATGGGCTTTTGATGCGGATATGCGCCGGAACGCCGCCGCCGAGGTGCCGCTCTTTACGCAGGATTTGCGCGATCACGACGTCCTGTTGATTGCCGACGCCGTGGATGACTTCGGGCGCTATGTCCCGTTTAACACATGGCTCCCGCGCCCCACCGCAGGCACCGAAGGGATTGTCCCAGAGGTTTGGGCCCCCGTTGTGGAACAGTGGGGTGCAGCGCAGCTTCATTCGCGGTTTCAGGACATTGCCGGTCGCGACATGACCCCCGAAGATTATGGCGTGTGGGCTGCGATCCGCGCCGTGGGCGAAGCGGTGACGCGGACCAATCAGGCAGATGCGATGGAATTGCGGCGATACATGCTGTCCGAGGACTTTGCCCTTGGCGGGTTCAAAGGCACCCCCCAGACCTTCCGTACGTGGAATGGCCAGATGCGTCAGGCCGTGCCTTTGGTCACGCAACGGGCGCTTGTGATGCAGGCACCTCTGCCCGGTTTCATGCATCAACACAATGAACTGGACACTTTGGGCGTGGATGCCCCCGAAAGTGCCTGCACAGCCTTCGAGGAATAAAATGCGAATTTCGACACTTGCACTCGTGACCGCCATGGCCGCGCAGCCTGCGCTGGCAGATGAAATCTGGGTCAGCAATGAAAAAGACGACACCATCAGCGTCATTGATACCGAAACCCTAGAGGTGACGCACACCTACGAAACCGGTGAACGCCCGCGCGGGATCACGTTCAGCCATGACTACAAATACGTCTATATCTGCGCGTCTGACAGCGATGCGGTCCAAGTCATGGACCCTACGACCGGTGAAATTCTGCACGACCTTCCCTCTGGCGAAGACCCCGAACAGTTCGTGCTACACCCCGATAACAAGCATCTGTACATCGCGAACGAAGACGACGCGATCACCACGGTTGTCGATGTCGAAAGCCGCACAGTCGTCGCACAAATCGACGTGGGTATCGAACCCGAGGGCATGGCTGTCTCGCCTGATGGCAAGATCGCGATCACGACGTCTGAAACGACGAATATGGCTCATTGGATCGACACAGAGACCCAAGAACTTTTTGCCAATACGCTGGTCGACTCCCGTCCCCGACACGCAGAATTCGTCAAGGACGGAACCGAGATGTGGGTGAGCGCGGAAATCGGCGGGTCCATTTCGGTTTTCGACACCGCCAGCCAGACAGAGAAGGCCAAGATCACCTTTGAGCTGCCAAACATCCATCCCGACCGCATTCAGCCAGTGGGCTTCGAGCTCGGCGAAGGGGACAAATTTGCCTATGTCGCCTTGGGGCCGTCGAACCACTTGGCGGTTGTGAATGCCGAAACCTACGAAGTCGAAGACTACATTCTAGTGGGGCGCCGCGTCTGGCACATGGCCTTTAACGCGGACAAGTCGCGCCTTTTCACCACCAACGGCATTTCAGGAGACGTGACTGTCGTTGATGTCGCAAAGCGCAAGGCATTGAAAACAATCAAGGTTGGACGCTTCCCGTGGGGCGCGGCCTTCCGACCGGTCAATTAAGGGAGAGAGACATGAAAAAGTTCATCACGATGCTGGCGGTTGCCGCGATGCTGCCATGTGCTGCAATGGCGGATGATGACGACGACGATGAGGTTTCGTTCGGCATGGCGGGTTTGCTGTCGGCCAGCAACAAACATGATCTGGAGCCGATCCAGCTGAGCGCCGGCACACCACTGACGCAGGCACCTTGGGTGCTGGAGTCCGGCAGCTACTACGAGTTTGAAATTCAAGGGGATGGCAGTCAGGAATTGGCTCTGGTCGGTCCCGAATTCTTCCGTGCCATCTGGATTGACGAAATCGTGGTCGAAGGGCTGGAAATCCGTCCTCTGGGGCTGGACTCGATCGAGTTCGACGAAGCCGGAGAAATGGAAATCGGGTTTATCGCCCTGAAACCGGGCTCTTACTATATGAAGATCCCCGGCAGCACAGGTGAGACCCAGCGGGTCGAGATCACCATCCAATAAGCCCCATTAAGTCCGATGATCTGTGGCCCCTGAAATAAGGCCGCAGGTCATTAGATCACACAGTCGAATCCGTCGGCGCGATCAGATTCCGAAAAAGAATTGGACGGAACGCACTGCGGGGCGCATATTTTCCCTATGGATTTGCCACCGCCTCTTCGAATGACGCATATAGATCCCAGCCAGAATATGCGTCGCTTCTACCGGCTCTCGCTCGAACGCACCCTGTTTGGAGAGATCACGCTGGTGCGCACATGGGGGCGGATCGGGACACACGGTCAAACCATGTTCCAAACCTATGATCACCTGTCTGACGCGAAAACCACCTACCAAGCACTGCGCGCAGCGAAAGAGAAAAGGGGCTATCGGTCGGACAGCCCCAATCCGTAAACACATCAGTGGCCAGCAGAGCGCTACAGGCATCCAAGGATGCCACAGCATATTCGCAATACTCAGGCGGCCAGTTGCAACCCTTGCTCGGCCGCCAAACGGCGCAAAACAACGGCACCGTAGTCGATGTTCCCGTGCACGCCATCTTCGGCACGCAGGTCGGCCGGCAGCTCTGGGTCGGTCCACTCTGCCCCTTCGAATGCGTCAAAGACCTGTATCCCGTCATCTCGCAACTTGGCCGTGATCCGGTCGCGGAATTGGACAGTTTCAGGACTGTGATGGATGATGGGCGGCGCTATCACGGTCAGGTCGCAGCGTCGATCCGCCCAACGCAACAGGTTAAGCAACTGCCCGCGCTTGGCTTCGATGAACGCATCCACAAAGGCGTTCGAGACATACAATGCATCGTCCGAGTCAATGGCTTGATCAATCGAGCTTGTGTGCCCATCGCGCGTGAAGGGGGGCACCATGCGGCCCAGATGATAGCCGATGCTGGCCAGCACAGGGGTCTGATCCGAAAAGATCGAGCCACCAATTGTCTCGCAGAAATTGGATATCGTGCGATTGATCGGTCTTCGGTTCTGGGACATCAGGCCCCATCGCTTGTGCGGGCGCATCTGGTTTTCATGCCAGTGGTTGCCTGACAGAAAGAACATCTCTGACTGAATTCCCGCCGCGCGTGCGGCACTGTGAAGAGCCCCGCAGTGGCTGTCGCCAACGATAATAAGATCAGGCCGCATTGTAGCTCTCCAGTATGGCTTCTTCGCAGACCAAAGCTTCTGCATCCATCGACTCGGCCAGCGCTGCGTCCGCTTGCCTTGCTTCGGCGATCGCGTCGCCATGACGGGCCGGCCCTGTCAGATCGAGCCCCTGAAAGAAGTGCCGCATGACCAGTTCGACCCCTGCCAATTCGACCGATCGCATGTTCGGCGCAAAAAAGCTGGATCGGGTCGGCGCGCCGGTAATGATCTCGTAGGACGGGAAATAGTCGACTTCGGCATAGTCTTCGGCGATTTCGCCTGCCACGCCCCGCAGAACTGACTTTGAACGGGTCGTGGCCACCAGAACATGCTGCTGGCTGGCCGTCGCGGTCAGAGGGACGGGACTCACCGTCAATAGAAGATGGATATTCGGGTTCAGACGCTTCAGCAACGCGAGCGCGTCGTCCAATGCCTCGCGAATGGCTGCCCCGCGATAATTCACGAAGCGATGCGTCTGTGGATCAAAGGTGCCGCCAATCGTTCCGGGGCACGCAGCATAAGGTTGCCCCGACGCGCTCTCCCAGCCTTCGGTAAGTCCTAGTGTAAAGACGAACACGTCAGAATTTTCTACAGATTTCCGAAGGCCCCGCACCATCGCGGACCGCGACAGGACGGCATCATCTTCTGTCCGAAAAGGGGTCGGTTCAATCAGCGGGCGCAGACTGTCGCGATATCCCCCTGCGGTCTCTTCCCAGAGTTCCGGTTCGTGAACCGGCACATCGCCAACAGCCATTTGTAGCAGCAACCGCAGTTGTGCGGCCGTGTAGATATTCGCAGTGCGCGCGGAAAAAACACCATAATTAAATGCTTTGGACAACGTTTCCGGTGTTCCGAGCGGCGCAGGCTCGCCGTTGATCCAGCCGATCTTTCGCTCTTTGAGCGCGCGCGATATGTGCTGTGCGAAACAAGAACCATAGGTCGCGAATTGTACGTCCTGTGGGAGTGTCCATGGGCTTTTCCAAAGATCAGAAAGCCCGTAAAGACCAGTCTCGGCGACACCAGTGCGCCAAAAAGCGGTCTTCGGAAGTGATGCGTATGGATGCAAAGACTTAACCTATACTAATGGTACTACGTCCAAAGCATATATAAATTTCCCCGAAAGTGTTAGAAAATTTATCTCATAAGACAAAGTTTTCACTGTCTTGATTAACCCCTGAGCGGCCTTCGCAGCACCCAGAACACACAGCCCCGCCAAACGAGCGGGGCAAAAACGCGATCCTCTGGGGCCCGTTTCGGATGAATCCGGTCATGCCTTGGGCGGCGACGCATCCCGCCGCCCAAGGACCAGCGTATTAGTAGCCGCTAGCCACGTAGCCGCCAGATCCGTCCTGTGTCAGGACTGTAAGAGAGGGCACGTGAATGTCTTTGTAGGCCTCGTGAGAGGGTGTCAGATACCACAACTCGTCGCCAATCACTGTCCAGAAGCTCGGTGAATCCTGGTCCAGTCCGCGCGGTCCGCACGCCCCCCGCGGTCCGTCGTTCATCATCGCTTTGGATTGGGCGGGGGATACATTGTCCACCTGATATTGCACTGGGTCTGTTCCCGTTTGGACAACAAAACACCCTGACATTTCTGCAGGGGTTTGCGACCACTCTTTTGCACGCTGAAGGATGCCGCTCGCGCCTTTGCCATGGCTTGCGTAGATCTCGGCCAAAACCCGTGGCGGGATGTCATACGCGCTTTCAGAGACGGTCAGCTCTGCAAAACGGTTGCTTGCCGAGACATCCAATTTAGCGGTCTTCTGGTCGCATTGGGCCGCAAAATAAAGCAAAAACCGATCCCCACCGGGCAGGGCAGCTTCTCGCAGAACCCATCGACAGGATTGACCCGGCAGCGCAAAAGGCGGTTCCTCGGGATAGCGCGACAGGTAATTCACCGCACGTCCCTGACATACCCCAGAGCCCGCGAAACGGGGCCCTTCGTCAGGGCACTCCGAAACGGGTTCAATAGCCGCTTGCGGGGCAAGATCGGGATCCGTCCATTCCACGCCCGAACGCTCTTGGCATTCGAGGATCTTTGTCACGACCGCAGCAGTGCCATAGAGTTGTTTTTCTGCAGACTCCCGCCCGATATCAATGATCATGACATTGCCCTGACGGACGCGATCTAATTCTTCCAGCCCGAGCCATGCGATTGTCCAATTCTCGGTTGCGATACCGCTGATGGGCCGTGCAACACCATCGACTTCCCAATTGCTTGACCAGTCAGAATTAGGCCCCGAAGGTGAGGAGGGAATTGCCAGTTGCCATTGTCCGCCATCATAACCCAAGCGCCAACGCAGCGTGCCTGTGCCTGTTTCTGCCGCGCAATAGGCCGGCCGATTGCCGTCAAATCCGTAGACAACATTCCAGCCGCGCACTTCAGCGTAAGGAGATTCGACAATCCCCATGCCTCCGACGATATCGTAGCCACCATATTCGTTTGTTCCGGCACCAGCGACGCACGCGGCCAGAACGCTGGCTGCGGCGCAACCAACAAGGCTCTTTATAAATTTCATTTAACCCTCAATTATATTTGCGAAATAAAATGAATTATAATTGAAAAAGTCTGGAAACATATTTCCAGAATACACCAAATAAATAAGCAAATATTGCGCAAATAAAATTAGAGAGGTGAATTACGCTTGTCTACAGCTTTAGGGGGCAAAAGCCCGACCATTCGCGACTTGGGGCAAAAGCCAAGCTCCTGTTGCCGGCGCTTGTCGCGTGACCACCGCGCAGCCATAGGCGCGGGACAGCGGCTCATCGGCCAGAACCTCTTCTGCCGCGCCTGACGCCGCAACCTGCCCCCCTTGCATCAGCAACACCTGATCCGCGAACATCGACGTGAGGTTGAGATCGTGCATGACGGCAATCACCCCGCCGCCCTTGCGTGCGAAGTCCTGCGCGATGTCAATCACCAGCAACTGATGGGCGATGTCCAGCGCCGAGACCGGTTCATCCAGAAAAAGCCAGCGGGGTAGATCGTAGAGAGTCGACTCCCAGACCTGAAGCAACACGCGCGCCAGTTGCACCCTTTGTTGTTCGCCCCCAGAGAGCGTCTGATAGCGGCGAGGGGCATAACCCCCAAGTCCAACGCGCTCTAGCGCCCGTTGGACCAAATCATCCGAGGCCCGACCTTTGTCCATCGCCACACCAGAGGTCAGCGCCAAGCTGACGACTTCGTGCACGGTGAACGGGAATGACAGCTCGATGGCTTGGGGCAAAACCGCGCGCCACAGCGCCAATTCCGCTGGAGCATAGCTGTTTATATCCGCGCCATTCAGGCTGATCGTGCCGGAATACCGATATTCGCCGGTCAAGCATTTGAGCAAAGAGGTCTTGCCCGAGCCATTCGGTCCGACAATCGCAGTGACCTCGCCCGCCGTCGCCTGAATGGAAACGCCCTCTAGAATGCGCCGCCCACCAAGATCCAGCGAAAGGTCTTTGGTTCTTAGGTCCATCAGGGCCACTCCTTATAACAGATGCCGGTTGCGCATCAGCACCGACATAAAGAACGGGCCACCAAGGGCCGCAGTCACAATCCCGATCGGCAGCTCTGCGGGCGCGATAAATGTACGGGCCAGCATGTCAGCCCAAAGCAGCAGGATCGCCCCCAAGAGCGCCGCATTCACAAACAGCCCCCGATGGTCAGGCCCCTGAACCAAGCGCAGAAGATGCGGCACCACGATCCCGACAAACCCAATCCCGCCCGTAATCGCGACCGAAGCGCCTGTCGCTCCGGCGACGGTCAGAATGGCGATGCGTTTGGTGGCTTGGGTGTCGATCCCCAAATGCAGGGCCGCCGCTTCTCCGAGCGCCATGGCATTCAGCGCCCGCGCAAGGAATGGGGCGGCGCACAAGGCCCCAAGCATCATCGGCGCAGCGACGAACAGCTGCTGCCAACTCGCCCCTGCGACGGACCCCATGCTCCAGAACGTCAGATCGCGCAGTTGGTCATCGGTTGCGTAGTAAACGACGATCCCGGTCAAAGCGCCGGTCAGCGCCCCCAAAGCGATCCCGGCCAGCAACATGGTCGCCACCGAAGTGCGGCCCCCACGGGTCGCCAGAGCAAACAGCAAAAGGGTCGCCCCCCATCCCCCCAAGAAGGCGAATGCAGGAACGAGCCACCGCCCAAAGAACCCCGCGATCGCGGCAGGCAAGACACCGCCAAGCACGATCGCGACGACCGCGCCCAAGCCCGCACCGGCGCTGACACCGATCAGGCCCGGATCCGCAAGAGGGTTGCGGAACAGCCCCTGCATCACCGCCCCTGATACGGCCAGTGCCGCGCCAACCAGCGTCGCGGTCAGAACTCTGGGCATACGGATGTCCCAGATAATCACGGTGTCACGCAGACTGGCCTCGGACCATCCAAATTTACCAAGGAGTGCGGGGATGACCGCGACCTCGTCTGCGGCCCCCCATCCCAGCGAAAGCGCCATAGTCACGATCAACGCAGCGGCCAAGATCAAACGGAGGAGCAGCGCGACAGCCCTGCGATCCCCCGCCGAAAACAGCGCTCTCGTGGTCTGCGCAATGCCCCAACGGCCGCGCTCGGAACGGTCGAGGGCCACCATCTTACTGCGCCCCGCCATACATGTCCTCTAGGAGAGCGAGAGCAAGCGCCGGAGTGCGCGGACCAAATCCCAAGGCCGCAGCGGGCACTTGTCTGATCGCTGAAGCCGCACCAGCGGCAGTCGGCAAAAGACCGGGATGGGTCTGCAGGTCCGCAGGCGTCAGCGAATGATCCGTTCCCGGTCGCGGCGCGAGCATCAGCACCACGTCGGGGTTGGCGGTCAGAAGGGCTTCGTTGTTCATCAGCTTGTAGCCGTCGAACCCATCAGCCACGGCATTGATGCCGCCCGCCATAGTGATCAACCCATCCGCACCCGTGCCCCGACCCGCGACATTCAAACGCCCCGCATCGGCAGACAGGACAAAGATCACGCGCTTCTTCTCGGTGATTTCGGCCCGTCTTTCGGCCAGCGCGTCAAGATCGGCCTGAACGGTGGCCGACAGTTCTGCCGCCTTGGCCGGCACGTCCAGCGCAGCACCCACCGTGTCGATCGCGGACAGGATGGCATCTGGGTCAAAGGCATCGTGCACCAGAACCACGGGGATGCTCGCGGCTTGAAGCTGCTCCAGCACTTCGGGCGGGCCAGAGGTGTCCCGCGCGATAATCATGTCCGGCCCGACAGACAGCACACCCTCGGCAGACAGACGCCGCATGTAGCCAACATCGGGAAGCCCAAGGGCCTCGGGCGGATAGACCGAGGTCGTATCGCGGGCGATCAGTCTGTCCTGTTCTTCAAGGGCAAAGATAATTTCAGTGATCGGACCGCCAACAGAAACCACAGCATCCTGAGCACAGACACTGCTGCCTGTCATGCCAAGAGACGCTGCCCCGCACAGCAGAATGGCAGAGAGTGTTAAACCGCGCATTGTGCGACCTCGGACAAAGTGGGCAGGGCGGACACAAGCTCGGCCCATTTCTGACCATGGGGATCGCTGTCGGTCTTGCGGCCGAACACCTGTAGGATCAGCGCGCCCTCGGCGTCAAAGGCTTCGACGCTGATCGCGGGTCCGCGTTTGGTCGGCTTCTCGATCGCATAGACCTCGGCCACGTGGTCACTGCGCAGATGCAAGTTGAAGCGCGGATCGAGGACATTCATCCAAGGGCCCATCGCCTTGACAGTTTCGAGTCCGCCCCAGTGGATCTGGATGTTCCCCTGATTGCCGACAAACAGGATCGTCTCTGCCCCCGCCGCGCTGACGGTCTCGATCAAGCGGTCGGTGGCATCAATGGCCAAAGGACGCACCCAACGGCCCCCAGAGGCCATGCGATAGGCCCCGAGCCGGTTCATTCCCAACTTCGAGGTCAGGCGCAGGAACTGATGCGTGTCGGTCAGCTTGGCCCATTCATCGAGCAGGATGTCCGACTTGGCGGGATTGGTCTTTGCGGGTTCAACAGGCGCGCGCTCTGCCACATCCAGCGTTTGCGCCGGATCATCAATCATCAAAGACCCGACCACGTCGATCCATTCTGACAGTTCCGACGTCTCTCGCAGGAACACCTTGTGGACCGCGTCCCCCGCAGCATCGAACACCTGCAAACTCCGGCGGCGTCCTTTGTCTGTCTCTTGATCGATGGCAAATCCATAAACCCAATGCCGCGGGAATATCCGCAGGTCGATTTCGTCTCCCAATACCATCGAAGCATGGGGACCGGCGCGATATTCGCCATAGGTGCCAACCCGTTCGTGGACCGCAGAGGCATTGCGGGTCAGGGCCATCACCTCTCCGAGCCGCGAGATTTGGGGCATCAGATCGTCAGGGTTCGCCGAGATGCGTGTCACCCCGTGGCCCACATGGGCGGCCACAAGCTCTGCCTCGGAGATGCCCAGAGACTCGGCAAAGTCGCGATCTCTGGCGTTCGGGGTTTCGGCGCGCGCAGCGCGGATCGCAGAAGGATCGGGTTTGGTCATAGCAATTCGTCCTTGATGGAAACACAACTGTGACCGGCCCACGTGTAATCGCGGGCCGGTTCTGGTCGATCAAAAGGTCTTGGCGATCGACAGCTTCAGATTCCGCCCTGTGGCGTAGCTGGACGCGTCGGTCAGATAGGGGCGATAGGCCTCGTCCGTCAGGTTCTCGACCGAGGCACGGAATTCAAAGCCCTCCAGCGCCCCGCGATTGGGGGTGTAGGCCGCCGCGACCCCATAGGTCGTCCAGTCGTCAGAAGGCGCAACCGCGCCGCTGGTGCCGCTGGTCCGGTCATTGCCCCAAGCGTGCTTTGCCTCGAAGCTCAGGTCCAGTTGGTCGTCAAACAGCCGCTTGCCCAAAGTCAACTGCGCCGTATCCGCAGGCGCATAGTTGAAGTTATCGTCGGTGCTGTTGATCGTGCCGCGGGTCATGGCCGCGTTGAAGTCCGCGTAGAAGGCAGGGTGGGCATACGATGCTTCAAACTCGACGCCGCTCAGGTCCACTTTTTCGATGCCTGAATAGGTTGTCCCGTCCCAGATCCGTGTCTGGAATGCTGTGAGTTTGAACCGAAGCGTATCACCGCCCGCAAAGGCATCCATCCGGTCGAAGGACAGGCCGACTTCTTGGGTCACACCCTTTTCTGACTGCTCGATGTTGTCCTCGTTCCGCAGGTCATCAAGAATGGGCAGGTTTTCGTTGTAGGCCACAGAGCCGAACACCGCGAGATCGTTCGAGAAGGCATAGCGGCCGGACAGCGCCCCGGTCCATGCTTCGCTTTCCCAGCTCGTGCCATCCTCGATCGCGGGGGTTGTCACGCAATAGGTCGGCCCATAGCAGGTCTGGGAGTCGTTGTTGTTGTCTGACGTCAGCGTTTGCTTTTCAAAGCGGATCTGCGGGGTCAGGGTCAGGCGCTGCCCAATCTCCATCCGGTCTGCCAGATAGACGGCGTAGCTCTCGTCGGTCCCACCCGGTGCGCTGGAATCGTTGTCGCCCTGATAGGTCCCTGTGCTGATCGTGCTGGCGCGGCGGCGTTCTTTGACTTCGACACCGGTTGTCAGGGTATGGTTCACAATTCCGGTCGCAAAGAGCGCTTCGTTTTCAAGGCGCAGGCCCCGCGTTTCGGTGCTGTGATGGGTGTTATACAAATTGCTCGACACCGTGTCCGAAGACAGCTCCATATCCTCGTACTTGTAGGTCAGACGCGCCTCTAGGTTCACAAGGGCATTGTCCACAGGGTTGAATCGGTAGGCCAGATAGGCTGTCGTGTCCTTGGTGTAACGGTCAACGAGCACGTCGCTCCAATCCGGATTGTAGACGTCATAGGGCACGTCGGACTGGGGGATTTCGTTGTAGCTGTAGCCAAAGGTCAGGGTGCTGGCGTCGTTCACGTGGTAGTTCAGCTTGACCAAAGCAGAGGGCGCATCGAACCCGGACGCATCCAGAGTATTCCCATCGCCGTCGGTCCGGTCCCCAACCGAGCGCTTGCCATAAAAGACCAAGGCATCGAATTTCTCATCCGGCGCAAAAGCGAGGATGGTCGAGCTAAGCCAGCCTTCGCCATTGCTTTCCGACCCAATCTTCTGGCGCAGAGCAAAGGCGTCCCCGCCCTCTAGGAAGTCACTCGCATCTTTGGTTTCCGCCTCAATCGTCCCACCCATCGCGCCGGACGCATAGCCAAAGCTTTCACCCGGTCCGCGGGTGACGGTCACTTCGCGGAAAAGCTCCGGCTCCAAAGACAGCATCGAGCCGTTGCGGTAAATTTCTTCGGCACCGCTGCTGACACCATCAACGATGACGGCGACCTTGCCGTCGGTGCCATAGGTTCCTGCATAGGTTCCCAGACCACGGATGGAGACCGCCGCGCCTTGGGGGCTTGATCCGTTGACAAGGCTGACATTGGGCGTGGTGTCCAGCAATTCGACCAAGGTGCTGGCCTGACGGGCCTCGATCTCTTCGTCCGTGACAACAGTCGTAGAGGCCGCCGTATCCGTCTGAATCCCGCGGCGGCTGGTCTCCAGTTCAATCGTGCCAAGGTCGGTGCTGTCTTGTGCAATCCCTGCACCCGCTACCATCGTTACCCACATCCCACTCAGGACTGTGGTTCTCATTAATGAGCCACGCGTCATCGTACCCTCTTACTTCAAGATGATGTTTGACGCTGGCTGAGAGATGCGGGCTGATTTTCTGCGGAATAATATTACCTACTTTTTCTGTCAAGTATTCTTGGGGCCGTTTTGGCGCGGTCGAGAAATTGTGATCAAGGCTTAAGGGTGCTCGTGCGATCTCTGGTCTTTAGGCGCGGCACGACACAGCCCCTATCAAGCGATCTCCGGTGTACAGAAGCAAACCACTCTCCGATTTGAACGCACAAATACGGTCGTCCAGATCGACATTGCCCATGTAAATCACGTCCCGTTGCCTGAACCCCTGCGTCGGAGACGCCAACTCTGCGATCTTGGAAAATGTCGGAAAGTAGAGAAGCCCAACCGCATTGAAGTCCAGAGCGGGGTTTGGCGTGTAGTCAAATACCCGATCACCTCGGGTGCTGGACCGCGCCTCTCGCGCTGTTTGCCGCGCGGTCTCGCTGAACTCCATCAAGCTTTCTGGCGCAGGCGGCAGGTCTTGCAGACCATTCAGGCTCGTGCGCAGGAGTTGCCTGTTAGAGCCGCTTTCGTCGTGCCGCAAAAAGCAGGTGATCATTTGAACGCGCGCGAGTGTGCCCTCTGACCCGACGAGCAGATGTTCCGAGCCGATGCGCTGAGGGGCCACTTGAAACAGCGAAGACAGAATACGCGCCTGCCCGCCAAGCGTTGGCGCGGCGTCATAGGCCACCGACGTCGCGCAAAAGGCGGCATAGACAGGATGCCCCGTCTCGTCGCGAAACGCCATGGATCCGCCAACGGACTCTGCGATCAGACCCCAGTGGCGATCCCCGCAATCCCGCAGCAGCCATTGTTCCGACACCCCAAAAGGCGAGAGCTGCGCCATGCCAAGGGTGATCTGCTCCGAACGGGTCGGAGCAGTGCTCGCGCGATCCAGTCGTACAACGTTCATGCAGAAACCTTGGTCATTTGAGCGGCGATCTGATCGGCCAAGTAGCGGCTGTCTTCCTCGATTCCCAAGAAGCGGCCAGAGCCCCACGTGTTCAGCCAGCCAAGCCCGATAAAGTGCAGACCCGTTTGGGCCGTGACGCCGCGATTAAAGACGGGTTTGCCACGGTCGTCGAACACGTCTGCCTCGATCCAGCTGTAGTCCGGACGAAAGCCAATGGCCCACAGGACCGATGTGATCCCAGCATCCGCCAGATCCAGATCGGTGCGTTCGGCCTCCGGTTGCCAGACCTTTTCAAAGGGGGGCTCGGTTGGGGCATCGATCCCGTTCTTCTCGATATAGGCGTCGATCTGGTTGCGGATGCCGACATAGGATTTGTCAGCGTCGTCCAGATTTTTCGCCAGATCGGGCAGGAAAGACACCTGCGTTCCGTTCATATTGGCCAGCGACCCGTACAGCTCGACCCCGTGGTCCAGATGCCAACGGCGCAGGTCGATCTCTTTGCCGCCATCGCGCCCTGACATGTAGTGGTTCGTCTGGGTCATCGCCTTGTGCGGGTCGGGGTGGGTGTCGATGGTGATCGCGTAGTGACCTGCGTCATAAAGCCAATCGGTCGCGTCCCGACCGCGATATTTGCGGGGGCTGCGGGGTGCGGGGCCAACGGCCAGATGCACGTCGCGGCCGGCGCGGGTGAAGTCCTCCATCAACTGCACACCGGACTGACCGGTGCCAACGATCAGCACGCCGCCATCGGGGAACTGGTCCACGTTGCGGTAGTCCACAGAGTGCATCTGGAAAATCTCGGGCGACAGATTTTTTGCGTAGTCCGGCTCGATCGGGCTGTCATAACCCCCCGTCGCGATCACTACCTGCTCGCACTGCCATGTCCCGACCGAGGTTTCGACAACATAGCCGTGGTCCATGGGGGTGACGCGGGTGACCTCGACCCCTTCGCGCAGGTCGGGCTGGGTCATCTCAGCAAAGGCGTCCAGATAGTCGGTGATCTGATCTTTTAGCATGTAGCCGTCAGGGTCGGTGCCGCCGTACTCTCCGGAATAGTGAAAATCGGGCAGGCGGCATTGCCAGTTCGGAGTCACAAGGCAAAAGCTGTCCCAGCGGTTTTTGCGCCATGAATGGAAACGGGCGTGCCGTTCCAACACGACACTTCTGATGCCCTTTTGCTTCAGGCACCACGCCACGGACAGGCCTGCCTGTCCGCCGCCCACAATCACCACAGGAACTTCGTTGGTTTGCGTATCTTTCATCGGGGGCCTCATTGGGTGATTTTCAAGCAAGTGACTTCGGGGGCCGCCGCCATGTCGAATTGGGCGACGCGGGCTTCGATCCGGTCTAGTTGTGCCATCGCGGACGAGCAGGCGAAGCCATATTTTGCCGCGACGCGATTTGACGCGCGCTCCATCGCGATGCGGGATCGGTGTAGGAAGTCCGGCAGCGGATAGGCGGTGCCGGGCGTGAACAGTTCGGCCACGACCGAGGACGGGGAATAAAGCGCCTCTTCGGTGCCGTCAGGCCAGCGGACGGTCCAGTGGGTTTCAGGCATTTTGGCCTCCGAGATTGAGGTATGGGGTGACGGCGTGATCCCAGAACAGCGCAGCCTCAGACCCTTGGGTCAGGGTCAGAGCAGAGCCATTTGTGATCCGTCCGATGGGGGCTGCATGGATATCGCGATCGGTGAAGTGGGCGCAGACTTTAGCCACATCATCAGCGCGCACGCAGAGCAGATACCCAAAGCTGGGAAAGCTGTGCAGCCAGCGTTCTTTGGCGATGCAAACGGGCGGCGCGATGGCGGCGAGGTCAATGTCGATCCCCACGCCCGAGCACTCGGCCAGCATGAGCGCTGTGCCGACAATGCCCCCTTGGCTGATGTCTTTGCCCGCTTTGGTCAGGCCGTTCTCAGCGAGGGTTGGCAGGATCTCCAGATCACCGCGCAGGCGCTCGGGCGGCGCCTCTAATGCCGCACAAAAGTTGTCAAAATTCCGATAAGCCCCGCGATGATCGATGGCGGCGATCAGGATGTCATCCGGCGCTGCGTCAAAGCTGGTGATCAAAGCGTTGGCACGTCCAAAAACCGATGCAGACAGGCCCAGTTCTGCGGCGTTCAGATTAGTATGCCCCCCGACCAGCGGCACACCGTACGCTGCGGACGCGTCGCGCAGACCCTTTAACAAAGGCGCGGCGGCGTCGGCATTCGGGGCCCAAATGTGATCGACCATCGCAACCGATCGCCCACCCATGGCGGCGATGTCCGACAGGTTCACCATCATCGCGCACCAGCCTGCAAACCACGGATCATCCTTGACGAACGCAGGGATAAAGCCTTCGCCCGCGAGCAGGTCATATCCGCCTGCGCGTGGCAGCGGCGCAGCATCGTCCCCAGGGCGCCCCGCCGATTGAGCATTCAAGCCCAAAGCCAATGTGGCCTCAGCAATACCGGTTTTCGACCGGATCGCAGGATGTGTGTTCAGGCGCTGCGCGAGGTCTTGGAGGCTCATTTTCGGACCTGACGAAAGGATGGTCGGTGATACCAGCCCGCCACAGGATCGGCGCAGGGCGGGTAGTGGTTCAGGTCAGCCTCCATCTTCATATGGGGGGTGCCATGGATCATGACTTCGCCAAGGGGCTTCCAACGCAGGCGGCGGAACAGGATCACGTTTTGCATCTGCACATGGGCCAGAAACCGGTCACAGCCGCGGGCATTGGCGGTGCACACAGCGAGCCGGATCAGTTCTGCCCCAAGGCGTCCCACATTGCGAAAGGTCTGGTCGACCGCCAGACGTGATCCCCACCAAAGGCGCGGCGTCTCTTCGTGGATGCGGACGGTCCCAACGACCTGATCGGCCTCATGGGCATAGGTGGACAGAGCGACCAGATGGGTGGCGATCAGGTCTGTCTCGTCGCGGTCGTGGTCGGGGAAGATGCCTTGTTCCTCGACGAACACGCGATGGCGCAGGGAGGCGGCGCCTGCGGCCTCGAACGGTTTGCTGGCCGCCCGAATGTAATAGCCGGGGCACTGAAATTGACGCGGTTCAAGCTCGATCATGCGCTGGCCCTCGCCGGAACTTTCAGCTTTTCGTAGGTCGACAGGGCCGAACATGCGCCGCAGCGTCCGCAGCCTGCCTTCATGTCTGATGACAGGATGCCGGCCTCGGCGATCATCTGGCCTAGGGGGCGCAGGATCGACGCCATGAATTCTGCACTCGGGGCAGGGTGGCTTTCCAGCGGGGTGCCCGAGATCGGCACAAAGGGCACAACAAAGGGATAGACCCCCATGCGGCACAATTTCTCGCTCATCTCCAGAATGGCTTCGGGTGTATCGCCAAGACCCGCGAGGATGTAGGTCGAGACCTGACCCCGTCCGAAGACCTTTACCGCGGCCTCAAAGCTAGAGAAGTATTTTTCCAACGGCACACTGGCTTTGCCCGGCATGATCCGTTGACGGACCTCTGGCGTCACTGCCTCTAGGTGCATCCCCAAGGCATCGATCCCTGCGTCGAACATGCGCTGGTGCCATGCGTCGTCCTCGGGCGGTTCGCACTGGCCTTGCAGCGGCAGATCGACCACCGCCTTGATGGCACGGGCGCTGTCACACAGGACCTGCGCCCCCCGATCTTTGCCTGCGGGTGTGCCGGTCGTCAGGATCATGTGCTGCACGCCGTCCAGAACGACGGCGGCCTTTGCGACCTCGGCTAGTTGTTCGGGGGTTTTGTGGGCGATCGTGCGACCCGCCGCCAAACTTTGCCCGATGGAACAGAACTGGCAGGTCTTCTTGCGGCTCTCGTAGCGGATGCAGGTTTGCAGGACGGTCGTGGCCAGAACGTCCTTGGAATGCAGGGCCGCAATGTGGCTATAGGGAATGCCGTCTGCAGTGGACAGCTCATAGAACCGCGCCCGCTCTGGGAAACGGATATGGGCGACCTCGGCCCCGTCACGCAGCAGGCGGGACGCGCCAGAGCTATCGGGCTGTTCCGCCAGAAATGGGCTGTCAAAGGACGGCGCGGTGTGAACGGGGATCATCACGGTGCGGTCGGCAATCGTCACCGCCTTGTGGTCCGAGGGGCCCGCCCCGCCGCGGCGGCTTTGCTGCCCCGCGCGAGGATCGACAAGGCGCATCCCGTGGGTTTGCAGTTCGTTGATCAGGGTCGCGGTGTCATACATCCTCGTCTGCCTCTTCGGGGGTGGATAGGTCATCGGTCACGTGGCGCGTCAACGCGGGCCGCATGTCGTGGTTCAGGCTCAGAAGTTCGGGGCGGGCATAGTGCCCGACGCTGTCCATCATGCGTTTGCGCTTGGCAATCAGGCGCATGTCCAGATCGGCGATGGCGATACCTTCGCCCTCGGTAATTGGGTCGGTCAGATGGCGGCCTTCGGGGCTGATGATGCAGGTCATGCACCCGTCACGCATGGCCTTTTGCAGCTTGGGATCAGGGTGCAGCGAAGTGATCTGTTCCTCGGTGAGCCAACCAGTGGCGTTGACGACGAAACAGCCTGCCTCTAGCGCGTGGTGGCGCATGGTGACCTCGATCTGTTCGCCAAATATCGGGCCGACCAGACTGCCGGGGAAATGACCTGCGTGGATTTCTTCGTGCTGGGTCATCAGGGCGTAGCGGGCCAGCGGGTTGTAATGCTCCCAACAGGCCAGTGCGCCCACGCGGCCCACGGCGGTCTCCACCACCTTCAGGCCCGCGCCGTCGCCTTGGCCCCAGACCATGCGTTCGTGATAGGTGGGCGTGATCTTGCGCCGTTTCAGCGCCAGCGTACCGTCTGCGTCAAAGATTAATTGTGTGTTGTAGAGCGAGCCATGATCCCGCTCGTTCACCCCCAGAACCACCACAACACCGCGTTTGGCGGCGGCATCCGCCACGGCCTGCGTCTCCGCAGAGGGCACGACGACCGCCTCTTTCATCAACTCCAGATGGGGTGCGCCTTGCTGCACGGGGGGCAGGACAAAGCTGAAATAGGGGTAGTAGGGCACAAAGGTTTCGGGAAAGACGATGAACTGCGCGCCTTTGTCTGCGGCCTCGGCGATGGCGTTCAACACGCGCTCGATGGTGCCGGCGCGGCCCGTCAGGTCGGGGGCGATCTGCACAGCGGCCGCGCGGATGGTGTCTGTTCTCATGGGCTTGGCTTTCAAGGCTGGGGTCAGCAGGGGCAAAGCGGTCGGGGCCGCTTTGCCGGTTCGCGGATCAGACGGTCCAAGTGTCGAGGATCACCGCGTTCGCCTTCTTGTGCAGCAGGATGCAGTCCAGCACGTCTTGCGGCGCGATGGGCGTGATGCCGGGCAGAAGCGAAGGCTCGCCATGGCCATACAGAGCCTGAAGGGCAAAGCGGCAGGCGTAGACCTTGCCGCCTTCGCCCATGAATTTCTTGAGGTTCACGGCAAAGTTCTGATGCCCGGGGAAAGCCTCGTCCCCGAGGGTCGGGAAACCGCGTTGAATGCCCAAGGTCACGCCGGGACCATACAGCAGGATCGAGGTCTCGTACCCTTTGCGGTTCAGGCGGATGGCGTTCAGGATGTTGACCAGCCCGATCGAACCTTCGAAGGCGACGGTATGGAAGGTGACCAGCGCCTTTTCGCCTTCGTCGGCTTTGACATCTTCAAAGACCTTTTCCTCGTAGTTGACGAAGAAATCGCCGTCTTTGTGCATTTCTTTGGTGACTTCGGGCATACCCTTGCTCCTGTCCTAGTATTGCGTTCGTAGGGACAGGCTGACGCGTCTGGATTGATGGAATCAAATTGCAGTCTATTTTGCATACAATAATTTGGCTCCGATTTCGCAAAGACTCGGCCGGTCTGCACATTTTCCCAGCAAAATCGGTCAATCTACATACATTGACATTCGAAATACCGAATGCATGAGGACAAATTTTGCCGCTCTGACGATCCATACAATTTCCGCTTCATTGCCGAATCAATTTGATCTACAGAGGGGCACGTTCCAACCGAAGGGCCATCTGATGCATTGGACTCCGAACACCTTGGAAAGCGGTAAGCCCCGCTACCTCGCTATCGCCGACGCCATCGCGCAAGATATCAAAGAAGGCCGGCTCAAGGATGGGATGCGTTTGCCGCCGCAACGCAAACTCGCCGATGCGCTGGGGATCGACTTTACCACGGTCTCGCGCGCCTATGCCGAGGCGCAGGCCCGCGGCCATGTGGAAAGCCATGTGGGGCGGGGCACGTTTGTCCGCGGCAGTGTGGTGTCGAACCGGCCCGATCCGGCGCGGTCCAGCGATGCGGATCTGTCGATGAACATGGCGCCCGAACCCACGGACCCCGAATTGCTACGCAAGATGGAGGCGGGTCTGGGATATGTCTCGGCCAACCTGATTGATCTGTTGCGCTACCAGTCGCCCGTGGGGGCCGAAAGGGACAAGGTCGCGGCCTCGAGCTGGCTGTCGATGCGCGGCATGGTTCCGTCATTGGAACGCGTCGCCGTGACACCCGGCGCTCATGCAACCATGGCGGCGATCTTCTCGATCATCACCAAACCCGGCGATGTCGTGCTGTGCGAAGCGGTCACCTATCCCGGTGTCCGCAACGTCGCAGGCCGGTTCGGCGTGCGCTTGGTCGGGGTTGAAATGGACGACGATGGCGTGATCCCCGAGGCGCTGACTGCGGCGATTGCCGAACACAAGCCCAAAGCGCTCTACCTGAATCCGACATTGCAGAACCCAACGACCCTGACGGTTCCCGCGCAGCGGCGCGAGGCGATTGCCAGCGTGATGCTAAAGCACACTCTCTTTCTGATCGAGGACGATGCCTACGGGTTCATTCCCGCCAAAGCGCCTGCACCAATAGCGCTTTCGGCACCGGAATTGACCTGGCATATCGGAGGCTTGGCCAAGTGCATCGGAGCAGGACTTCGGCTTGCTTACACGATTGCGCCGACAGCACGATGCGCAATGCATCTGTCTCAGGCCATTCGGGCGCTTTCGGTTATGCCGTCGCCGCTGTCGATCGCACTGACCACACAATGGATCGAGGACGGCACAGCAGACAGCATCCGGCGGTTCATCCGCGCCGAAACTGCGGCCCGACAGTCCATCGCAGCAGAGGTTTTGGGGGACTTCACATACCGCTCCGCGGACAATGCCTTCAATCTATGGCTCACCTTGCCCAAGGGCGCTTCGCGTGCGGACATCGTTGCACGCATGGCACGGCGCCAGATCGGCTTGATGCCGTCTGACGCATTTACCGTCCTCGGAGCCCCGAAAGAGCAGATTCGCGTGGGCCTAGGGGGCGCGATCACACGCGACGCGCTACAAGAGGCCTTGCACGGCCTCTCGAACGCGTTGGTTCCAAACACATTTATGGGTTAACTGGCAGGCTTTGCCTTGCCAAAGCCGTGCATCCCTTTGGCCCATTGCATCGCCACAAAGGCCCCCTTCACGGGCGGAAGCATAGCCAAAGACAGCGCTACGGCACCCAGACTGATGATCAAAGCAGGCACCAGCGGATTGTCCAGAAATGGTTTGTACATCAAGTGCATCGCGACGCCCGCAATGTGACAGACCAGCAGGATAACCACATAAGCTGGCCCGTCATCAGCGCGCTGGGGCGTGAGGTCCAACCCGCAAGCGTCACAGCTGGCCTTCACCTTGAGGTAGCTTTGAAACAGCTTGCCTTCGCCGCACTTCGGGCAACGCGAACGCAGGCCGTTCTTGAGGGCTAATTTGGTATCTCTGCTATCGCACATGGGCTGTTTCCTTTGCCTTTGACGCACGAACCATACATCGCTTTATGTCTCGCGCCCTGTTTCCCCGCTCAGATATGCGCACGATATGATGCAATCAATGCGACATTTTTGATCCAATCAATTGTGCAGTCAATTATCTGACGCGCCAACTGGACGCACACAGCCCGATGCCAAAGCTCGGGACGTTCGGTGAAACGCGTGCGCCCGCCATGATGACGGGCGCTTGGGAACCAAAATCAGCGTTGCGAGAGCTAGGTTGTTAACCCACTTCGCTACGCACAGCGGCGGCTTCGGCATCCAAGTGACCCCGCAGACCCTGAGGGAGCGCCATGTGATCCGCGAGCGCCTTCAAATAGGATTGCTCCTCGGCGGTGTCGGGATCAATGGACAGGCAAGACGCCAAGTAAATCTCTGCTTTCTGCTCATTTGTGCGCGCCAGCGCGGCAATCGCCGCCGGATCAGAGGGCTGAGCGAAATACTCATAGAGCATCGCTTTCTCTTCTGCTCCCAAACCCAGAGCATCCACCTGCGCCCGAATGCGTTTGTGTTCCTCTGCATCAATGTGATTGTCGCAATTGGCGGCAGAGATCATGGCCCGCATCAGTCCAAGGCGTAGGTCATGTCCCGTAGCATCATGGTCATTCTCGACATCGAACCCAGAGTCCGGAGCCGGTTTGGGCAGAGCCATGGGAGAGGGCTCTGTACCCGACGGTTTCTGGGTCTGCCAGTCATTATAGGCCTTGTAAGCAAGGCCCGCGACCGCTGCCATGCCGCCGTATTTGATCGCCTTGCCGCCGAGTTTACGGGCCTTCTTGTTTCCGGCCAAAAGCGCGATCAATCCACCGGCGGCCGCCCCACCAACAAGACCCGAAGGCAGACCACTTTGCCCACCCGTGCTTTTGCCCGGGTTTGCGGCCCCTTGACTGCCCAAAAAGCTCTCGACCAGTTTCGATACATCCATGACATCGCCTCCAAATCAATTCATCACAAAGATGTGGACGCAATGCGGTTCGAACAAGTTTTGAACACGCGCCATGGCGGAGTTGTGATCACGCCAGAGGCGCGCAGGGGCTATGCGAATTTTCGCGATCGCTCTTCGGCAAGGGCGGCCAGTTTCACCTCGACCCTTTTCAGACTGCCCGGACGATAATCGGGATCGTCTAACCATCTGATCAGCGGCGCGTCATGCATTTCAGATGTATCTGACGGTCCTTCGCGATCCTTCTGGGACCGCCGCAGCACCTTTTGGAAAATCCCGTCCGCGGGGGTGCTTGTATTGATCAACGGGCCCATGGCGTCCGTTTCGCGTTCAATCACCTCTAAATGCTGTTGGTCAAACGACAGACCTCTTAGCCGCGCCCCTTCGAGCACCCAGCGCAGAGCGATATTGGACAGGTGTGTCAGATCGCCTCCGCCCCCCACAGACCCATGATCGCCCGCGAAATAGAGCTGTTGATAGTTATGGATCGGTGCGCGATTGCGCTGGTTCAAATTGTCCAAATTCGACCAGAGGGTAGGGGGGAATGTCGCACGTCTTTCATCCAGAGCAACCGCATGGCGCGCCGCGTGGACACTGCTGGACAGCTCCAGATCATGAAATCCGTACTGACCACGGTTAAAGAGCCCGGCAATCGACAGATGAGAGGGGACACCCAATGCCCCAACCGTGTCCCAAATGCCGACATAGGTGATGCGCAGCAGGTAGGGTTCCTCCAGACCTTGTGCCGCGCGCCACGCGACCTCGGCCTCACTGGTGGCAACAGACGGAGAGACTTCGGCTCGGAACGCGTGGCTTTCTTCGCTGCTTGGCTTGGTGGTCGGATCGCCCACGGTTTTATAGCGCAAGACCGCGCGAGGGATGTGATCGAGCCTGTCTCTGGGGATAATCCCCGTAGAGCGGATCATTCCGGCCAGAGACCGCGCCGTGTACGCCCCACGCGAGAACCCAAAGATATAAATCTCATCACCGGGCTCGTAGGTGAATACCAAATGGCGATAGGCTTCGGCGATGTTGTCGAGCAGGCCCCATCCCAGCGCCCCGCCCAATGTCTTGTCCGCAAACCGAGAGAGCGCCGTCACACCTTTGCCGGTGCCGACCCCCGGAATATAGATGGGCACCTGACACACACCATCCGGCCCCGCTGGTTCAAGACATTGCGCGGTCTTTACCACGTTGGTCGGATGACGGCTGTCGGCGGAATTCCAAGTCCCATCGCAGAGTAGAACAATACGTTTCACGAATGCCTCTTAGGAAGAGCGGATCAAAAAATTTACTGTGTCTCGTGGAAATTGAGCACTGAAATGGAAATGGGATGTGCTCCAAAGTCTTGGAAGACACCCGTTACAACTAATATCACAAGGGAACTAAATAGCGCCCAAACAGTCAAGCAAATAAGGCGACTGGCACGTAGCACGGTGGGCGATGCCAAGCCATGCAGCGCATCGGGTTTTGGCCTGTAATCTGAATTATGTTAATAATTTTGCAGAACCCGCGTCATCCAAGCGGAAAATTCGAAGGCGCCTGTTGGACGCCCGTGACCGCGCTCAGGCGCTCGCCTTCCAGCGGGTTGGAGTGACATAAACGATGGAGTCGCCCACGCTCACCATCACTTCGCCATCTTGAATGTTGACCTGCATCTTCATGGCACGGCTCGCCATTTCAGACAGCGCGTGCACGTCGTTGTCGGAAAATGCGGTGACGTCCAGATTGTCGAACCGTGTCGTGCTGCCCTTGACCTTGTCCCACCAGATGTCGGCAGCGCGCCCGCCATAGGGATAGACCGCGACTTTGGCAGATTTGCTGCAAGATTGGCGGATGACCTTTTCACTCGGAAGGCCCAAGGCGATCCAAAGATCAATTTCGCCGCTCAGGCTTTTCTGCCAAATATCCGGTTCGTCGTCGGTTGACAGCCCCTTGGTCATCTCTAGGTGCTCGTGAGCATTCAACGCAAAGGCAACAAGACGCAGCATGAGCCGTTCGTCCGTCTCCGAAGGGTGCTTGGCAATGGTGAGCTTGTGGGTCTCGTAGTAGTGCCGGTCCATGTCAGAAACAGAGAGCTCTACTTTGTAGATTGTCGCGTTGAGTGCCATCGTCTCTGCCTTTGCTCTTGGGTGTCGGGCTTGGCCTACCCTGTTGCCGCAGGAATGGAAAGCAAACCGTCACACGCTGTCGCGGATGTAGTCCAGAAAGGCACGCAGCCGCGCCGACACGTAGGCGCGACTGGGATAGACCGTCCAGACGGCCGTGTCGAAGTCCATCGCGCTGCCTTCGAAATCGGGGAACAGATCGACCAGTTGACCGGATTCGAGATCCGCTTGGATCGTCCAATCGGCAAGCAGGGCGACGCCCAAACCCTCTTGCGCGGCACGGCGCAAGGCGAGTGCGTTGTTCGTGCTGAGCGCGGGCTTGGGAAACACCTCTTGCGGAGCGGCATCAGCCGCGCGTCGAAAGCGCCAACGCATGCCATAAGACGGCAGGGAAAAGAACAGGCCGTCATGCGCAGCCAAGTCAGCTGGGGTTTCAGGGCGCCCGTTCCTGCGAAGATAGGCAGGCGATGCGACCGCACGATATCTGACGTCAAAGAGCTTGGCCGCGACGAATGTGCCCCGCACCTCTGGCCCTAGGCGCAGGGCGACATCAATCCCTTCGGCCGCAATATCGATTTGCGCGTCAGTCAGGATCATCTCGAGCTGAATCGCCGGATAGGCTGCCCGAAATCCCGCCAAGCGCGGTGTTAGCCAACGTTCCCCAAAGGCGACCGACGTGGTGACGCGCAAAAGGCCCGAAGGCGATGCGACCATGTCACGTGCGGTGTCAGCGGCTTCGGTCAAGGAGTCCAAGATGGCGTCGATCCGATCTAGGTAGATGCGTCCAGCCTCGGTCAGGGACAGCCTGCGCGTGGTCCGCTCGAACAGGACAAACCCAAGCGCCTGCTCCAACGCCGCGATGCGCCGTGACACGGACGACGGATCAACGCCTTCTTCGCGCGCGACCGCTGCAAAAGAGCCGCGCCGCGCCACCTCGGCAAAAGTCTGGAGCAGGGACAGATCCATAGGGTCAACATTCGTGCAGATGATGCACGAGAGAATGTCATTTGGCCTGATTTCCCGCAAGCCACTCATGAGCAAAAAAGGCTCTATCGAAACAGGAGCCCTCTTATGCTGAAAACGTTCTTGCCCCCTTTGATTGCGCTGTGCGTTGCCGCGCCAGCCTTTGCTGAACCACAGGAATGGACCCTTGATCAGGGTCATGCCCATCTAGGTTGGGAAATCGATCACATGGACCTGTCCCGCACCGTGGGTCGGTTCGACCGCTTCACCGGCACCTTTTTGATCGACGAGGATATGCCCGAAAATTCGCAGATTTCGGTGGTGGTCGATGCCGCTTCGGTCAATTCAAACCATGTGGGACGGGACAACCATATCCGCAATGCAGACTACATGAATGTCCCTGCGTTTCCGACGGTGACCTTCACCTCTGGCCAGATCACCATGCTCTCCGAAAAGGCCGGGACCATGGAAGGCACTCTGTCGATGCTGGGGGTCGAAGCCCCGGTCCTGCTAGAGTTCACACTGGTCACGGACCGTGCCTATCCTGACTTTATCCCGAACTACAACGAGATCCGCACCCTGTCTTTCGAGGCGACAGGAACGATCAACCGCACGGACTGGGGCATGGATTTCATTGCATTCCCGAACTCCCCGACCGGAACAGAGATCGACCTCGATATTCACTTCGACCTTGTGGATTGTGCGGGGCTGCCCGAAGACGCGGCGGCCACCAACGTGCCTTGCAACTGGGGCTATGTCTACGGTTTCAAAGGTCCGAACGAAGGCTGATCCCAGCCATCCCCGCCGCCCGTTCTGTCGGGCGGCACCCTCTCTCTGACGATGAAAGACTTTCATGACACATTCACCTGATCTTTCGGGCCAAACAGCTATTATCACAGGCGCCTCTCGCGGCATCGGCGCGGCAACCGCCCGTCATCTTGCGTCACTCGGCGCCCATGTTTTTCTGGCGGCACGGTCACCGGACGCGATTCAGCAAATCGCGGACGAGATTATGCAGGACGGCGGCAAAGCAGAGGCCGCTGCGACCGACGTGACCGATGCCCAAGCGGTAGAGCAGCTGGTCCACTCCGCGACCCGGACAACAGGGCGGCTGGATCTGATGGTCAACAATGCCGGCCGCATCGACCCCATTGCGCGCATTGTGGACAGTGATCTGACAGCGTGGAGCAACGTGATCGACGTGAATGTCAAAGGCGTCTTCTACGGTCTTCACGCTGCAATCAACGTCATGCGCGAACAAGAGAACGCCGGCACCATCGTGAACATTTCGTCGGGCGCTGCGAATTCATTCCTCGAGGGATGGTCCCACTATTGCGCCTCCAAGGCCGCTGTGCAGCGCCTGACCGGCGTCGCCCACAAAGAAGCACACAAGATGGGGGTCAGGGTTTTTGGCCTGAGCCCGGGCACGGTCGCAACAGAAATGCAGGAACATATCCGCGCGTCCGGAATCAATCCGGTCAGCAAGCTCGCTTGGGAGAGCCATATATCGCCGGACTGGGTGGCCAAGGCGATTGCCTACCTGACCACCCCCAAAGCGGATCGCTGGCTTGGAACCGACTTTTCGTTGAAGACAGAGGAAGATCGCGCTGAGATTGGAATGACGGGATAACAGGCAGCATCATGTGCCAATTCTGACGCGAGACGCCCGATCCCGCGATGGCACGCGGTTTCGCGGCATACTCACGGAAATGGGATGGGCTGTGACTATCTCTTGTTACAGACTGCCCCTAAGCTGAAAATATTGGACGAGGCGACTGGTTGTTTTTGGTCGCCGGTCCCTTTTGCAGCCTCTGAGAATTTCCAAGAGATTTTTGGACAACCTACGGATATATGCCATGTACAAGCTTCTATTGACCACAGTGACGATCGGCGCTCTCGCCACGTCTGCTCTGGCCCAATCGGCCACGGACACAGCCAAAGCCCGCCGCGCGTTTTTCACCTTGATCGGCTACGAAATGGGGACGGTCGGCGCGATGGCGCAGGGCAAGATGGACTACGACGCCGAGGCTGCCTCGGCCGCTGCCGCAGACATGGTCGCACTGACCAAATACACCATGTCGGATCTGTTCGCGCCCGGCACATCCTCTGATGACGTTCCCGGCGAGACCCGCGCACTGCCCGCAATCTGGGAGGATATGTCCGGTTTTCAGGCCGCTGGCGAAGATTTCACTGCCGCTTTGATGGAGCTGAACGCAGTCGCGGGCGATGGTCTGGATGCTCTGCGCCCCGCCGTTGGCAAGCTAGGCGGGACATGCAAAGCCTGCCACGATGAATACCGCGCCAAGAGCTTCTAAGCTGGCCTGCCCATAAGGAGCGTTGTGATGTCGGAGCCTTTGCACAAGACGTATGTTTGGGATCCCGTTGTCCGGATTTTGCATTGGGCCCTTGTGATCGCCTTTGCGACCGCGTGGGGCTTGGGAAAGTTCGGGCCGGACATCATGACGCTTCACTTCTATGCTGGATATACAGTCGCGGGCATCGTGGTTCTGCGGATTCTATGGGGGTTCGTCGGCTCGTACACGGCGCGCTTCCGTAGCTTTGTGCGGGGGCCTTCTGCGGTCCTGAAATACGCCAGTTCCTTGCCGTCGGCCAAGCCGTCTCACCGATATGGACACAACCCGGTCGGAGCCCTGTTTGTGGTTGGCGTCCTGCTGGTTTTGCTGATGCAGATTGCGTCGGGCCTGCTCGCTGATCCCGAAGATTACATCAATGCCGGACCTTTGTCGCAGTACGTTTCATCAGACGTTGCACGGCAGGCTCTGGCCTTGCATGAACCGCTGTCGACGCTTTTGTTGGTGATGGTTCTCATTCATATCGGCGCGGTCGCCTACTACAAGCGGCGCAAGGGCGAAAACCTGATCAAGCCGATGGTGACGGGATATGCGGATCTGCCCCCGAACGCTCAGGGGCTGCCAAAACAACAAGGGTGATGCCGCGCTGCTTTACGCGGCGAAGCGAAGGCGCTGCGCTACGATTGAGGTTCATAGCAAAGATGCCTGCCATTCGTAGCGTGCAATAAAAAGGCCGCGGCAGAGCAATCTGCCACGGCCTTTGTTGATTGGATTTACGCCTTATTTCGGCAGCAGAACCTTGTCGATCACATGGATCACGCCGTTCGACTGACGGACATCGGCGGTCGTGACTTCTGCGGCGTTACCGCTTTCATCATAGATGAACACGCGCCCCGAGGGCGTCAGCTGCGCGGACAGTGCATCGCCCGAGACCGCGTTGAAGTGGTAAAAGCCATCCGACGACATCTTCACCGCAGAGGTGATGTCCTCGGCGCTCCAGTTTCCAGCGACCACGTGAGCCGTCAGAATTTTCACCAGCATGTCTTTGTTTTCAGGCTTCAGCAGGGTCTCCACCGTGCCCGCGGGCAGCGCGTCAAACGCACTGTTTACAGGGGCAAAGACGGTAAAGGGGCCTTCGCTTTGCAGGGTGTCCACCAGACCGGCAGCTTGAACGGCGGCAACGAGGGTGGTGTGATCTGCGGAATTCACAGCGTTCTCGACGATGTTCTTGTCCATGAACATCGGCGCGCCGCCAACCATCGGGTTTCCGGTTTCCGAATGGGACGCGGCAAAGGCAGCGCTTGCACATGTCAGGGCGAAGGCGGTTGCTGCAATTAGGGTTTTCATCGAATGTCTCCTCCAAGGTTCGTGCTTCTTATACGGCGGCAACCGAGGAAAAGATGTGGGCGTCCGATCACATTAAAGTATTCTTTTTCAGTGGATATTTTTGTAGGCCGGACTAACGGGTTTATCCCCTGCCCGACGCTGCTCCCTTTAGCGTCGGCACGCGCACTCATTCGCAGGACGCGCCCCAAGACGCGTTGCGATCTGTGACAGCAATGGCCGCACTGGCAGAAACAGGCGATAGGCAACCTCCATCACCGTGGGGACACCGGGCAAACTGCCGATCCGCGCCGCCCACCGCCAGCGGGGCAGAACCTGCCAGATCGCGACAAAGCCCCTTGCCCCTGACACCAGCCCTCCATCGGCCCGCCGCACGTGGAAACGGCGCATGGCATCACGCGGGCTTAGGTCCGGACCCGGGTGCGTGCCCTCTTGGGACACGTCGACAAAGTTCAGGCAATCCGCCCCCTCTTGCCGCTTGTAGTGATTGATCTCGGCGGTGCAGAGCGGGCAGGAGCCATCGAAGTAGACTGTCAGCGTTTCGTTAGGTGCAGCAGGGGTCGGCACAGCGTTTCCTTGGGCTTAGGGATGTCCTTTGGACTGAAGCTGTGCCCCGACATGCGATTGGCAAGTCCTGCGGCGATTTGATCAGCCCCCAAGCCCCGCGAGCCACAGGTACAGCGGCAGCCCCAACGTGATGTTGAAGGGGAAAGTCACGCCAAGCGACAAGGTCAGATAAACGCCCGCCTCGGCTTGCGGCAGCGCGATCTTCATCGCCGCAGGGACCGCGATATAGGACGCCGACGCCGCCAGAACCATCAGCAGAAACAAGCTGCCCGTTTGCAGACCGATCACCGACCCAAGGCCCCATGCAAGCGACGCCCCGACCACTGGCATCACCAGTCCAAAGGCAAAGAGGCCCGTGCTGAGCATGTGCTTGTTCTTGAGCAGACTACGCCCCGCCGACAGCCCCATATCCAGCAGGAACAGACACAGAATCCCCGTGAAAGGTGTGACAACAAAGGGCGCGATCATCTGCATACCTTTGTCCTGTGTCACCGCTCCGATCACAAAAGCACCGCTCAGCAAGACGATAGAGCCGTTCGCGAACAACTCGCGCATGGGCACGCACTTCGTGTCCCCTTGGGACCGGCCAAAACGCGCGGCAATCCACAGAGCTGACAGGATCGCCGGAACCTCCATCGCGGCGGCGACCGCCACCATGTAACCGTCTGCGGCAATCCCCGTCAGGTCCAAGAGGCTTGAGGCCGCAACAAAGGTCACGATCGAGATTGACCCGTAGTGCCCTGCCACCGCCGCTGCGTTCATGGCATCTAGCCGCGTCATCACCCGCAGCAGCATAAACGCGATAAACGGGATCAGGAACGACAGGATCAGCCCCGCCCCGATTGCCAGAAACAGATCAGCGCGCAGTCCGTGCTGCGCCAGACTGTGACCGCCTTTGAATCCGATGGCGAGCAGCAGATAAAGCGACATGAACTTCGCCGCGCCTTCGGGGATGGACAGGTCACTGCGGACGACTGCGGCCAGCAATCCAAGGGCAAAGAACATAATTGTCGGCACCATAAGGTTGCCAACCAGGCTGTCGAGAATAAGCGGCATATGCGGTCTCCTGATCTGAGGGCTGCCGCCTCTTGCCGGAAATTCTGCGATAGCATAAATACAATCTGGTCTTCATTTTTATAGCTTGAGGCTATGATATGCGCCCTACCCTGCGTCAGATGGAATACGTGGTCACGGTTCACCAGCTCGGGAATTTCGGGTTGGCCGCTGATGTGCTGCACGTCAGCCAACCCAGCCTCTCGAACCAAATTGCCACGGTCGAAGCCGAGCTTGGCGTCCGCCTGTTCGAACGGGGCCGCAGCGGTGTGACGACGACGTCCCAAGGCTTGGAATTCGTTTCGCGGGCACGGCGCATTCTGTCGGAAGTCGAGGCGCTTAATGCCGCTATGACCAGCAACCTGCCCTTTGGCGGGCGTCTGCGTCTGGGGGTTCTGCCCTCGATCGGGCCATATTTGCTGCCTCAGGTCGTGCGCAGCCTGCACCAGAGCCAACCTGACCTGCGCGTCGCCGTGCGCGAAGAGAATACGTTGGGCTTAGATGAAGGGATCCGGAACGGGCGCTTTGATGCCATTATCTCGACCCCCGAAGACCACCCGAACACTCAGCAACATTTTCTGTTCACAGAGCGGCTGTGGGCCGCTGTGTCCCATGACCACCCCTTGGCTGGAATGGCGCAGATCACATCGGACCATCTGAACGGCCAACGCTTGCTGACATTGGATACGGGCCACCGGTTGGCGCGGATCGTCTACTGGATTGCGGGGCAGAACGGCGGGATCGTCTCGAACGATTACGAAGGGACCAGTCTGGACTCGATCCTGCTCATGGCCGCGACGGGTGCGGGTGTGGCGGTCCTGCCCGATCTGTTCGCCCGCCGTCAGGCGGTGCACCGGGAAGAGGTCAAGGTTATTCCCCTTGCCGTACCCGACGCCGACCGCGCCATTAGCCTGATGCTGCCAGAGCGCACGACTGGCGGCCAAAGCACTGATCTACTGATGACCGCTTTGAAAGCGGCCGCAACACAGTTCGGAATGTAACGGCGCGCCTAGAGCCGCGCGAGCAATTCCGTCTTTTTCGCCGTAAACTCCTCGTCCGTCAGAACGCCCATCTCTTTGAGTTGCCCCAGCTTTTCTAGAGCAGAAAAGATCGCGTCACTCTCCATCGAGGGGCCTTCGGATGCGGGTGGAAGAGAGGCTGTCGCCGCAGGCTCGGGGATCGGCGCAGCGACCGGTGCGTCTGGCTCAGCCTCGGTTGTTGGCACCTCTGGTTGCGCCTGGTGATCCGCTTGCGGCGAGACGACCGGCAGTTCGGCCAAGCGCACCGTTCCGTATTGACTGGTGAAGGTCCAGCTTGCGTCACCCGATTGCTGTTGGCTGATGCCACTGATGTTATGTTCCAAGGTGTCGTACACCGTGACACGTCCCTCTAGATTGACGGCCAACCGACGGCTTTGGGGAAAGATCGCGTAGCTTAGCGTATTTTGACTGCCCGACGACGCAGGCTGTCCCAGCTCTGCAGGCCACCACGTCCCGCCTGACCAAGTCAGCGATGCCCCGTTGCCCTGAGCCTGCCAATTGCCCGCCGAAGGGGGCTGCTTGAACAGAGGCTCTTGCCAATACGCGTTGGAAATTTCGCCGCACAGGTTTGCCACCGTGGCCTGCAAACCGGTGTTGAACATATCCCCAACCATGGTCATGCCGCCCCGGGACCACTGGCCCATGCCCCCCAATTCGGGGATCGAGAATTGCGCCTGCGAGCCCCCACCGCGCACGACCGCGTCGGTCATCGCGCGGACCGAAGCTTCGGAGAGCCCGTAGCGCTGGCTTAGGTCAGAAACGAGCGCAGCGCCTGCTTGTGTCAGTTGATCCATAACGACTCGCCGTCGCAACGGCGCCTTTCTCCTATGAGACGAGTAGACCTCTAGCATGTTGACCCTATGGCGAACACCCTGCCTTGGGATTTGCAGGACATGGGCCGCGCTTTTCGTATCGCGTGCAATCAAACGGCCTTTGGCGCGGCACGTATTTCTCCTCTGGAGAGTGGGCGATAAAATGTTACAGTCGTAATGGCTTATTTGAATCGATTATCTGATGTGCCCTGAATTGCCGTGCGGCGTGGGGCACATGACACCAGACAATCCGAGCATCTTTGGCAGCAGGCAAAATGCCTGTGATCACGCGAAAGCACCCCATCGGGTCCGCTGCGCGCGCAGGTCAAAGGTGATGGGTTGGCGGGATTTGAAGGTCTAGGAATTGGTCCTTGGGAGGGGGCGATGAGCGATACAACAGAAGAGATCAGAGATCTGACGGCCAGTCAGCGCGAAGCCGCAGAGCGGTTGTTAAACCTGACGCAGCGGATGATGACAGCTTTGTCGCGGCGCAAGGCGCCAAACCCCGGCATCGAAGCGCCCGGTCCGGATTTGTATGCCAAGACCGCCGCCGCTTGGTGGGAACAGGTTCTGACCAATCCGACCCGAACAGCAGAACAGGCCGCCGGATTTTGGGAGAACTCCTTTAATGCTTGGCTTGGCGCAATCCAGCACTCGACCGAGGGGCCCGGAACCGAAAAGGACAAGCGCTTCGCCGATGAGGGGTGGGAAGCTAATCCGTGGTTCGACTATCTGCGCCGCCAGTACAAAGTGACCTCTGGCGCGATGCAACAGGTGGTCGCAGATCTTGATACGATGGATGAAACCGACAAGCGCCGGCTGCGGTTTTTTACCGACCAGATGGCGAACATGATGGCGCCAAGCAACTTCTACAACACCAATCCGGCGGTGTTGCGACGCGCCATGGAGACCGAGGGCGAGAGCTTGCTCGATGGTCTTGAGAACCTGGTGAACGACCTCGAGGCCAATGATGGCGAACTCTTGGTCAAACTGGTCGATGACAGCGCCTTTGCGGTTGGGGAGAACATCGCGACCTCTCCGGGTCAGGTCGTTTTGCGCACCAAGATGATGGAGCTTATCCAGTACGCACCTTCGACCGAGGACGTTCACGCCCGACCGATCGTGATCTTCCCTCCTTGGATCAACAAGTTCTACATTCTGGATATGAAGCCCCAGAACAGCATGATCCGCTGGCTGGTCGACCAAGGGTACACCGTGTTCGTCGCGTCTTGGGTCAATCCGGATGCGTCGCTCAAGGATGCCGGTCTCGAAGATTACATCACCGATGGCTACCTGCCCGCGATCGAGACCGCCAAATCGATTTGTGAACAGGATCAGGTGAATGTCGTCGGCTACTGTATCGCAGGCACGACCCTATCACTGACGCTGTCCTATCTGCACCAGATCGGCGATACCTCGGTGAACGCGGCAACATTGTTCACCGCCCTGACGGATTTCTCGGATCAAGGAGAGTTCACGCCCTTCCTCCAAGAAGATTTCGTCGAAGGGATCGGGGTCGAGGTTGACCGAACCGGACTTTTGCCCGCGCGGGTCATGTCGCGCACGATGTCCTTTTTGCGGTCCAATGATCTGGTCTACGGACCTGCCATCAAATCCTACATGATGGGCGAGACCCCACCCGCGTTTGATCTGCTGTTCTGGAATGGGGACAGCACGAACCTGCCCGGCCGGATGACGATGCAGTACCTTCGCGGGCTCTGCCGCGCGAACCAGTTCTCCGAAGGGCATTTCGAATTGATGGGGCGCAAACTATCACTGGCCGAGGTGACAGTCCCCCTGATGGCCATCACAGCCGAGAACGACCATATCGCCGCATGGAAAGACTGCTATCGCGGGGTTCAGGCCATGGGATCAGCGGACAAAACCTTCGTACTGTCCGAGTCGGGACATATTGCGGGCATTGTGAATCCGCCATCCAAAAAGAAATACGGCCATTACACCAACGCTGATCTGTCGCTTCCTGCCGCAGACTGGCGCAGCTCTGCTAAATTCCACGAAGGGTCGTGGTGGCCACTCTGGGAGAGTTGGCTTGCACCGCGCTCTGGCGAGTTGGTGCCTGCGCGCGAACCCGAGAAGCTGGGTTTGGGCGCCGCCCCCGGAAGCTACGTGAAATCGCGGGGCATTTCGTGATTGGTCTGATTGACCGTATGTGCTGACAGCAGGTCGGTTCGGGACAGACGCCTCGGTCGTGCAGACGATCGGGGCATGTTTCTCCCGAACCGATCTACCTTGCCAAAGCCATCCGCACAGTTGGTGATCGCGTCTGCGCCCCGCCAGAAATCTGCGGCACATTCGGTATGATCAATATTGTGTCCGACCGACCATGTGTCTGGTAGCCTCTGTTTCATTGATGTAGAAAACGGACACGTGACATGAAGGTATTCCTGATCGCTTCGGCGCTTATCAGTGTTGGGGCAATCGCTGCGGCCCAAACAGACCATTCTGGCCATAAGCACGGGATGGATCACAGCATGGAAACGCCTGCACCCGCCGATGCGACTGCCGTGCTGACCGAACCGGGCCAAGGTGCGTTTGCTGCGCTGTCCGAAGTTGTCCGTGTCTTGGAAGCCGATCCAGAGACCGACTGGACGCAGGTCGATCTAGACGGTCTTCGGGCGCATCTGGTCGATATGGATCGTCTGGTTTCGTATGCGCAGGTCGAAACGACCCGGTTGCCAGAGGGCCTTTCTGCCTTCGCAACCGGAGACACCGAGACGCTTGGCTCTTTGCGCCGCATGGTTCCGGCACACGCGGCCCAACTCGCGATGGACGACCGCTGGCAGGTCGAGGCGACAGATCACGGTGACGGCGTCGAACTCAAAGTCACGAGCAGCGATCCCCAAGTGGCCGCGCGCATCAAAGGGCTTGGCTTTTTCGGACTGATGGCAAGCCAAGATCATCACCGCGAACATCACCTGATGATGGCAATCGGCGAAGAGGCACACGCGCACTGACGACAAATCGCCGAGCGGGGTGAACTTCTCGACCTACTCGGTGCGCGCACGAGGTCAGACCACAGATGCTTGGTCGACGACCGCCCCGTCGACAGGGGCGTATAGTGATCAGAGTTTCCGAGCGCTCAGGACCTCATCAGCGCGGGCAAGCGCTCTGTCCAATTCGGCCAGAACGCTCTCTTCGCGAGCGGCTGCAGCATCGGTATCGTAGCGCATTCCAGGACGGACGCTCAGATCGCTCTCGGTCCCGCTCTGCCCCTGTTCTGCAAGCCGTGCGGCTGACATGCGGGCACCGGGCATCGGACGGCTTTTGATCCGGTCGGCCAGAAAGGGAACCGCCCATACCCGATAGGTCTTGCGCGCTGTGATCCGGCTCAGGATGCCCGCCTCTTCGGCCTCGTCCACCAGATTATACGCCGCCCGCTGCTTGAGCCCGAGCCCATCCCGGATCATGCTCACCGTCAGAACAGGACAGTGCGTGCTCAGGGTGACCACGTCCTTCAGGCGGGATTTCCCATGCTTGCCCGCAGCATATTCCGTCGCGCGCGACACCCACCGATCCAATTGCGGGATCGCGCCCAACGTTCGGGCTTGCTCTGCCAGCAAACCACCTATCAATTCCCGAACACCCACAGGTTGCATGGGCGACCAACTGCGAAAGCGCCCTTGGCTGAGTGCGGTCGCGGGCAAGTATGTCCACCGCGCGCGCATCCCACTCAAGAGACCAAAACCAAAGGGATTGTCCTGCTCCGCCTCGCCCCACGGGCGGGTTTCCGTCTGGCGCACCGAATGCTCTGCCGTCACAAAGATCAACCGATCAGACGTCGGGCTCCAGCTTTCGGTCAACTGACGAAACCGGATCGTCGCCTTTAGGGCGGCCAAGAAGGGCGTCGGGCTTTCTTTGACGGCTGCCCTTATGGACTGGATGTCGTCGGACCCAAGCGTCAGGGGCGCGTCGCCGTAAGAAACATCTTTGATTTGCACCGATGCCCGACAGGCCCGCGCCACCGCGCGTTCGGGATCATCCAGCAAAGACCCCGGCGCGCGCAGTACGGCAAGGGTGTCTCTGGCGGCATCGACACCGCGTGCAGTCTCGGCAGAGGTGGCCTGATTTTCCGCCAGACGCAGGACCAAGTCCCCCTCGTGGATCTGGATATCTTCCATGGCGACCGTCCGGGCCGCCTCGACCAAAGCGGACTGGACACGCCACAACCGCCCGATGTCAGGGCGGGCACTGAAGATCCCCTCGATCCGGCCAGCGTTGGCCTCTAGGGTTATCAGGTCCATTGGGTCGAACATTACAAATGCCAGTCTTTTTCGAAGGCTCTGGCACGAGTATCTGCAAATCCGAGAAAAGGTAAACTTGATTAGCACGTGGTGTCGGGGGACGCGCGGCCAAAAACACGCCAATGCGCAAGCATCATTTACGCATATCTCTGCCTCACTTCGGCGCTGTGCCGCCCCTGACATCGTTCTATGCGAATTGCGATTGCGAAGATGCAATCCGCTCGTCTACGCTCGTTTCTAGTAGAGGAGGAGTTCTCAAATGTCCGAAGAAACACTGGGCCTATCCACGCTGGCCGTACATGCCGGATACGAGCCTGATCCCGCCACCGGCGCGCGTCAGGTGCCGATCTATCAGTCAACGTCCTACGTGTTCAAAGACGCAGAACACGCGGCGCGTTTGTTTAACCTCGAAGAGGTTGGGTACATCTATTCGCGCCTCACCAACCCCACGGTGAATGCTCTGGCCGCGCGCGTCGCTGCACTCGAAGGAGGGGCCGGTGCGGTTTGCTGTTCTTCGGGGCACGCAGCGCAGATCATGGCCCTGTTCCCGCTGATGGGTCCGGGATGCAATGTGGTGGCGTCCTCGCGTCTGTATGGCGGCACAATCACCCAGTTCAGCCAGACAATTCGCCGGTTTGGCTGGTCAGCAAATTTTGTGGACACCGACGATCTGGACGCGGTCAAAGCGGCGATCGACGAGAACACCCGCGCCATCTTCTGCGAAACCATCGCGAACCCCGGCGGCTATGTCACGGATCTGGACGCCATGGCCAAGATCGCTGACGACGCAGGGCTTCCGTTGATCGTAGACAACACAACGGCCACCCCCTACCTGTGCCGCCCCATCGAACATGGGGCCACGTTGGTCGTGCATTCGGCCACGAAATATATGACGGGCAATGGCACGGTCACCGGCGGTGTCGTCGTGGACTCGGGCAAGTTCGACTGGTCGGCATCGGACAAATTTCCGTCCCTGTCTGCGCCTGAACCGGCCTATCACGGTTTGAACTTCCACGGCGCTCTTGGGCCGATGGCGTTTACCTTCCATTCGATTGCTGTCGGGCTCCGCGATCTGGGGATGACCATGAACCCGCAGGGGGCGCACTACACACTCATGGGGATCGAAACCCTGTGCCTGCGCATGGAACGCCACATCCAGAACGCCAAAGCTGTCGCAGAGTGGCTCGAGTCTGACCCGCGGGTCGAGGCAGTGACCTATGCCGGGTTGCCAAGCTCTCCTTCCTATGACCGCGCACAACGGATCGTTCCCAAGGGGGCCGGCGCGCTGTTCACCGTCGCGGTCAAAGGCGGCTACGATGCCTGCGTGAAGCTGGTCGAGAGCCTGAAACTCTTTAGCCACGTGGCCAACTTGGGGGATACACGCAGCCTGATCATCCATCCTGCGTCCACCACCCATCGCCAGCTCGAAGAGGAGCAACAGATCAAGGCCGGGGCCGCCCCCAATGTGGTCCGAATTTCGATCGGCATCGAAGATTTCAAGGACATCATCGCGGATCTGGACCAAGGGTTGGCCGCTGCAACGGCCTGACGCGCTGCTGTGCTTTTATGAAATCCAAGAGCGGGCGCCATTTGGGGCCCGTTTTTTATCTCTGCCTGACTCCATCCGCTCATATGGTCTTGCATTTCAGTCCATATGACCCATATTGAGGTCAGAGGAGTGCCGAGATGCAAGTCGCCGCGAAAACCCGAGAGCCATCAGACCTGACCACCGTCGCCCTAAAGGCTTATGCGCGCATCGCCGAAGCGTGGGGCCTGAGCGTCCGAGAGGCGGCGAGCCTTGCCGATATGTCCGAAAGCACTTGGAAGCGCGCCAAGAAACCCGACTTTGCAGGCGAGTTGACCAAGGATCAGCTACTTCGGCTCAGTGCAGTGATTGGCATTTACAAGGCTCTTGAACTCTACTTCTCCGACCCTTTGGCCAAAAGCTGGTTCACACGCCCCAACACAGGCCCTCTGTTTGCAGGGCTGCGCCCGCTCGACAGCGCGATAGAGGGCGGGCTGCCCCAAATCCTATCGATCCGGACCTATCTGGACGCGCTGCGCGGTGGTGCATGAAACAAACAGAGATTTCCGATCGCGGTCTCTCGCGTCTGTTGCCTGCGACCTATCACAAGCCCCCTGCCCTGCGCGGACTGGTCGACAGCGACGAAGAGATGGATCTGCTCTCTGAAATCGAAGGTTTGACCAGTGGACGGTTGCAGGCAGAGCGTGGCAGAAATCCCCATCTGGACCCACGCGAATTGGCGTGGCACCGCCGCAGCCGTGATCTGCGCATCTACGGGGAGAGCCACGTCAATGCTGCTTTTACCTACACGCGCAAGGGCGGCAACCGCTTCAATTCCGATGATCGGGGCGCATGGTATTGCGCTTGGGATGTGATGGTTTCCGTCAGCGAAGTTGCCTTTCACAGAACCCGCGAGCTTGGCTTTACCGGCTGTTACGAAGACACCGCGCGTTATGTGGAACTTCTGGCCGACTTTATCGGAGTGTTCGACGACCTGACCGACGAGCCGGACCACCCCGCCCTGCATGACGTCCCAGAGGTCGGCTACCCCGAGGGACAGCGTCTCGCTCAGGATTTGCGCCGCAACGGCTCTCGGGGGTTGATCTACCCGTCAGTCCGCGCCCCGGCACCGGGCGGCAATTGCCTGGTGTGTTTTGAACCCAGAGCGATCCAGAATGTGCGGCCCGGCGCCTCTTGGGATCTGATCTGGGAGGGATCGCCCGACTATACGCTCTGCGCTGTGGGGTGACAGGACGGGCCGCACCCCCCATTGCATGGGTTTACGACGTTCCCATCACGCCGTTGATCACGATGAAAATCCCCGCCGACAGCAGAGCCGCCGCAGGCACAGTGATCAGCCACGCGGCAATGATTGTCATGAAATGGGAACGACGCACCAATTTGCGACGGACACGCTCTTCGGGTGCAAGCTCGTGACCTTTGGGAATGGTCGCTCTGGCAGCACGCATACGGCGCGCGGCATCCCACTCGCGGAAAAAGCCAACGCCAAACACCCCGCCCACCGCAATGTGGGTCGAGCTGACCGGCAGGCCAAGCCAACTGGCGACGATCACCGTGATGGCCGCTGACAGAGCCACGCAGTAGGCGCGCATCGGATTCAGCTTGGTAATCTGGTTGCCCACCATGCGGATCAACTTGGGGCCGAACAGGAACAGACCGAACGAAATCCCCAGTGCCCCGATGATCATGACCCACATCGGAATGCCAAAGGCATGGGTAAAATCACCAGTGGTTGACGCTTGGACGATGGCCGCCAGCGGGCCGACCGCATTCGCCACGTCATTCGCACCATGAGCAAAACTCAAGAGCGCCGCGGACACGATCAACGGAATGCCGAACAGGACTTTCAGGGATTTATTGCGGTTCTCCAGACCTTCGGATTGGCGTTTAACAACGGGGATCATGACCAGCCAGATCACCAGACCCGCCGCCAAACCGATCATAAGCGCATCTGTCATCTCGATCTTTACGATCTTTTTCACGCCTTTGACCGACAGATATGTGGCAAACGCTCCGCCCATAATGCCCACGAGCACCGGCACCCAGCGGCGCGCGGCCGCGATCTTGTCTTCTTTGTAGACGATGTTCGACTTGATGAACCACAAGAAGCCCGCCGCGATCATCCCCCCCAGCAACGGAGAGATCACCCAGCTGGCTGCGATTGCGCCCATTTTGCCCCAGCTTACAGCGGCAAAACCAGCGGCCGCGATCCCTGCCCCCATGACGCCGCCCACAACAGAGTGGGTGGTCGAAACCGGTGCACCGATCCACGTCGCAAGGTTCACCCAAAGCGCAGAGGCCAGCAAAGCCGCCATCATCGCGGTGACAAAGGCACCGGAGGCGCCCATGCTTTCGGGGGCGATGATCCCTTTCGCAATGGTCGAGACCACGTCCCCACCCGCGATCAAGGCGCCAGCGCTCTCGAACACCACTGCGATGGCAATTGCGCCGCCCATGGTCAACGCATTCGCTCCGACCGCCGGACCCATGTTGTTTGCGACGTCGTTTGCCCCGATGTTCAAGGCCATATATGCGCCAAAAGCTGCGGCAATCACGACAACCAGCGTGTTGCTTGCATGGCCAAAGATCACTGCCGCCACAAGCGCGGCGAACACCACAAACAGCAGACCGACCCCTAGACCGATCATCGGCCGACTGACATAGGCCGTGGCTTGTTCCAGCGTGGACAAGCGCCCAAGGTCCCGATCGAGTGTCTCTAGGTGGCTGGGAGCAAAATTGTCGTTCGACATAGGTCCTCCTGACTACGGGAGGGGCGCTATTCCAAATGTAACAGTTTTACAACTTTTTTGTTACAATGCGGCATCCCGTCAGAAATCCCTAAAGATCGCCTGAAGCCCCGGCTCTGCCACCATCTTTTCGGCCTCTCGGGGGCTGACCCATCGACGTCGTCTTTGACCTGCTTCGGGAAATTCATCCTCTAGCGTTTCCACTTCGACCGCATAGACCAACACGTTCACGCGGACCGGCAACCCGCTGCCTTTGATTTTACGATAGAGAAATTCCCCGATTGGCGCATCGGGCGTTGCGACGGGGCGCACACCGGCCTCTTCCCACGCCTCGACGACTGCGGCGCTCGCAGCGTCCAAACCACGCATGGTCCACCCCTTGGGAATGACCCATCGGCCCGTCCCGCGACTGGTGATCAGCAGGACCTGCTTTTCGCCCTTTTCGATCCGGTAGCACAACGCCGCAACTTGCAAAGCGTCGGGCCGCTGGACCAATGGACGAACATAGTTTTCGACAAAGCCGCCAAACGTGTGCTTCAAAATTGAACCTCTGAAATTGCGTTAACGCATGAAGATAGCCGCGGGCCGCCGACATGCAAGCTGCGCCACCCTAACCACGATCTTCTCAACGGATTTTTCGCACAACCTTACCTCATGTGATTAAGAATTCATCACTGATCACTCCCAGCGCGACCTTTCCCTGCTCTTGATCGCGCCCCTCAGATGATCAAATCTGCCGTGAACCGCAGCGGCACCGGCGCAATGGGAGCATACAGGATGACCTTTCTTTCGGATTTGGGGCTGTCCCTGCCTTTGATACAGGCCCCGATGGCGGGTGTTGCGACGCCCCAGTTGGCGGCGGCTGTCAGCAATGCAGGGGCGCTTGGGTCCATCGGTGTCGGCGCTACCGATGCAAACGGGGCCAGCCAGATGATCGCGGCCCTACGGGATCTGACAACCGCGGCCTTTAACGTAAACCTATTCGTTCACAAAAACCCAGAGCCGGACCCTCTCATCGCGCAGAGATGGTGCGCAGCCATGTCCGCCGCATTTCACCAGTTCGAAGCGCAACCGCCATCAGATTTGCAGATCATCTACCAAAGCTTTGCGACAGACGATGCGATGCTGCGGGTGTTGCTGGACCACGCGCCTGCGGTCATCAGCTTTCATTTCGGACTGCCGGATGAGAGCAGGATCAAAGCGTTGAAAGAGGCCGGATCGATCCTGTTTGCAACCGCCACAAGCCTGACCGAAGCGCAGAGGGCGGAACGCGCTGGCATCGACGCAATCGTCGCACAAGGCTACGAAGCCGGAGGACACAGGGGACTGTTCGACCCGTCCCAGCCAGATGAGCGCCTTGGGACCGAGGCATTGACGCGCTTGCTTGTGGCCAACCTCCGGTGCCCTGTGATTGCGGCGGGTGGGCTGATGAACGGTGCGGACATTCGCAAAGCATTGGACTGGGGGGCCGTGGCGGCGCAGCTTGGCACAGCGTTTGTCGGCTGTCCTGAGAGCGCAGCAGACACCGGATATCGGCGCGCTCTGACCCAAGCGGCAGAGCGCGGCACCATCATGACCAAAGCGCTGTCAGGACGTCCGGCGCGATGTCTGGTCAACCGCTTCACCACATGGGCCCAAGACCAAAATGCGACAGTGCCTGCCTACCCGATGGCCTATGATGCGGCCAAATCCCTACACGCAGCCGCCAAAGCCAAAGGCGAATTCGGCTTTGGGGCGCAGTGGGCCGGAGCGGGCGCAGGGCAGGCACGTTTCATGCCCGCAGCAGAGCTTGTCGCGACCTTGACCAAAGAGTTTCAGGCCACTGGCAACGCAGCGCCCCAGACACCGTGACATAGGATCAGGCAGAGAGTCCGTGTGCATCAGCGCACGCTGCAAACACACACTCAAAAATCATCATACTGCGACAATCCCCCTGAATCTCGCCATATAATTGCACCGCAAACCCGTAGTTGCGCCAAAAAGTGCGCCCCATGCCCCCCGTCCGCTTTGCATTCACGTCCCGCGCGTCCTTCAATGAATAGGCCGCATGGCAGATGTTTTCACAGCGCGGGAGTTTCCGATGAGTCAGACAGCTACAGGGATCAAGGGGATGTCCCTGACCACAAAAGTCCTGATTGGCATGGGGGCCGGCTTTGTTCTCGGGGTGATCCTGAACGCGCTCCAGATTCAGGCGATCAACACGCATTTCGTCAGCGGCTTCTTGGGGATGATCGGGCGGATGTTCGTGAACGCCCTGTCGATGCTGGTGGTGCCGCTGGTGTTCTTCTCTTTGATCTGCGGGGTCGCGGGCATCGGGGATATTCGCATTCTGGGACGCGTAGGCGGCAAATCCTTTGGCCTGTACCTACTGACAACGGCGACGGCGATTGCCGTCGCGATCGTCATGGCGCTGGTTGTCGGTCCCGGAAATGGTTTTGTGATGGAGGGGGTCGACACCTCTGGCGTGACCGCACGCGACGCCCCTTCGGTCTGGGAAACCTTTGCCGCGATCGTGCCGCGCAATCCGGTGGCCGCGTTTGCGGGCGGCGAGATGCTGCAAATCATCTTTTACACCATCATCCTCGGCGTGGCTGCGCTGATGCTGGGAGAGCGGTCAAAACCCTTTGTCGAAGCCTGCGAATATATGAACGAACTGATGATGAAGGTCGTTCAGATCGTGATGGCCTTTGCCCCGATCGGGGTCTTCTGCCTGATCTGCAAGACATTCACAGAGCAAGGCATCGGGCTGTTCATCCCCGTGCTGACCTATGTGCTGGTGCTGGTGGCCGCGCTGCTGCTGCACCTGTTCGGCACGCTGATGCTGTATCTCAAACTCTTCTCGGGTCTGAGCCCAATCATCTTCCTGAAGAAGATCCGCCCCGCGCAGATCTTTGCCTTCTCGACCGCATCGTCCAACGCCACCATCCCTGTCACCCTGCGCTGCGTGACCGAACGGATGGGTGTGAACAACTCTGTGGCCTCGTTCACCGTGCCTTTTGGCGCGACGATCAATATGGACGGCACCGCGATCATGCAGGGTGTCGCAACCGTGTTCTTGGCCAATGTCTATGGCATTGATCTGGGGGTCGGTGGCTATTTGACCGTCATTGCTATGGCTGTTCTGGCCTCTATCGGTACCGCGGGCGTGCCCGGTGTTGGCCTTGTGATGCTGACTATGGTGCTCAGCCAAGTGGGCCTGCCCCTCGAAGGGATCGCCCTGATCCTAGGCGTTGATCGCCTGATGGATATGATCCGCACCGCCGTCAATATCTCTGGCGACGCGGTCGTGACCACAATCGTGGCCAAAACCGAAGGCAAGATCGATATGGATGCCTATCTCGATCCGGCCACGGGCGAGCGCGTGGATGACAACCTAGAGATTGATCCCGCCGTCGAGGCCGAATTGGCGGAACTCGCCAAGCCGCATTAACCATTCTCCAAAGCGAAAAGAGGGGGCAGTTCGGGTCAATCTGAGCTCCCCCTTTTGAATTTAACGCGCCCCAAGGCGGTCACACTGGGGGAATCTCCCAGAACTCTCCGGCCTCTAGCGCCCGAAACCGGTCCGCGCGAAGCTCATGCTGGATCAACGCCGCTTCCAGCGCGAATTTGGGATCGTTCCGCCCCTCGTTGGTCAACTGGATCGTGCCCCAATGGTGCCCGATTGCATAAGCCGCTTTGGACAGCAGAAACCCTTGGACAGCCTCTTCGGGGTTTTGGTGCTGGTCGGCCATAAACCAGCGCGGATCATAGGCCCCGATCGGCAACAGCGCCGCGCGGATCGGGCCGAATTGACGATCCAAATCACGATACGGGCGCCCCCTGTCAAAGCCCGTATCACCGATAAAGACAACCGCACCGCCGGTCCCGGTCAGCACGAACGTGCCCCACAGCGCCATAGAACGATCACCAACCCCGCGTGCGCCCCAATGATGACAGGGCGTGCAATGCACTCCGAGTCGCCCGAATGTGGTGGACTGCCCCCAATCCAACACTTCCGTCCGCAAACCCGTCTCGGCGATAATCGTGTCGTTGCCCAAGGGCGTGATCACCAGCGGGTCATGCTCTGCCTTCAGGCGCGTCAGCGTGGCCAGATCCATATGATCGTAGTGGCAATGGCTCAGAAGAACGAGGTCAATGGGCGGCAAATCCTCGAACGGAATTCCGGGGACTGTCACCCGTTTGGGCCCCGCAAAAGACACTGGCGATGCCCGCTCGGACCAAACCGGATCGGTTAGGATGTTCAAACCCTGCATCTGGATCAGCATGGTCGCGTGTCCGACCATGGTGATTGTCAGATCCTCGACCCGCCTGGCAGGACGCACCGTGACAATGGGCACGTCGCTTGGCCAGTCGGCAGGAGCCTCGCCCATGCGCCACTTCAACAGATCGCGAAACCCTTTGGGCGGGCTTCCATCGGGGTTAAAGAACCTGACCCCGTCAAAATGATCGGAAACCGGCCCATCGTAATAGCGGTTTTTGCCGGTGCGCACTGCGGCCGCTGTGGCCCCGCCGACCGCCGAAACCCCAAGCACCGCCGCCACGGATTGAAGAAGGCTACGTCGATTCATTTCGGACTCCGGTTCTGTGCGGCTATGGCGCGGGCTGGTGCTACAAGGCCAATGTATAGGCACTCTCTTAGCGGATGACCTGTGTTTGCAGCATAGGCAGCCTGTATCTTTAGTCCTAATTTTCTGTTGCCAAGAGCCACTTCGGACAGAAACCAGTGATCAAGAACGCCTATGCCGGGCCAAAGGTGCTGCGGTTTAGCGACAGCCAGACCTGTCACCCAGGCACATTACCCCCGCAGCATCTTGAGCAGGGACATGGCAGCATCCCAAATATCGAAAACACGGGCTAGAAAATGCTCTCTGGCGACAAAGCGTTTTTCCTGCTGGCCGCCGATCTCTGCCTCGAATGTTTCGACCAAACGTCGCAGGCGCCTGTGATGGATCCCGAGCCGGCTTTGGACCGGGTCCGCAAACACACCTGCGAAACTGGTCACCAGTGCGCCGAGTGCCATCAGCACACAGACCGTTACACCCAGTTGCAGCGGGGTGGGGTCCACCGAAAACACCCCGTACCACCCTGCCCCCAAGGTCGCACCCAACGGAAAATTCGCAATCGCATCGCCCCGCGCGACCTGAGCTGCCACGCCAGGCGCCATGGAAATTACGCCGGGGGTCAGGGTTTGGAACACAAGCGCACCGATCCCGAGCGTGACAAGAGCCGTCGAAAACTCTGCAATCGCAGAGCGCGTCCCCGAGTACTCGGTCACGGCATCCAAAAGGCGGTCCGCCAAGGCGGGCCCCTTGTGACGGATCGCAGAGCGAAGATGCGGCGCGCCAAGGATCGCCTGTTGCAGATCGGCCCGTTCCAGTGGTCGCCGACTGGCAGGCATCGGGATCTCCAAAAGCTCGGACAGGATCAGCGTTTCGACCCGCGCCGCCACCGTGGTCCGCAACAGAAGCCGCCGGCTGGCCAACCAACGCGCTGCACGGCGCAAACCGATCTTTGCCAGTGCCCAAGACAGCAGACGTACGATCAGCAGAACCGGCGAGAGCAAGGCGTTTGCCGGCGCGCGCAACAGATCCAAACCCACCGCCGACCGGTGCAACCGCAAGCTGCCCCAGACCGAAAAATGCCGTGCAACAAAGCGATCCACACGCGCGTCTTGCGCAGCGAACATGCTGTGCCTCTCTGGCTGCGAAGGAGAGTCGATCTGTCTCACGGTTTGCGGGATATCAGACAAAAGCCTCTGCGCCATCAACCTAAGGTGGCTGGCCAGAACAGGCAGGCGATCAAAGGCGATTTTCCGCTCTTTCGCGGTTCCGAACCGTCCGACCTCCAGTTGGCATCTAGGGGTCCAGCCGTTCCCAGAAGGCGGCTTTGCGCCCGTGGTTCCGGCGCAACCCCTCGACATAGTCGAAATGGGTCGGGTGGCCTTGGTAGTCCACGATCTGCATATCCGCAGTAGCACAGCTTTCCAGATGCTTTACCGCATGGCCAAACCGTGCAGAGCGCCCCTTGCGGAGTGCGAAATCGATCATCGACCGCCAGATCACCACAGCCGCGAGCGGGTGATGCGCCTCTAGCCCCTCTGCGAGCGGCGAAAGAAGCTCATAGGCCTCGCCATCAATTTCGGTATGCCGCTCCATGACCAATTGCGCCGCCAAAGTCATGTCCTGTGCCCGCTGAGAATACAGAAGCGCAGGCGCAATCGGACGGTACGCCAAAACATGGGCACGGGCGCGATCTGCTGCTTCGATGTCATCAAAGTCTGGCAGAAGCTTCAGGTGACGTTGCAATGCATCAGGGCATAGATGGGTCTCGAATCTCTGCCACAAAGCCTCCTGCAAATCATCCTTGCGCCCCAGCGCATCGAGGCAGGCGAAATATGCCTCGTCCAAATCGGGCCGATCCCGCCCGTTGTCCCGCGATCTGGCCTCGAGAACCAGCCCCAAGGCTTCTTCGGCACGGCCCGCCAACCGCAAGCGATCTGCCGCAGCGGGCGCCACGGTCGGGCTTACTAGTTGCGCTTCTGTGAATTGGTCCAGCCAAGCGTCCACGTCCCCTTCCAGATCGGCCAGATCCTGAAGCAGCAGATGCAAGCGCCTTTGACGTGCGGCCTTGGCGCGCGCTTCGGACCGAGACGCGCCGGTCAAAACGGCATAGAGCGCGATTTCAGCCTCTGGCGCGGGCGCTTCGGCGGCCTCGGAAGCCAGCGTTTTCAGACGCTTTAGCCCTGCGGTGCCCAACGCCTCGGACACAGCCCGAACCCCGTACTCGAATGTCCCGAACACGTCAGAGACAACAGCGTCAAACACATCTTCGGCCAGATCCTCTGCCGGTTTTGACATCGACGGAGTCACCCGCGCCACGGCGTCCATCGCCTGAGTCATCACATCGCGGATTGCGCTCCATGCGTCATCCGTCCTTTGGTAGATCCCGTGGGCCAGATGCAACTGTTCCCACAGCAGCTCAAAGGCCAGATTGGGATCAGCCTCTGCGATCCGGGCTTCAATCATCTCGGTCAACTCAGCCAATTCCTTGGCCAAAACCCTCTGCTTTTTCCGAGAGATATAGCTGCGTCCTTTGCGGATCGTGGCAAAGCGTTTGCGCACATCCATCGCGATCGCCTCTGGCCCCTGATCCGCAGCCAGCACCAGACGGACCCGCCGCTGACGTGCGGCATCCCCTTTGACAGCCTCCAACAAAAGCTCTGCCAAGGTTTCCTCTCCCAGCGCGATCAAGTTCGCTTTGTTCAAAGCTTTTCCAGCCATATCCGCCCTATTCCAGTCCTCGTGCCAGCCAGCCCGCCGCAGCGCTCGTCGGTGCCTCGGGCAATTTGCCTAAGCTAGTCTGCCGGGTGTGCAACGCCAAACTCTTCTAAACCGCCCAAATCTGTCAGGTGTCGTTCGGGGTCTGGAAATCCATACAAATTGCAGGACAGCCGTATTCTTCATTGCGTGCAAATGCATGCGGTCTCTACACCTTGGACCAACCGGTGAAACGGACCCTGCCATATCTCCCCCGATGCCCAGAGGGGGTTCATAGGACAAAATATGAAACAGATCTTCCTTGCCCTCGTATTTTCTGCCGCAACAACGACAGCCGCTCTGGCGGGCCAATACTGCACATTGGACGAAAGCGTTATGTTTGCCTGCACCTTCAATGATGGCAAAAAAGCCGTTGAGGTGTGCGACACGACCTACTGGGCTGAGGGCGACAATGCGGCCTATGCCTTTTTCAAGACCACTGGCGAGGTCGAGAAAGAGATCATCACCGACAAGGCCAGCCTGATCGCCACGCCTTGGAACGGGGTCGGAAATACAATCTGGGAGACTGTGACCTTTTACTCGGACGACTACGGTTACGAGGTATGGTGGTCCATTGACCGAAATTCCGACGCTGTGCCTGTGGGCGGCATCAACGTCTTGCAAAATGGGGCGACGCTCGCGGAATTGACCTGCGACGCTGGTTCGGTGCAGCAGAATCTTGGCACCTTGGTCGAAGCTGTTGAGGCCGCTCAAGTATCACCTTGATATATTTTAGGGCTCTGGGAATCAGCAGGACTCACAGGGCGGACCCGCACTCAAGGCGCTTTGGTCTGCTACCACCGCGCTTGGCTGCTGAAGAAACGCCTCGTTGCAGCCCTTGGGTCAGGGATGCGCTTAGGGGTTAAGCCTCTGATAAAATTATGAAACCTACCTGATTGATCCGAAAACCCGTACTTTTGATTGATATTTAGGCACTAATTTAGATATTCCGCTAGTGCATAGCCGCACTGCAGCATTGTCCATTGTCAGAATGGACGGGATCGCTCATGTTAGAGACATAAGCCGTCGCCTCTCCTCCTCCCTGGCGACGACTTCGAATTTTGGCGGCACACATCTCCTCCTCCCTTGTGTGCCGCCTTTTTCTTTCCCGAACCAAGATTTTGAGCAGAGATGCGGCAGCCCGTGTGGGCCGCTTCTAGGACAATAATGTCTTGGCCGGTGGGCAGATCCCCCATTTCGCCCGATGGCGCGAATGTGCTGCTTCGCTGCAACGGCACATCAAGCACAGGTAAATTTCAGTCACGAAATCTTTACACGACTAAAAGACTCACCTAATAGGCGGCCAACCGCTAGCCAGATCTTATCAAGCTCGCCGATAATCTTATCAAAATTTGTGAGCGACCATGAAAAAGGATCTCCTGACGGTCTCTGCGCCTGAGCAGAGCAAGTCATCCACTCTCGGCGAAGTTCTGGGTCTATCGATTGCTGCTGCGTGTTTCGCGACCGCAGGCGCAAGCAGCGCCTACGCGCAAGAAGAAATCGTCCTGCCGACTGTAAACGTCGAAACCACCGAAGAAACCCCAGCAGCGCCTGCGGCCCCCCGTCGGACCACCAACACGCGCCGCGCTGCGGCTCCGGCTGCACCGCAGACCTGTACCCCCGAATTCGCGGGCACACCGGTCTGTGCAGCCCAAGAAGCTGCCGAAGCACAAGCGGCCGCAGAAGCCGCTGCCGCAGCCCAAGCCGCAGCTCAGGCATCGGCCGGCACAAACCCCTATGCTGACCCCGATGCGCCCTTCAAGGCCGACACCCTGTCGAACAGCAAACTGCCCGGCGAGATCATCGATACTCCCCGCACCGTGACCGCGATCACCAAAGAGGTTCTGGACACCACCGGTACCACCAGTGTTCGTGAAATCGCGCGCAGCACCCCCGGCATCTCTTTGGGCTTTGGCGAAGGCGGCAACAGCTACGGCGACAACCTTTACATCCGTGGCTTCAAGTCGACCAACGACCTCTATCTGGATGGCGTCCGTGACCCCGGCACCGCGATCCACGAGACCTTTAACACCGAGCAGATCGAAATCGTCAAAGGTCCGGCCAGTACCGTTGGCGGACGCGGCACCGCTGGTGGCGCTATCGACGCTGTTTCCAAGAAACCGCAGGACGTCGATTTCAACAAGGTGACCGGCGAAGTCACCAGCGCAGGCACCAAGCGCGTCACCGCTGACGTCAACCGCGCTGTGAACGACCGCTTCCAGTACCGCCTGAACGGCATGTATCAGGACGGCGCAGTCGCGGGCCGCGAGAACGTCGAAGATGATCGTCTGGGTGCGTCGATTGCGACCCGCTACAAGGTGATGGACAACTTCACGCTGGAACTGGACTACAGCTACACCAAGATGGACGGCCAACCTGACTGGGGCGTTCCATACATCGCAGGGCGCGGCCCGATCACCTCTTTGGGTGTGGATCGCGACACGTGGTACGGCATCACCGATCGCGACTTCCAAAAGAGCACCCAGTCGGTCGGCACTGCGCGCGGGATCTTTGAATTCGACAACGGCATGACCCTGACGAACACCCTGCGCTCATCGACCTCGATCCTCGACTACGTGGCTTCGGTTCCCAGCGGCATCGAAACCAACGACTCCAAAGACCCCGATGACTGGCTCGTCGCGGTTGGTGGCAAATCGGTCTATCAGGAAACCTACGTGCTGTCCGATACGCTGGAACTGACCGGCGAACAATACTGGGGCGGCCGCAAGCACGCGCTGACCTTTGGCGCGAACTTCACCGAAGAGAACGTCAAGAAGTGGGGCTATGACAACCTGACCTCCGAGGATTATCAGGCGCCCGACGGTTTCCGCGGCTGTGCCGTCTCGGCCACCGACCCTGACCAAGAAGCCGAGGGTTGCTGGAATGGCGACGATCCTGTGCGTAGCTCCAACGGGACCGAGACCAACGTGATCACCCACTCGCTCTATGCGATGGACACCGTCGAACTGAACGACCAGTGGCAGATCAACGGCGGCGTTCGCGTGGACATGTATGACATCACACGCAAGGGAACCGACTTCCGCTCTGGCGAAGCCTACGAGTATGATCGCAAAGACACCATGTGGAACTGGAACGCAGGCGTCACCTACAAGCCGCAGGACAACCTGAGCTTCTACGGTGCGGTTGCGACCTCGACCACGCCCATGGGTCAGGAAATCGCGTCGGGCGGCAGCTCTTTCTACGGCGGTCTGGATGAAAACGGTCAGGACCTGAAGCCCGAGCAGAACACCTCTTACGAGATTGGCGCGAAGTATTCGTACAACGACAATCTGCTGCTGACCGCTGCGCTTTTCCAGACCATTCGCGAGAATGGCCGCGAGGATGTGACCACTGTCGATCCCGTGACCTTTGAGCGTTCGAGCACCACTGACGATACCCTGAAGTACAAAATGGAAGGGATCGAACTGGGGGTCTCCGGCCGTATCGGCGACAAGATCGGCCTGTTCGGTGGCGGCACCTGGATGCGCAGTGAAATTCTGGACGCCAGCACCGACGACTACAAAGGCAAGCGCCTGCCCAACATCTCGCACTCGCAGTTCAACCTGCTGGGAACCTACGACTTCACAGACGAGCTGATGCTCGGCCTGCGTGCGAACTTCCAGGGCGAAAAAGATCTGGGGACCACCGTTCCCAACGGCAACACCCTGCAAGAAGCGTGGACCTGGGACATGGTCGGTTCGTATGACATCAACGATCAGGCAGAGGTGCGCTTTGGCATCACCAACCTGACCGACGTCACCTACTACGACTCCGCCTACCGTTCGGGCAGCCCGTTCACCTACGTGGCCCCCGGCCGCGAAGTCTCGGTGTCGATCGACTTCCGCTTCTGATCTTGTCCTAAGATTTCCCTCGGTGGGGCTGCCCTTGCGGGTGGCCCTACTCCAGTTTCACACAACAGGTGCACCATGCTGATCACGATCCCCCAAGTGCTCTCGAAGGAAGAAGTTGCCCACTGCCGCGGACTGCTGGACGCTGCCGACTGGCAGGATGGCAAATCGACCGCAGGTGCCCAATCCGCAGAGGTCAAAAAGAACCAGCAGCTGGACCCCACCAGCGAACTCGCGCAAAAAGTGGGACAGTTCATTCTGCAAAAACTGGGTCAGAACCCGACCTTCGTGTCGGCGGCTCTGCCCAACAAGATCCTGCCGCCCATGTTCAACCGCTACGCCAGCGGAGAGACCTTTGGCCTGCATGTGGACAATGCAATTCGTGTAAACCCCCTCACGCAGGACCGCCTGCGCACAGACTTGTCCATGACCCTCTTTTTCGCCGAGCCCGACGAATACGACGGCGGCGAACTCTACATCGAGGACTACTACGGCACCAAAGAGGTCAAACTCCCGGCCGGCGACATGGTCCTCTATCCCTCAACCAGCCTGCACGAAGTGCGCCCGGTGACTCGCGGTGCCCGCGTCTCCAGCTTTTTCTGGCTGCAAAGCATGGTCCGATCCGACGAGCACCGCCGCGTTCTCTTTGATCTGGACCAGACGATCCAGACATTGGCGATGCGCAACGGCGCTGACGATCCCGAAGTCGTCAAACTGACAGGCATTTATCACAACATGATCCGCATCTGGGTGGATACCTGATATGAAACGCATTCTCCTCATTCTTGCGGTGTTCGCCGCTCTTTTCGCAACGCGCGCGGTCGCTGCGGACCTGTCCGCATTTGCCGACCCACAGCAACTGCCCGCATGGGCCAAGCCGATGTATTTCGACATTCTGACCTGGCTGGACGAAAACAGTCAGGATCACATGTCCCCGGTGGGCATGTTCATGGCCGCCGACTGGGTGGTCAAAGGCGTGATGCTGTCGCTCGCCTTTGCCTCTGTGGTCACCTGGGTGATCTTTATCGGCAAGATGGCGTCCCTGATGCTGGCGCGCCTGTCCATGACCCTGAACTACCGACGCCTGGACAAACTGGCGACCCTGTCCTTGGGCGATCAGCCGCGGCTGCGCGGTGTCGTGGGCCGCATGGCCAAGGCGGCCCGCAAAGAGCGTGACGCCTCTGAAACCGTCAAGGCCACCAATGTCGGCGGCATCAAGGAACGCGTCTCCGCCGTACTTGTCCGGATCGAAGCAGGCTCTGCCCGCCGCATGTCATCGGGTACCAGCATTCTGGCGAACATTGGCTCGACCGCGCCTTTTGTTGGCCTGTTCGGCACGGTTTGGGGCATCATGAACAGCTTTATCTCGATCGCAGAAAGCCAGACCACCAACCTTGCCGTTGTGGCCCCTGGGATCGCCGAAGCGCTGCTGGCGACCGCGATCGGGCTGGTTGCCGCGATCCCTGCGGTGATCTTTTATAACGTCATCACCCGCAGCCTGAGCGGCTACAAAGTCATGCTTGGCGATGCGAGTTCACTGGTAGAACGGACCCTGAGCCGCGATCTGGACAGCGCTGCCCCTGCCGTGCAGCAGACCCAATCCGAGCCGGCGATGCCCCATAACGCAGCCATCACAGCGGCGGAATAACCCATGGGAGCCAAGCTGTCCGATACGGACGATCTGTCCGAAAACCACGACATCAACATCACGCCGTTCATCGACGTGATGCTGGTGCTGCTGATCATCTTTATGGTGGCCGCGCCCCTGTCCACCGTCGACATTCCCGTCGAGCTGCCCGTCGCTGTGGCAGAGCCCCCGACACGCCCCGAAAAGCCGGTGTTCATCACGATCCAAGAAGACCTTTCGCTTTCCGTGGGCGAGGTCGGCATCACGCTGGATGAACTGGTGATGGAGGTCGGCATCGCGACCATGCTCAAGCGCGACACACGCCTCTACATCCGCGCGGATGCGTCCGTCCCCTATGGCGAGTTGATCAAGGTGATGAACATGCTCAGTTCCGATGGTTACCTAAAGGTTGGTCTGGTGGGGCTTGACCCTGCATCCGCCGGCCCCGAAGCCGCCGAGGCCGCAGGCGCCCTGCCCCCGACGCCCCCCGCTGCTGCGCCGAGTGCCGAGTGAGCCATGTCTCTTGCTGATCCCATAACCCGCCCTGCCCCGCTTCTGTGGTCTGGCGCAATCGCTGCGGGCGTCGGTCTGCATCTGCTTGTGGGGGCCGCGATTTTTCGTCAGGCCCCCGAAGCCCCGCCACCTGTTGTCGAAACCGCAGAGGCTTCGATCGAGGGGGCCATGTTCTTTGACCTGTCGGATATCATCGCAGCGCCCGAAACCACCGGAGAGGACGCCGCCGCAGTCTCTGCCGCCGAGGATGCCCCCACCGTCACCGAAAGCGCCGAGGCCGTTGATCCCGCCAAGGCCGCAGACGAACCGATCCTGAACCAAGTCCCTTATGACGTCGAAGATGACGAACTGAAATTCGGCGTTGCCAGCCCCGACCCTGCAACGGACACCGAAGAGATCGCACACGAAACGGCAACCGAGTTCGATGAAGAACAGATCGAAGCCGAGAGCCAACTGGGGTCCGAGGCACGCGATGCCTCTGCCGGTTCGGTGTCGGGCGTTGACGCCCCCGAGGTCGCCGAAAAGGCTCAGGCCAAAGAAGAGGGGCTGAGCGCTGAAGCCACCGCAGAAATCATGGACTGGCAAAAAGACGTGGTGCTGCGCATCGGCAAAGCGCGCAAATACCCCGCTGAGGCCCGCAAGCAAAAGATCACGGGGACGGTCAAAGTCCGGTTCACCATTGATCGCTATGGCAACATCCAGTCCAAGGACATCGCAGAAAGTTCGGGCCACACGGTACTGGATAATGCTGCGCTAAAGGTTCTGGAAGACGTGGGCAAATTGCCGACCCCGCCGGTGCACCTCCGCGGGGACAGCTTCACGCTTGTCGTGCCCCTGAACTACCAGTTCAAATGAACCTTCTCTGGCGTGATGTCGGCACATGTCCGGCATCCCGCCAGCATCATGGCAATCTCGAACTCGTCCTGTAGCAGCCGCAGGACATGAGAGGCCCCCGCCGCTCCGGCAACGGCGAGCCCGTGGATCACAGGGCGCCCCACCATGACGGCATCTGCGCCCAAGGCCATGGCCTTGAACACGTCGATCCCGCGGCGCACGCCCCCATCCATCAGAACCGTGAACTCCGCGCCCACAGCTGCCCGCACCGCAGGCAAAGCACGCAGGCTGGCAATCGCCGCGTCCAGAACACGCCCGCCATGGTTGGACACAATCACCCCCGTTGCCCCGATCTGCTGTGCCTGCTTCGCGTCGTCAGGGTGCAGGATGCCCTTGATCATCACAGGTAACGGGGATGCCTCGATCAGCCACGCGACGTCCTCCCATCGCGGTGCGACATGGGCAATACGGTCGAAAATCGCGCTTTCTCCGTCATCAAGCGGCGCAAATTTGGGCGGCTCCACCCCCTCCAGATTGACCGCCCGCGTGCCTTCGGGCAGTACAAAGCCCGCTCGGATCTCTGAATCCCTGACGCCGTGGACAGGGGCATCCACTGTCAGGACGATTGCTTGAAATCCGGCATCCGCCGCACGCTGGCACAGCCCGAGCGTCGCCTCTCGCGTCCCAAGCCAATAGAGCTGGAACCAGAGGCAGCTTGCCCCGGCTTGGCGCACCATTCGCATGTCACAGGCAGATTGGGCGCTCAGGGTCATGAGCGTCCCTTGCGCCGCCGCTGCTTGGGCGGTTGCGACCTCTCCGTCCGGACAAAGCAACGTCTGATAGGCAAAGGGCGCTATGATGATGGGATGACTCATCCGAAGAGAGGCCACTTCGACAGCGGCACTCCCCGATCTAAGGTCACACAAGTGGCGCGGGATCACCGAGACCTGGTCAAAGGCAGCACTGTTTGCAGCCAAAGTCTTCTCGTTGCCCGCACCGGCAAGAAAGTAGGCTTTCACATCAGGGGCAAGGCAGTCGGCCGCTTTGGCCGCGTAGTCCGCAAGGGTGGGTTGCAAGTGTGTCGTCACCGCGTCCTCGGAAACTGGATGAACTTTGTTGGGCCGTCTTTAGACCCTTTGGGACCTAGCACAGGGGGTCGGCCACTTTAACCCTGCCCTCTTCGGTTGACTGCATTTAATGGCGCCCCATCGTCTCCAGCGGTACAGCCGCCAGAACGGCGTGAACGGCAAGGGAAACACCAGCGGGTTTTCGGTGCATTTCGCCTCGGCCTGAAATTGTCTGCTGACAATCGGCCGCGCCCTGCCCCGCCGCAGAAGCTAGGACCGTTTTCGGAACGCGGCCGCCTTGGCGCGGTTGCCACAGACCTCCATCGAGCACCATCGGCGCTTGTGGTTTTTGCTCACATCCAGAAAGAACAGCGTGCACCCCTGCCCCTCGCATTTGCGAAGATAGCGGAAGTCGGCCTCGGCGATCAGAGACGCGATAGAGAAGCCCAGACGCACGATCAGATCCACCGGTGCCCCCAAGGGGTGCACCTCGCGTTTCACGTAGCCCCTGCCCTCGCGACTGGACGTATCAGCCGGCATGAGTTGCCAATACTGCGGTCCGCGCCTGAGAAGCTCATTCAGCGTGGCAACAAAGGGATGATCGGTCGCTGTTAAGGCAGATCCGTGAACATCCTCGATAAACTCACGAAACTGCTCTCGCAGCCCGAGGATTTGCATCCGGGCGTCTTCCAATTCTGTTTCACAGTCGGGACGCCGGAAATGCGCCAACTCCGCCTCGGTGGCCAATCCAGCCGCCACCAGCCAATCCAAGAGATCCGCGCCTGTCGCCAGCCACTCGAATTGCTCCGACCGGGGCTTGGCCACGGTGTTCAGGAAATCAAGCGCAGGGCTCTCACCTACAAAGAATGGCGCTGGTCTGGTCTCTTGGGGCATGGCTCTGACGTCGTGACGGAATCCTCCTCTGTTAACCGTCTTAGGCAACTTAGACCAGTTACATCTGAACACAGGCCTTCACATTAAGTTTGCTGTTTCGATGGATTTTCATCCGCTACCAGATAACCGTTGATTGATCATTTTAACAGTTACTATTGGCCAAACAGGCCAACGGCATTTTTTTCACCGATCTTTCGACAGCCCGTTTTTTTGAAACATGCAAAGGATGTACGAATGACAAAATTGCTCTATGTCGCCGCCTCTCCTCGCGGGACCAATTCGCAGTCAGGCAAACTGGCCGACGCCTATCTCGACGCGCGGCTTGCTGGCGAACCTGAACTCGTGGTGGATCGACTGGATTTGTGGTCCGCTGATCTGCCCGAATTTGATGGGGACAAAGCCGCCGCTAAAATGACCTTTTTTGGCTTGGGCCAGATGGACGCGCCCCAGCAGACCGCGTGGGACCAGATCGTTGCGATCACCCAACGCTTTACCGACGCGGACGAGTACGTGTTCTCTGTCCCCATGTGGAATGGCGGAATTCCCTACAAGCTGAAACAATACATCGACATCATCACCCAGCCCGGCTTGCTCTTTGGATTCGATCCCGAAGCGGGCTATAGCGGGTTGCTCGAAGGCAAAACGGCTCAGGTCTTCTACACTTCGGGCGTCTATGCGCCGGGTGCTCCGGCAAAGTACGGAGCCGACTTCCACGCGACCTATCTGGACTGGTGGCTGAATTTCATCGGCGTCACCCAAGTGAACGTCACGCGGTTCCAGCCTTCGCTTCTGACCGCCGACCCGCAGGGCGATCAGGCCAAAGCCATCTCTCGGGCGCGGGAAATGGCTCTGCAACCCGCATAAGGTCACCGCCTTAGATATGGGTCGCACCCCAGCCGGTGCGACCCATCGTAATCCTGATTGCCCAATCGCCGCAGCGGCGCCCCCTGTACGGCTGACAATTCTTGGGTTGATCCCCAGCGCGTGATGACATCGCCCTCCGTTTGGCTTTATCCTCGGACTTCAGGCAGACGCAAAACGGGCACCCATGTCTCAGATTTCTCATATCCCTTCGACCGCTCTCACGCTTTCTGATGCGGACCAGCAGGCGCTTACGGACCTATATGTTCGGGGCACGCCTGCGAACACATTGCGCGCCTACGAAAGAGATCTGATCTACATCACCGCATGGAAAGCTGCACGGTTCGCCGCGCCTCTGGACTGGCCAGAGAAAGAGGACGTCGCCATCGCCTTTATTCTGGATCATGCGCGGGATCTCCGAAATGTGGATCGCAGTGATCATGGTCGGAATGCCGCTGCTGCGTTGATCACGGCCAAGCTTCGGAAGTCACTGGCGTGTCCCGCACCATCAACGCTGGAACGTAGAATTGCCTCTTGGCAAGCCTTCCACCGGATGAAGAACATAGCTTCGCCATTCGACATGCCAATGGTGCGGCAAACCCGCGCCAAAGCACGGCGTGCGGCGGCGCGAACCCGTGCGCCGAAGTCAGAGAAGCCGATTGTTCGCGATGTCTTGCAAGACATGTTGGCGACCTGCGAAGGGCAGGGCATTCGTGGTCGCCGAGACAAAGCAATCCTGTTGTTGGGGTGGGCCTCTGGCGGGCGTCGCCGGTCAGAGATAGCAGGTCTCATGTACGAAGATCTGGAACTGTCCGATTTCGCCGAAGAGGGCCTGATCTGGATTCAACTCGTTGGGACCAAGACCACCCAGAAGGGACGCACACCTAAACTCGTTCTCAAGGGGATCGCAGCGCGCGGATTGATGGACTGGTTGATCGCGAGTGACATCACAGACGGTCCATTGTTCCGACCGATTAGCAAATCCGGGCGGCCCTTGGCGCGTCCTTTGTCGGCGGATGGCGTCTATGAAATCGTCAAGAAGCGTCTTTCTCTGGCAGGTCTGCCTCGGAACTTTGCGAGCCCCCATGGATTGCGCTCTGGGTTTCTGACGCAGGCCGCTTTGGACGGGACCCCGATTCAGGCGGCGATGCGTCTCAGCCTTCACCGTTCGGTGGCGCAAGCCCAGAAATATTATGACGACATCGACATTGCGGTGAACCCAGCAACCGATCTTCTGGACAAGGACTGACGGCAAATTGTCAGCTGACAATCAAGGGCGCGCTAGAGCGCAGCAATGCCTGCGTTTCTGGAACAGCGCTTTGAAACGCATGACCTCGGAACGCTGTGCAGACATCTGAATATTGCCGGATTGTCAGCTGACAATCCCATTGACGGTGCGCAGCAAGCATTTCAAATCGAACTCGCCCGCCTTGGCCTGTTTGGTAAGATGCCGCAAATATCCGCCTGGATTGTTGATCTGCTCAAATCTTTCCAAAATGCACAGCACAGCAATCGGGGCGATATGCGATCCAAGATAGCGCTTTGCCACTTCGTAGACTGGCGCATCAATTCCCATCATTGGAACAAGGCTGGTCGCCTGCCGCGTGACATCAAGCCAATCACTTGCGCCATCTGGGAACATTTTTTTGTACTCTGGGAAATGGGCAAGCGTTCTTTCAAGGCAAGGTGCTTCGCTCAAATCTTCTTCTGAATCAGAGTTAATATTTTTTTCCTTATGTTGGTGGCGCTCATTTTCGCTGTCACTGACGCTCAAAACCGGTGAGGATGATGCGTTTTCAAATGCCTCCAACAGCACGCGGAGCTCTTCGTTGTTGTCCTTGCGGCGCAGCAGAAGCCGTGCTTGTGCGAAGAGGGGGCTGAGGGCGTGGGGCGCTTCGGGATCGATACCTTGGTCGATCAATGTGCCAAGCAGGTTTTGGCGAAGGCACAGGATCCGAGTCCGAAGAAGGCTGTGTTCTTCCAATCGCTGCTCTTGGCGCTCTGCTGCGCGGCGGAGATCAGCAGACAGCATCGCCAGAGGTCCAAGATCGAACCCAAAGGCACAGGCAATCCCTGAACCAAGCTTCTTGGCATATCGCTTGCGGTTTGGGCTGTCGAACCGAGCAATCACGCCGGCTTGAACCAGCGCGGCCAGATGACGGCGCAGTGTGCTTTCTGGCATTCCGCCGAGACGCGTGGACAAGGTCGCATTCGAGGCAAAGACGATCGACTGACCAAGACGGGCAGGGAGATCGCGCGCGGGAACAAAGGTCAAAAGACTGCGCAGAACGGCGATGCTGCGGTGGGACAATCCAAAGTCAGCGGCCGCGCAGGTCAAATCGTCGACCAGAGCCCATTTGTCATGGGCCGCTGGCCGATTGTCAGGCGCAGCCGATACCGGCCGCCCGACAAATCGGGTGGTGAGTGCTGTCATTTTCTGATCACGAAGGACGCAAAAATCCAGCCCCTGCCAAGCGACAGAGTTGACGGATTCGTTCGGAAGCTGTATCTCGAAGATGCTAAAGACGAGAAGGGCCTTCCAACTAGCTTGGGGGGCTTTTCTTATTTCGGGGTCCTAGAGTGTGCCTCCTTTGGTTATCTGCTCGTATTTATTCGCTTTGATCTGTCGACTGGTCTGATTGCCAGCGGGCAAACCATTCGTTCATCAACTCGCTGGCATTTTCTTCGATCCAGCGGTCGAAACCGGGTGTTTTGACGCTCAGGCTCAGCCCTTTGTCCGTCGCCTTGACCGTGGCGATTGCAGCGCCATCGGGGCTCTGGATCGCAGCTTTGCGGGCGGGCGCTTTGGGGGCAGGGGCCGTCGTGCGGTGTTTGTTCTGCGCGGCCAAAAGTACCGCTTCGAAACGGGCATCTGTCGCGAGGCTGGTGAACTCGGGCCGGCGCATGTAAATTTTGGCGCGGCCGCGGGCAGCCTGATCTGCAAACAGATCGACCAGCATCATCCAGCGCTCCCGGCCGATAGAAGGAGCGCGGCCAATCTCGCGGAGAAAATCCATCTCGAACGCCGTGCCAACCTTGAGCATACGGCTCACCATGGGCAAATCGATCGCCAGAGCGGCCGCAATTGTGGGCCGGTCATAGCCAGCATTCTGCAATTGGGCCGCGAAACTGGCTTTCTCAATAAAACTCAGGTCTGTGCGGGTGTTGTTCTCTTGGCCTTGCGCCATAACGAGCGCGTGGTCGTCCAGCTGGCGGACCATCGCTTTGACGGGCAAGCCCAGATCACGGAGCGCGGCCAAGCGGCGGCGGCCATACACGATCTCGAACCGTCCTCTGGAGGTCGGATGCGGTCGCAACAACACCGGAACTTGTTGCCCGTAGGTCTTCAGGCTTTCTTTCAGGCGCTCTTGCTCGACCGCGTCCAGACCAAGGCGGTCTTCGAAACCGGCATTGTCGATAAGCGCGGTGTCGATCTCTTGGACTGCGTTTTCCTGCATGCGGTTCAGACTGCTTTGCAAAGCGCCGACCGCACCTTGGGGCATCAACCTTTGGCGCTGCGGTGCGTCGCCCTTGGGAGAGATGTTGGTGTTCAGAATGCCTTTGCGTGCCATCTTAGCGACCCCATGCTTGTTGGATGAGGGACTCGACTTCATCATTCACGTCATTCAGTGAATCCACCGCACGGTCATACGTATTTCGGTTGAATTGACTGCGTTCGACTTCGTAAATTGTTTGATGCGTCAATCCTGCGTCAGAGATCGCAGTGGATTTCAGCATCGAGGCGGTCATGACTTCTTTGCCAAAAAGGTTGCGCAAGAACGCCACAACCTGCTGCTGGGGTCCATCATTCGGCTCGAGCCGGTTGATGAGGAACCGCATGAAATCATAGTCCATTGTCGCGCCTGCGTCCGACACAACGTCCAGCAGGTCCGCACTCATTTGCAGGAACTGGGACATAGAGGCGACGTCCAGCATGTTCGGCACAACAGTAATAAAAAGACCAGTCGATGCACAAAGCGCCGACATGGTCAGGTACCCCAATTGGGGTGGGCAGTCGAAGAGGATCAGATCGTAGTTGCCTTCGACCTCGGCAAGAGAGGCTGCCATGCGGGCAAAGAAGGCAGGCTGGACGTTGTCCATCAGTGCACGGGGCGTTTCATGCTCGAACTCTTGCAGCATGAGGCTCGCCGGAGCCAGATCAATCCCGGTAAAGAATGTCTTCTGGATCACCGCCGAGAGGGGCAGGGGATCATCATAGCGGATCGCGTCATAGATCGTGCCGACTTCGGCGAAGTCGACTTCAGGACGATACCCGAACAAAGTCGTCAGCGAGGCCTGCGGGTCGATATCGACGCACAGAACCCTGTAGCCCTTCAGCGCCAGTCGCTGCGCGGTGTGAATTGTGCTGGTGGTTTTTCCCGAGCCGCCCTTGAAGTTCAAAAAGGACAGGACTTGGATTTTGTCACCGGGGCGCCGCCCCTTGCGATAAGTCCCGGGAACTTTGGCCGCGCTGTCCAGATAACTTCGGATCGCCTCGAGATCGTCGGCGCTATAGGATCGACGGCCACCCGCACTGGTCAGCACCTCGTCGATTTTTTCTTCCATGTGCAGCTTGCGTAGGAAAGAGGTCGAAATTCCGAGCAAATCCGCCGCTTCGCCCGCCGAAAAGAGCCGCAGCTCCTTGCGCGCGTCCGGTGCGAAGGCAGTCATCATGTGGTTTTCAAGCGCAGCAGTGATGTTTTCCGCATTCATACGGATCCGTTCATTGATGCGGATTGAAGTATCGCTCATAGTCCCACCAGTCGCGCAGACATACGGGATTTGTGGATGCGCATCCTGCGCTCTCCCTTTTGCCTGCTTCTTGTAGTAACGCTGTTTAGCGCCATGCTCATTTTTAACGTTTCTATAGCGGGCATTTCCGAGTCGGCGCAAACAAATTCTGTAATGTCAGCTGTATTGTGTCCGAAGGGGACAGGCGCATCTCTTCACCCATCTGCTGAGAAAACGCGCCTAAGTCCAAGAAATTATGGGAAAAAGCTGATCTAGGCGGCGTGGCGTGCGCTTGGCCCCGTTTTGAGGCCGCATGGCGCGCAGGGCTGCCCGATGCGGTCTGCCAGAGAATCGGTGCATACTGGCGGGCCAGCCGTCACCTTTGGATGTTAGCGACGGACCGTGCGGTCAATTGAGCCTGCGCGCTCTCGACCTTCGGTGTGAACGGCGGAGCAATACTCGGCCACGGTAGCGACGGCATAGTGTTGTCGCGGGCGGCGTAAAAGTCGTCCACTTTTGCCCTTTCGGATTTCGGGAGGGCTTGGGGATATACACCGTGGACTTGTATTTGAAGGTG
>NZ_JBGFGN010000139.1:0-9501 GCF_041224595.1 Donghicola sp. XS_ASV15 | reverse complement strand
CACCTTCAAATACAAGTCCACGGTGTATATCCCCAAGCCCTCCCGAAATCCGAAAGGGCAAAAGTGGACGACTTTTACGCCGCCCGCGACAACACTATGCCGTCGCTACCGTGGCCGAGTATTGCTCCGCCGTTCACACTCACGGGAATCGTTGAAAAATCTTGTGTCACAAACCCTTGGCAAAATCGCCTTTGATTTTGTCTCCTTTTTGGCCGGAGCCTGAGTAGCAGTCATTGGAGCACAGCGCAGCATCTGTAACTATGGGCTCGAAGCGGTCATGCGGCGGTGCAGCAGGCGCACACGCGTGGTCGCCCCAAGTACGACTTAACAACCGGCCCACAGCGGTCATTCATGACCGGTGTGGCGAATGACCGGTGTCAGCCCTTTCATGGCATTCGGACCATTTCACCGATATCCTCTGTTTCACAATCATGAGCCCGGATGTCCGGCCTTCCGATGGCTGTCTGCGCTCAGATCTGGAGTACGCGCTGCCTTTCCACGATTTGATCGGCGAGATGACGGCTGTCTTCCTCGATCCCGAGGAAGCGGCCCGAGCCCCATGTGTTCAACCAGCCCAGTCCGATGAAGTGCAGTCCTGCATGTTCGGTGACGCCGCGCTTGAAGATGGGTTTGCCGCGTTGGTCGAAGACGTCCGGTTCGATCCAAGAGTAGTCGGGTCGGAAGCCGATGGCCCAGAGCACGGAGGTGATGCCTGCGGCTTTGATATCGAGGGTGGTGCGTTCCTGCTCCGGCTCCCACGCTTTGACGAACGGCGGCTCGACCGCCGCCCTCTCGCCAAAGGCGTCGTCACAGGCGTGGTCCAGCGCTGCCGGATCGAGGTCCACTAGCGCCAGCCGCGCGCCCTGCGCGGCCAGCGCCCGCGCGGCGGCGAGGCCGATGGACCCCGCGCCGCCGGTGATCAGACAGACCTTGCCGTCAAGATCGAACATCCGTTGCCCTCAGATCGGATAGTGCGGTTGGCCGTCCTGCACGGTGATCCAGCGCAGGGTGGTGAACTCCTCGATCGCCGCCGTGCCGCCGAAGCGTCCGTAGCCAGAGGCCTTGACCCCGCCAAAAGGCATCTGCGCCTCGTCATGCACCGTGGGACCGTTGATGTGGCAGATGCCGCTCTCGATGCGCCGGGCCACCGCCATGGCGCGGACCGCGTCCTCGCCAAAGACGCTGGCGGACAGGCCGTATTCGGTGTCATTGGCAACGCGCACCGCCTCGTCGATGCTGCCGACCCGGACGATGGAGGCCGTGGGGCCAAAGCTCTCCTCGGTGTAGATGCGCATCGACGGGGTGACATGATCCAGCAGCGTCGCCTCCATCAGCACGCCATCTGCCTGACCGCCCGCCACGAGGGTCGCGCCCTTGTCCTCCGCCTCGCGCACAAGGCTGAGAATGCGGTCCACCGCGCCCTTGTCCACCACGCAGCCCAGCGGCGTATTGCCCTCACGCGGATCGCCCACGGCCATCGAGCGGACCTTCTCGCCCAGTTTGGCCACGAAGGCGTCCGCCACGGCCTCATGCACCACCAGCCGTTCGGTGGACATGCAGATCTGGCCCTGGTTCATGTAGGCGCCGAAGGCCGCTGCGGCGACCGCCTTGTCCAGATCGGCATCGTCTAGGACGATCATCGGGGCCTTGCCACCCAGTTCGAGCAGTGCCGGTTTCAGGTTCTCGGCGGCGAGTTTCGCGATGATCCGCCCCACGCGGGTCGAGCCGGTGAAGTTCACCCGGCGCACGGCGGCATGGCCGATCAGCGCTTCGACGATCCCGGCGGCATCCTCGGGCGCATTGGAAATGACGTTCAGCACGCCCGGCGGCAGGCCACCGTCCTGCATGGCCTCCACGATCAGGGCATGGGTGCGCGGGCTGAGCTCTGACGACTTCATCACCACTGTATTGCCACAGGCGAGAGGCATGGCAATCGACCGCACACCAAGGATCACCGGCGCATTCCACGGCGCCATGGACAGCACCACGCCCGCCGGTTGCCGGATCGCCATCGCCATGGAGCCAGGACGGTTCGAGGGGATGATCTCGCCCTTGATCATGGTGGTCATGGCGGCAGCCTCGCGCAGCATCCCGGCGGCGAGCATCACGTTGAAACCGGCCCATGCCGCAGTTGCCCCCAACTCGGCCGCCATGGCGTCCGTAATGTCGGCCTTGCGCGCCTCCAGCGCGTCGGCGGCGGACATCAGAAGCGCGCGGCGCTGGCCCGGTCCGGTCTCCGACCACGCGGGGAAGGCCGCGGCGGCGGCATCGGCGGCGGCGACGGCGTCACCGGTGCTGGCGGCGGCGGCCTCTGTGGCGACCTTTCCGGTCAGCGGGTTCTTGCGGCTGAACGTGCGCCCGCCCTCTGCGGCCCGCTTTTCGCCAGCGATCAAAAGATCCAATACGGTCATGTCTTCTCTCCGGTTTCGAATATCATGCGGCCCCGCCAAGGAAGGCGTCCTTGACCGCGTCATCTTGCATCAGGTCCTGCGCCGTGCCCGCACCGGTGATGCGACCGGCCTCCAGCAGGTAGCCGCGTTCCGCGTTGCGCAGGCTGATGGTCACGTTCTGCTCCACGATCAACAGGCCCATGCCGGTATCGCGTACCTTTGCCAGTGCGCGAAACAGATCGCCGACGATGATCGGCGCGAGGCCGAGGCTGGGTTCGTCGAGCAGCAGTATATCAGGCTTCGACATCATGGCGCGGCCCACGGCGGCCATCTGCTGTTCGCCTCCGGACATGGTGCGCAGGATCTGCCTGCGCCTCTCCTTCAGCCGTGGAAAGATGTCAAAGACCTGTTCCAAGGTCTCGTCCTCATGGTCTCGGGCGCGGTCCGGCGTGGCACCAAGGCGCAGGTTTTCCTCGACCGTCATCGGCCCGATCATGCCGCGCCCCTCGGGCACCAGCGCCAGCCCAGCATTAGGCAGGCTGTGCGCGTGGAGCCCGTCGAGAGGCGTGCCGTTCAGCGTCACCGATCCGGCATCTCGCGGGACCATCCCTGCGACCCCCTTGAGCAGAGAGGATTTCCCGGCCCCGTTCGCGCCCAGGACGACGACGATCTCGCCGGAGCCGACGGTCAGGTTGACCGCGTCCAGTGCCAGGTGCTTGCCGTAGCGGACAGTGAGATTGGCGATCTCAAGCATGGTCGTCTCCCAGGTAGGCCTTGATCACGGCGGGCCGCGAGAGCACGTCCTGCGTGCCGCCCTCGGCGATGACTTCGCCCGCGCTCATGACGATGCAGCGCGAACACAGGGCGCGGACGGCTTCCATGATGTGTTCCACCAGCAGGATGGTCATACCCTGTCCCTGCAGGTGGCGCACAAGGTCGATGCCGATCTTGAGTTCAGAGGGGTTCAGCCCGGCAAGCCATTCATCGAGCAGCAGGATTTCCGGCTCTGACGCAAGGGCGCGGGCCATCTCCAGACGCTTCTGGTCGATATAGGTCAGGTTGCCGACCCTCTCGTTGCCACGCCCGCCCAGCCCGACGAAGGCCAGCTTTTCCTCGACCATCGCCTGTGCCTCGCGGCCCCAGTGGCGTTTATGTCCAAAGGCCAGCGACAGCAGGACGTTCTCGCCGGCGGTGAGTGTTGGTAGCGGGCGCACCAGCTGAAAGGTGCGGGCCACGCCGTGACGGGCCACGCGGTGCGGTGGCATCCGGGTGATGTCCGTGTCGCTGACCCGGACACGACCGCCGTCAGAGGGCAGGGCGCCCGAGATCATGTTCATCACCGTGGTCTTACCCGATCCGTTCGGACCAAGCAGCCCCACCACTTCGCCGGGGGTCAGGGCAAAGGATACGTCCTTGACTGCCACCAGCCCACCGAACCGTTTGTGCATGTTGTCCAGTTGCAGTGCCGCGCTCATGTCCGGCCTCCTTTGCGCAGGTCCTCGATCTTGGCGAGCACGCCCTGCGGCATCCAGAAGACGATGAGGATGAAGAGCAGCCCGAGGATGATCGAGAAATGGTCCGGGAAGCTCACCGACAGCCATTCGAACAGGAAGAACAGCGGGATTGCCCCTACCAATGGCCCCCAGAGGCGCATCGCCCCGCCCAGAAGTGCCATGATCAGCGTCATGAAGGAGACGGTCGGATTGAACACGATCGACGGTTCGATATAAGTCCAGCGCGGGGCCTGGATCGCACCGGTCAGGGTGATCAGCGTGGCTGAGATCACGAAGAGCAGCAGCTTGACCCGGGTGACATCGATGCCGGCGTGGGCGGCGACGGTCTCGTCATCGCCGATGGCCTGCAGCGCCAGCCCCAGCCGCGTCCGTCCGATCCCCCAGGAGATCAGCAGCGTGACGGTCGCGAGCGCCAGAAGCTGCCAGTAGATGTGCCGCCCCTCGAACGGCAGAAAGACGTAGCGCCCCATGGTGTAGGTCACGTTGACCTCCCACCAGCTGACGGTCTGGCGCACCAGCTCGGCCAGCCCGAAGGTGAAGATGACGAAGTAGACGCCTGCCAAGCGCAGCGTCGACAGGCCGACCACCAGCGCAATGACCGCACCGATCCCCGCCGCGCTGGCCAGCACCAGCGGATAGGGCAGCGTTTCGTTCAACACGGCGACGGTGTAGGCACCGACTCCGAAGAAGGCGACCGTGGCGAGCGAGACATAGCGCGTCGGGCCGGAGAACAGCGCCCAGGCCGTGGCGAGCGTGACGTAGCCGGTCATCCCCAAAAGCACGCCGGTCCAATAGTCCGACACAAAGAGGGGTGCAGCAGCAAGCGCGACAAGGATTGCTCCGGCAAGCGGGAATGCATGGATAGGTTTCATCGTCACGCCTTTCCGAACAGGCCGTTGGGCCGCACCAGCAACAGCGCAAGGAACACCGCATAGACCGAGGCAAGTGTCAGGCCGGGATCGACGTAGGCGGCTACGAAGGTCTCGACCAGGCCCAGCAGCAGCCCGGCGATGATGGCTCCGGGCACGCTGCCCTTGCCGCCGAGGATCACCACGATCAGGGCCTTCATGGTGAAGACGACGCCGCCCGTGGCGGTGAAGGTCTGGAACATCGAGAGCACCACGCCCCCGGTGGCGGCCAGCGCGCCCCCCAGCGCAAAGGCGGTGCGGGCGGCGCGGTCAGTGTCGATGCCGAAGAGCGGTGCGCTTTGCGGGGCGACGGCCACGGCGCGCAGGATCATGCCCCAACGGCTACGGTAGAGGACCGCCACCAGCACCGCGCCGATGGCCAGTGACAGCCCAAGCGCCAGCAGACGGTTCGCCGCGACGGCGGTGCCAAGCACCTCGATCGGCTGGTTCAGGAAGCTGTAGCTGGTGTAGCCACCGCCGAAGATCGTCAAAAGCACGCCCTGGATCACGAAGAGCAGGCCGAAGGTGACGAGGATGCTGTCCACCTCCAGCGCGCCATCGTCGGGCGCACGGGTCACCAGCGGCTTCATGATGACACGGTAGATGCCGAGGTTGATCAGGTAGCCGGCAGGGACAAGAACGATCAATGCCAGCAAGGGTCCGACATTCAGGGCGGAGAACAGCAGGTAAGTGGCAAAGCACGCGGCGATGATCGTGTCGCCGAAGCTGAGGTTCATGATGCGGGCGATGCCGTACTGGATGGTCAGCCCCATCGCGACAAGCGCGTAGGTGCCGCCGAGCACGAGCCCGTTGACGATATGATCTAGCATGGGAGTCCGGTTTGGTTTGTGTCGGGGGAGGGCGGCGCGGGCTCTCCCCCTCGTTTGCGCTTATTGCCAGTCGGGCTTCGGCAGCTGCACGGCGGTCAGGCCGTCACCGCCCTGCGGGGCCACGGCGACGAACTGGCCGTCCTGCCACTGGCCGACCCAATTGATCGCGCGCAGCTGGTTGTCCTCCAGCCGGGTCTCTTCGCCCAGCACGGTGGCAAAGGTGCCGGTCGACAGCTCCTGCGCTACGGCGGACTTGTCCAGACCCACGCGCTCGATCGACTGCCCCAGCATCTGCAGCGACGCATAGACCAGAACCGACCCCCAGTAATCTGGGGCACGGCCGACGATTTCCTCATGCTTGGCGCGGTAGGCCGCGTTCAGCGTGTTGTTCGGGTCGATGCCGCCTAGGCTCATGACCCCCTCGACCGAGCCGCCCGCGATCTTCGGGTAGACCGGGAAGCCCGCGCCGACGCCAAGGTAGAAGACCGGCGGATTGAAGCCCGCGACCTTCGCCTGCTTGGTCAGGGCAAAGGTGTGCGGCGGGTAGCTGAAGGCCACGAAGGTGTCTGCCTCGGCATTGCCCGCTTCACCGAGAATGGTCGCGAAATCGGATGTTTCCGGCGGGAAGGTCTTGTCATAGCTGATGTCGAAGCCCGCATCCTCGAAGGCGGGGCGCGCGGCCTTTACCAAGTCGATGCCAAAGCCATCCGCCACCGAGATCATGGCGATGCGGTCATTGATCCTGCCCGCCTCGCGTTGTGCGACAAGGATCTCTGTCAGCGCCTCGACGTAATCGCCGCTGCCGCCCATGAACCAGAAACTGGTGTCCCACCGCTTGACGAAATCCGGTGCCTTGTCAGTGACGGCGGCCCCTGCCAGATGGGGATAGCCGAATTTCGCCATCAAGGGCGCGACCGCGAGGTTGAAGCCGGTGCCCCAAGGCGGGAGGATGAAATCCACCTCGTCCTGCGTGGCCAGGCGTTCCACCGCACGCACCACCTCCTCTGCCGAGGAACGGTCATCGTAGGCGATGACCTCGATCATCTTCTGCGAACCGTCCGGCAGCTTGAGGCCCCCGGCGGCATTCACCTCCGACACCCAGAGTTCGTAGTTGGGCGTCACGGTCATGTCCGAGCCACCCGCGTTGGGACCGGATTTCGACACCGCGTAGCCGATGGTGATTGTGTCGGATTGCGCCAGGGCCATGGATGAGCCCGCGCAGAGAGCTGCAACGGTGGCAAGCATGGCGGATCGGCGGCAGACCGCACGTGCGGCCCGCATTGGTGAATAGGTCATTGATGTCCTCCCTTAGATGGCGTGCGCAGGTCTGATGCCTGCGCTGGCCGTTCGTCGCGCATCCTCCAATGCGCGGCGTGCCACAATATTAGGCACAAAAAAGATGTCTCGATAATAGACATTTTGGGGATTGAATGGTACTTTTGACGGAATTCTTCGAGGGTGACATGGACCGCAAAACCATCCAGGCGGAGCGCATCCGCAGCCCGCTCACAAATACCGAATTCCACACATCCGGCGATCGGGCGGTGTTGTTGTTGCTGCTTGCCGGACGCGGCACGTTCCTCTCGGAAGAGGTGGAACGCGAGATCGTGGCGCCTTGTCTGATCTGGGCGCCGAGCGGCTGGACCACGCAGATTGCCCTGTCCGCCGGGGCGCGTGGCAGTATCCTGCGGCTGCCGGAACGCACCATTGCCCGTGCCCTGCCCACGGACGCCCTGTCCGCGCATGTCCGCGAGGTCGTCAGCCGCAGGATCTTCAAATCGGATCTCGAAGACGCTCTGTTGGCTTCGGTCACCACGATGTTCGACAGGATCGAAACCGAACTGCGAGAGGATCGAGCGGGTGCCGACACTGTTCTGAACCATTGCGTGGCGCTCTTGCTGCTCGACGTCTGGCGGGCCGCAGGGCCCGTGCGGCAGTCTCCGGAACAGCAGCCGGACCGGATTTCGGACAGCTTCGTCACTCTGGTCGAATTGCACCTGCAAAATCATTGGACCACCGAAGAATACGCCAGCCGCATCGGCGTGACCCGCGACCGTCTGAACACCGCCGTGAAGCGTGCTTTGGGCGTCGCACCGCACCAACACATCCAGCGTCGGTTGATGGAAGAGGCCAAGGCCCTGTTGGTGACGACAAACCTTCAGGTGTCCGAAGTGGCTTATCGCCTCGGCTTCAACGACGCCGCCTACTTTGGCCGGTTCTTTCGCAGGCATGAAAAACTGCCCCCTGCACAATTCCGACGAACCTTCACCCCGGTCTATCGCGAGATGGGCGAAGACGTCTCCTTTGCCGACTGGCCATAGTGTCCCTGCGTTCCTAACGCATCGTCTTGTCTTGCGAAGTGTAGTACACCTTTCCCAACCGTGCGCGCTCTGCGCATTGCTGCCGTTCGTCCAGTCAGCAGCGGACGCCCGCTTCCCTGAAGGTTTTTCGATGCGGGCCGCGGCGCGACGTGGGCGGCCGGGAGGTGGAGGCCCGCGTTGACAAACCTCGGAAGGAGGAAGCCGCGGGGGTCTTGGATCGTCCTATGGAGAAAGTGCGCGGGCGGTCGGGGCGGCGGCTGCGTCCGGGGTGCGGCTGATGGCGAGCCAGGTGCCTGATACGGTCGCAAACTCGGTCGGTGATCCCGACAAGGCTGTGCATTTCGGAGTTGCTGCCGCCTTTGGCCGCGCTGGAAAGGGGAGCGCACACACTGTTCGGACCGGATCTGCGGATCGTCTTGGTCGCCACTTGGGTGTAGCGCGCTGTCGTCGTCAGCTTGGCGTGGCCCAGCAGTACCTGGATGACGCGGACATCCGTGTTCGCTTCCAGCAGGTGCGTTGCGAAGCTGTGGCGGAGGGTGTGCAGCGTGGCTGCCTTCTGGATGCCGGCCATATGCTTGGCCGAAGTGAACGCCCTGTTCAGTTGACGGGGCGATAGCGGATTGATCTTCGGCTTGCCCGGGAACAGCCAGCCTTCCGGCCGCGACTCCCGCCAGTATTCGCGCAACAGCACGAGCAGATTTGGCGACAGCATCGCCTTGCGATCTCTCCCGCCCTTGCCCTCATCGACGTGGATCAGCATGCGATCACTGTCGATGTCAGTGACCTTGAGGTGGCACACCTCGGACGCCCTCAGCCCTGCGCCATAGCTGATGCCAAGCGCAGCCCGATACTTGAGCCCGGGCCCGGGAACGGCGGCCAGCAAGTCCGCCACCTCCTCGACGCTCAGCACCACCGGCAACTTGCGGGGTTTGCGGTGAAACTGCATGAAACGCTTCATCTCGTCCCGGCCGCAGGTCACGCCGAAGAAGAACCTCAAGGAAATGATCCGAACGTTGAAGGTGCTGGCCGATACCCCGTCCTCGGTCATCTTCAACTGATATGACCGAAGTTCTTCCGGTGTTGCCGTGTCCGGCGAGCGTCCGAGGAAGGCGGCGAAATGCTTCACGTTCCGAATGTGGGCCTTCTGGGTCTTATCGCCCAAGCCGCGGATATTCATATCTTCGATCATCCGCTGACGCAGCGGTGTCACTCTCTCCTCTGTCATGGGAGCCTCCTGTCTGATGATTGAGAAGGCCCCAATCGTCAGCCAGGTCGCCGAGAACACAAAACGCGCATCCTATAGGCGCGGGGCCGCAACATCAGCCAAGCGCGCCAATGCCGCGGAGCGGCTTAGTCCTCCCGCCCACTGCCTGCTAAATGTCGCGACTCGGCCCGTTGCGGATGAGGTGGGTGGCTCCTGCTCCACCGGCATCGAATGTGCCAAAGTGCAGCTATCAATGACTGCTAGGAAAGGAGCCACTCAATGACAGTTAAGACAGTAGGCCTTGATCTGGCCAAGGATGTTTTTCAGGTTCACG
>NZ_JBGFGN010000137.1:0-6993 GCF_041224595.1 Donghicola sp. XS_ASV15 | reverse complement strand
AAACCGCCAGCCGCTACATGATGGTCGAGGCATTCGCTCAGATCGACAACGAGGAGACAGACCCAATTCTCAGCATAAAAGCCGCCTGATCATGACCTCAGGCCACCCGACAAATTACACCACCTTGACGGACGTGACCTCCTGTTTCTGTCAATGGGACATAGGTTCCTAATTATCCTAAGGATTACCCTTAAGGATCATATGGATATCTTGGTTTTTCCGTATAGGTTTAGTTACATATCATCTTACAAGGGTACAGCAGGGCTTGAAGTCGCTCTGTTTGTGTGTCCTGAAGGCGCTGGGATCGTTCTAGGGGGTGCGAGTTCCGGCGTGAATTGGGGATAAAAACAAAACAAAGACGGCAGATCATGGTTATTGGTGATCTTCTGGACTAAATGGAGCAAGAAATGACGCACCCTGTGGATGTACACGTTGGCCGTCGCGTCCGTCACCGCCGCTGGATGATCGGGATGACTCAGCAGCAACTGGCTGAGCGTGTCGGAATTAAATTCCAGCAAATCCAAAAATACGAAACTGGGGCTAACAGAGTGAGTGCGTCTCGCTTATGGGACATCGCCACCACCCTCGAAGTCCCTGTGAGCTTTTTCTTCGAAGGCCTCGAGGGAGAGGATGCTCCTGTCGCAGAAAAATCGCCTGCTTTGCCTGCTGATATCTTGGGCGACAAAGAAGCACTGGACCTGATCCGCTCTTATTATGCGATTCCGGAGAACCAGCGCCGTCGTCTCTTCGATCTGGCACGCGTTCTGAGCGACGTGGCTTGATTTGAAACGCCCCACGGGGTAGCGCCCTTGTAATCACTCTTCGCAAGGTCAGTCCCTATGACGCGTTTTTCGATCGACACTCAAACCGCCTTGACCGAGGTGGCCTCGGAAATGGCCGACGCAGCGCGTTCGGCCATTTTGCCGTTTTTCCGTAGTCCCGAACTGCTGGCTGATAACAAAGAAGAAGACGGGTTCGATCCTGTCACCGAAGCGGATCGCGCCGCCGAAGCCGCCATGCGCAACGTGCTAGAGCGCCGTCGCCCACAGGACGGGATTCTGGGTGAAGAGATGGGCAAACAGGATGGCACCAGCGGATTGACGTGGGTTCTGGACCCGATCGACGGAACGCGCGGTTTCCTGAGCGGCACGCCCACTTGGGGGGTGCTGATCGCGCTCTCAGATGACAATGGACCCATTATGGGAATCGTAGACCAGCCCTATATCCAAGAGCGCTTCTTTGGCGGGTTCGGTCAGGCTTGGTGTGACGGCCCCCATGGACGCCGCACCCTGCATGTTCGCGGTCCCCGCCCGCTGGAAGAGTCGATTCTGTTTTCGACGTTCCCCGAAGTCGGGACGCAGGATGAGCGACGGGCATTTCATCATCTTGGCAACCGTGTGCAATTGGTGCGCTACGGTATGGACTGTTACGCCTATGCGCTCTTGGCGGCTGGTCAGATCGACCTTGTGGTCGAGGCAGGCTTGAACTCCTACGATATCCAAGGACCGCAAGCGGTGATCGAAGCGGCTGGCGGCATCGTCACCGATTGGCACGGTGGCCCTGCCCACAACGGAGGGCGCATTATTGCAGCAGCCTCCGAGGCACATCACGCCGAAGCAATGCGTCTTCTCGAAGAGGGTCTTGCCAACATCTGAGCGGAAGGTATTTTCCCCGCAGTGGCGTATCCTTTGTCCTTCTCTGGCGCCCCTGATTTTTTTGTGTGATCTGAGGAGGGCATGGCGCACGAGAGGCGATTGACCATGTCCGAAATTCTGATCCAAAACATTGATCACCTGTTAACGATGGATGACACGAGGCGAGAGCTGTCAGGTGTTGATCTGCGCATATCGGGCGGGGTGATTTCTGCGATTGGACAGGGCCTGCCCTTGGGGGGTGCCGAAGTCATCGATGCCCGAGGGTGTGTCGTGACACCGGGTCTCGTGAACACACACCACCATCTCTATCAATCTATGACTCGCGCGGTGCCGGGGGCGCAAGACGCTCTGCTGTTCGGTTGGCTGCAAAAGCTCTATCCGATCTGGGCTATGATGGGCCCCGAAGAGATGTTCGTGTCCGCGCAGCTCGGCTTGGCCGAACTGGCTTTGTCAGGGTGTACGCTGAGCGCTGATCACCTGTACCTCTACCCGAATGGCGCGCGCCTTGATGATACGATCAGCGCCGCCAAAGAGATTGGACTGCGGTTCCATCCGACGCGCGGGGCCATGAGCATCGGCGAAAGCGATGGTGGCCTGCCCCCAGACAGCCTGGTCGAGAATGAAGCCGCGATCCTCGAGGACTGTATCCGTGTCATCGATGCCCACCACGATCCTCGCGAAGGAGCAATGGTGCGTGTCGGCATTGCACCGTGCTCTCCGTTTTCGGTGAGCCGCGATCTGATGCGAGATGCGGCGCTTTTGGCGCGAGATAAGGGCGTGATGCTCCACACCCATCTGGCGGAAAACGAAGAAGACATTGCCTATAGCCTTGAGACGTTCGGTTGCCGGCCAGGTGAGTACGCCGAAGATCTGGGGTGGACCGGGCCCGATGTGTGGCACGCACATTGCGTCAAGCTGGACGGCGCTGAGATTGATCTTTTTGCGCGGTCTCGTACGGGTGTCGCTCACTGTCCCTGCTCGAACTGCCGATTGGGGTCGGGAATCGCACCGGTTCGCAAAATGCGGGATGTTGGCGTTCCGGTTGGTCTAGGAGTCGACGGGTCGGCAAGTAATGATTCCGCAAACCTGATCTCTGAAGCGCGTCAGGCGATGCTTCTTCAGCGCGTCCAAAGCGGTGCGACCGCCATGAGCGCCCGCGAAGCTCTGGAGATTGCGACGCGGGGTGGGGCGGATGTCTTGGGGCGGCCGGACTGCGGACGGCTCGAGGTCGGCAAGCGTGCCGATATTGCTGTTTGGGATTGCCGCACTGTCGAGAGCGCTGGCAGTTGGGACCCTGCCGCATTGCTGTTGGCGGGACCAACCCAAGTGCGCGATTTGTTTGTCGAAGGTCGTCAGATCGTCCGAGATCGTCAGCTATCCACAATCGATTTGGGAAAGCTTGTGGAAAAACAAAACCGTTTAGCGCGTGCTTTGGCGGAGCGGGCCTAAAAGGTTAACAAATCCTTAATGCCTGTGGATAACTCTGTGTGGGAAATCCCCATCGCACAGGGTTTTCCTGTGGATCATTTTGGCTGGACTTGGACGCCGCCGACCCACACTGATTTCACGGCGCGATCGTCACCCATCATGATCGTCGGGAAAACGGCCTCCCAAATGTCGTTTGCCCGATCGTGACGTTGCGCAATGGCCGGAGTGGACGCGAGGTCCAACACCGTGATGTCCGCTTCTGATCCGATGGCCAGTGTCCCGATGCGATCCTGCGCGTGCAACGCCCGTGCGGACCCCTCGGTCGCGAGCCACAAAAGCTGCGCTGGGTGCAGGGCCGTACCGGCCAACTGCCCGATCTCGTAGGCCGCTGCCATGGTTCGGAGCATAGAGAAACTCGAGCCGCCCCCAGTGTCCGTCGCAAGTCCGACGCGGATGCCTCTGGACGCCAGTTTCGCAGCCTCGAAAATGCCCGAGCCGATAAAGGTGTTCGAGGTTGGGCAGTGGACAACAGCCGCGCCAACCTCGGCAAGTCTGTCGGCTTCACGCGGCTCGAGGTGAATGACGTGACCGTAGAGCGCGCGCTGGCCCAACAGGCCAAATGTCTCGTAGGTGTCTAGGTAATCTTTTGCATTAGGAAACAGTGATTTAACCCAATCGATTTCGTCGGTCTGTTCGCTTAGGTGGGTCTGCATCAGGCAGTCTGGATGCTCTGCCCAAAGAGCGCCAAGCGCCTCTAGTTGTTCTGGTGTCGAGGTCGGAGAAAAGCGCGGTGTGATGACATATTCTGCGCGGCCCACACCATGCCATTTTGCCAGCAGTTCCTTGCTCTGGTCGTAGGCTGTTTGCGGCGTGTCACAAAGGCCCTCGGGTGCATTGCGATCCATGCAGGTTTTGCCTGCAAAAACCCGCATCCCGCGGGTGGCGGCCGCCTCGAAAAAGGCATCCACACTGCAAGGATGTATGGTGCAATAGCTGACCTGTGTGGTGGTGCCGTGCGCCAGCGCAAGATCAAGCGTCAGGTCTGCGCGGGCACGTGCCTCGTCTGGATCGGCAAGCGTCATCTCTTCGGGGAAGGTGTAGCTGTTGAGCCAATCAATCAAACGTTTGCCCCAGCTCGCGATCATTCGGGTTTGGGGGTAATGCATATGGCTGTCTACAAATCCCGGAAGAATAAGACCCTCTCCATAGTCTACCACTTTTGCCTGTGGATAACTTGTCTGCAAGGTCTCGGCTTCTCCCCGCGCCACGACTTTTCCACCTTCGATCAGGAGTGCACCGCGCCGGTTATACCGAGCGGCCTCTACCCCGATTTGCATTGCGTCGCCTTCGAACCAAAGCGTCTGGCCGATCATCAGGGTCTGCGTGGTCATGGGCTGCGCCTCCTTGTTAGCGGATGAGAGCATAAGTGGCCCGAGGATAAAGGAAAAGGTGGCTTCCCTCTGTCACTTTTCAAACCGCCTCGCTAAGCTGCCCGCAAATCAGAATGGAGGGCGACATGTTGGATGACAAAGACGAGTCCGAAGTACATGACGTTCCGGAAACAGAAGATGAAGCAATTCTTGACGGCAAGCGTTTTGCAGCCATCCGACTTGCTTTGGCTGCCGGTGATTCTAAACGCGTAACGGGTTTGCTCGAACCACTGCACGCAGCGGATATCGCCGACTTCTTGGAACAAATCGATGGTGGCGAGCGGCGCGAAATCCTGTTGCTGGCCCCTGCGCTCTTTGACGGCGAGGTGCTGTCCGAACTCGATGAGTCGATCCGCGAAGACGTGATCGAATTTTTGCCGCGCAAATTCCTCAAAGAGGCGGTGCGCGATCTGGAGTCCGATGACGTCGTTGACCTGATCGAGGATCTGGAAGACGAGCAGCAGTCTGTCATTCTGCAGGCGCTGGATGGGGCGGACCGTGCGGCGGTCGAGCAGTCGTTGGGTTACCCCGAGTATTCTGCCGGTCGCTTGATGCAGCGCGAGGTCGTATCTGCGCCCGAACATTGGACCGTAGGGCAGGCGATTGATTTTCTGCGCGCCTCCGAAGATTTGCCAGAACAGTTCTACCACGTGACGCTCGTTGACCCGCGTATGCGGCCTATCGGGAACGTGACCCTTGGACGGCTCATGGGCAGCCCACGCGCGATTTATCTGAGCGACATCCAAGAAGACACCTTTCGGACGATCCCCGCGACCACCGCGCAGGGCGACGTCGCCTATGCCTTTAACCAGTACCACCTAATCTCTGCGCCGGTCGTCGATGATGACGGGCGGCTGGTCGGGATGATCACCATCGATGACGCGATGATCGTTCTGGACGAAGAGCACGAAGAAGACATCCTGCTGCTGGCGGGTGTCAGCGACGGCAGCCTGTCCGACCGCGTGATCGAGACAACCAAGCAGCGCCTGCCGTGGTTGGCGGTGAACCTGCTGACGGCGATCCTTGCCAGCCTTGTGATTGCCCAATTCGAGGACGCGATTGCCACCGTGGTTGCCTTGGCTGTTCTAATGCCGATCGTTGCATCTATGGGCGGCAACGCGGGCACCCAATCGCTGACTGTGGCCGTGCGCGCGCTCGCGACCAAGGACCTGACTGGCTCAAACGTCTGGCGAGTCATTCGTCGCGAGAGTTTCGTGGGCTTGATCAATGGGGTCGCTTTTGCGGTGATCATGTCGATTGTCGGAATCATCTGGTTCGGCAGTCCTGTGCTTGGCGGTGTGATCGCTGTCGCAATGGTGGTGAACCTCGTCGTTGCGGCGCTCGCTGGGACGGTCATTCCGATTATCATGGAGCGTGTCGGCGTCGATCCTGCTCTGGCGTCCGGCACGTTTGTGACCACCGTGACTGATGTGGTTGGCTTCTTCGCCTTCCTCGGTCTCGCCAGTGCTGTGATGCTATGACCGACCTGACCGCTATCAAGGCAGAGGCCCGCAAGACAGCCTTTGCCCGCCGCAAAGAGGCGCACGCCAACCACCGACCCGGACGGGCAGGGGAGCTGTCCTCGTTCCTCGCTGGGCATCGCGGCGTGCCGATTGCAGGCTACATGCCCATCCGCACCGAGATTGATCCGCTGCCCGCGATGGCAGAGGCTGCGGCCTACGGCCCCGTGGGTGTTCCGGTGATCGAGGCTGAGGGCAAGCCTTTGCAGTTCCGCGCGTGGGAGCCGGATTGCGCGATGACAGATGGCCCGTTTGGGGCCAAAGTCCCTGCCGCAGGTGACTGGATCATTCCGCAGATCGTCATCGTCCCGCTGGTGGCCTTCGACCGCAAGGGCGGGCGTCTGGGCTATGGTGGCGGGTTCTACGACCGGACTTTGGAACTGCTGCGCGCCTCGGGGCCTGTGCTCGCTGTTGGTTTTGCCTATGAAGCCCAAGAGGCGGAGGATCTGCCGCTAGAGCCGACGGATCAATCGCTCGATATGATCATCACGGAACAGGGCGTGATCAGCCTCTGATCAGGACTTGGTTGCTGCCGCGGGCGGCGTGATTTTTCGTTTTAACATGGCCTCGCGCCACGTGATGTAGCTGACCGACGCGATAATCACCCCACCGCCCAAAACGGTGAAGGGGTCGATACCCTCTTCGAACACCAACGCCCCAAGCGCAACTGCCCACACCAATTGCAGGAACGTCGCGGGCTGGGTGACCGCGACCGGCGCCTCTTTGAACGCGAGCGTCATGGTGTAGTGCGCGCCCGTCGCGAGCCCCGCAACCGCCAGCAACAAGCCAAGCTGCGGCAGGGTCGGGTTCACCCAATGGGTGTCAACGGCGGAGTAAAATTCGGCCATTGTGGCGGAGCAAAAGTCGGCCAGTTTGGGGCGAGCGCCTTGGAGCGTGCGGCCCTCATATAGCAAGCCCGGTCCAAGGCGCATTGGCCGTCAGGCCAATTCTGTGAGGTTC
>NZ_JBGFGN010000136.1:0-7368 GCF_041224595.1 Donghicola sp. XS_ASV15 | reverse complement strand
CAAACCGCCAGCCGCTACATGATGGTCGAGGCATTCGCTCAGATCGACAACGAGGAGACAGACCCAATTCTCAGCATAAAAGCCGCCTGATCATGACCTCAGGCCACCCGACAAATTACACCACCTTGACGGACGTGACCTGCTTTTCCCGAAACCTACAAACGGATGCGCCATACCTGTGAAGTCGGCGGCTACCCCTATTTCGCGTCGTGGGTAAAACTCAAGGTTCTGGCGACGGGCCAGACCTTGCGTGTCGTGAATATGCACCTTGATTACTGCAACCAAAAGAACCGTAGGAAATCAGCTGAATTGATCAGCAAGCACATCGACCCATGGATCGCGGATGGTGAACATGTCGTGCTCATGGGCGACTTCAATTCTTGGGACGGAATGCGACCGCTTTGCGTTTTGGCACGCCGTGGTTTGAATATTCCCAAGATCGCCGGGTCCACCTTCCACTTCAATCGTGGGCTTCACTTGTTTGCAGCCATTGATCATATGGGGTTTTCGGAGAACATCCGAGTGGGCACCTCGCCCGTGGTGGTGCGCGAAAAGTTCCTCGGTGAATACCCTTCTGATCACTACCCCTTGCTCGCTGATGTCTATTTGGACTGAGAGGGCGGTGTGCCCCCCAGTTGTTGGGTCAAGTCGTCCGCGGCTTTCCGAATTTGACGCCCAATGGAATCGAGACGTGCGTCGGTGATGCGGGCCGCCAGACCGCTGACACTGATGGCACACACCGCCTCTCCTTGCGGGGACCAGACCTCGGCGGCAACGCAACGCAGACCAGTCACGTGTTCTTCGTCATCCAAAGCGTAGCGACGCTCGCGCGTTTGCCGGATGTCGTCGAAAACCTCATCCATTGATCGCAAGCTTTTCGAGGTCATCGGTGGCAAGCCAGCGCGTTCTGCAAGCGCCTTAATGTCTTCATCTGTCCACGTGGCGACGATCGCTTTGCCCATCCCGCTGCAGAACACGGGCACTTGCCCGCCGGGATTTGAGATAGCGCGCATGATCTCTCGGCTCTCGACTTGACTGATAGTGACGAGCTGGTTGCCATCGAGGATGCCCAAATTGGCCGTTTCACGTGTAACATCTCGGAGTCGCTTGAGAAAAGGCAGCGCAGGCGCCACAAAGTTCCGCCGCCGACCAAAGGCGGAACCAACGGCATATGCCTCTCTGCCCACATGCCACAGTGTTGTCTCTGGCTCGAATTGCGCAAAGCCATGTTGTTCGAGCGTGGTCAGCAATCTGTGGGCGGTCGATACAGCCAAGCCCGTGGTCCGCGCCAGATCAGAAACCCGCACCCCATCATCCGAGCGCGCTAATTCCTGCAGCAAGATTAGAGCGCGGCTAACTGACTGGACACCATCTTTGGGGCTTTTCATTTTCGACCTCGTGTTTTCCACATTGTGAAAAACCTTTTTCCATTTGTCACGCATTTCGAGACAGCGCGCTATCTGTCCTCTCAGAAATGGAGGACGCCATGACCAATTATGTTGAGCGCCAAGGTCTGCAGGTGGCCGCACCGCTGGCCGCACTGATCGAAGAGCAAGTGCTGTTGAACGTGACCCCCGACGTGTTCTGGTCGGGCTATGCGCAGATGCTGCGTGACCTGATGCCCAAGAACGCCGCACTTTTGGCCAAGCGCGATGATCTGCAGCAGCAGATTGATGCTTGGCACAAAGAGCGTCAGGGCCAGACGATCGATGCAGCTGAATATCAGTCGTTCCTGAAAGAGATTGGCTATCTCGTGGATGAACCCGCGCCGTTCACCGTGGATACCCAGAACGTTGACCCTGAAATCGCAACCATCGCCGGACCGCAGCTGGTTGTTCCTGTGATGAATGCACGCTTTGCCCTGAACGCGGCCAACGCACGCTGGGGCTCGCTCTATGATGCGCTGTATGGCACCGACGCGATCGAAGGCCAGCCCGAGGGCAAAGGCTATGATGCGGCGCGCGGTGCGCAGGTCATCGCTTGGGCGCGTGCGCATCTAGACAAAGCGACCCCGCTGGCAAATGGCTCTTGGGCTGACGTTCAGGCACTTGAGGTGCGCGATGGTGCGCTGGTGGCCACAGTCGGCGGTGCTGAAACCGCTCTGGCTGATCCCGCAAAGCTGGCTGGTTACAACGAGCGCGGCAACGTGTTCCTGCGCCAGAATGGTCTGCTGATCGAGATCGTGATCGACCCTAACTCGACCATCGGCAAGGACGACCCAGCAGGTATCTCTGATATCCGTCTGGAAAGTGCTCTGACCGCCATTCAAGACTGCGAAGATTCGGTTGCGGCCGTGGATGCCGAGGACAAGTGCGTTGCCTACGCCAACTGGCTGGGGCTGATGAAAGGCGACTTGGCAGAAAGCTTTGAAAAGGGCGGTAAGCAACTGACCCGCACGCTGAACCCTGACGTCACCTACCTGACGCCCGAGGGCAAGCCTGCCATCCATCCCGGCCGTGCTCTGCTGCTGGTCCGGAACGTGGGCCACCTGATGACTACCGACGCAGTGCTGCTGGATGGTCAAGAAACCCCCGAGGGCATGCTGGACGCCGCAGTGACTGTGGCCGCCGCGATGCACGATCTGGCGAAATCCGCCAACAACAACTCGCGTGCAGGATCAGTTTACGTCGTGAAGCCCAAGATGCACGGCCCCGAAGAGGTGGCTTTTGCCAACGAGATGTATGGCCGCGTCGAAGATATCCTTGGTCTGGCGCGCAACACCGTGAAACTTGGCGTGATGGACGAAGAGCGCCGTACCTCGGCGAACCTTTTGGCCTGTATCAAAGAAGTCAAAGAGCGCTGCGTATTCATCAACACTGGCTTCCTTGACCGGACTGGCGACGAAATCCACACCTCGATGTATGCGGGCCCTGTGATCCCGAAGGGTGAAATGAAGGATGCCATTTGGCTGACCGCTTATGAGGCCGGGAACGTGGACGCGGGCCTAACCGCTGGCATGGACGGCAAGGGCCAAATCGGCAAAGGCATGTGGGCCAAGCCCGACGCGATGGCCGAAATGCTGGAGGTCAAAATCGGCCACCCCAAAGCCGGTGCAAACACCGCATGGGTTCCCAGCCCCACGGCTGCGACTTTGCATGCGACCCATTACCATCAGGTGAATGTGGCTTCCTTGCAAGAAGAGCTGAAAGGTCGCGAGAAGGCCAGCCGCGATGCGCTGCTCACCCCGCCGCTGATGATTGGCCGCAACCTGTCCGATGCCGAAGTTACCCGCGAACTGGACAATTCGTGTCAGTCGATCCTTGGCTACGTTGTGCGCTGGGTCGACATGGGAATCGGCTGCTCCAAGGTGCCGGACATCAACGACGTTGGCCTGATGGAAGACCGCGCAACCCTCCGTATCAGCTCTCAGTATTTGGCGAACTGGCTGATGCACGGCATCTGCTCGGAGCAAGAGGTTCTGGACTCGCTCAAGCGCATGGCGCTGAAGGTGGACGCTCAGAATGCAAATGATCCTGCCTACACTGCGATGGCACCTTCCTATGATGGTCCCGCGTTCAAAGCGGCCTGCGATCTGGTGTTTAAGGGGGCTGCGCAGCCTTCGGGATATACGGAGCCGCTTCTGCACGCCGCGCGCCGTGTGGCCAAAGCAAGCTAAGGAGATACGACTATGATGACCGTACAACGCTTGGATCTGGCCGACGCGACCAAGATGCTCGCTGCCGCCCGCGCCAAAGCCGAGGAGATTGGCGTGCCCATGTGCATCGCGATCACCGATGACGGCGGCAACCTGATCGCGTTCGAACGCATGGACGGTGGCAAAGTCACCAGCACCACTATCGCGATCGACAAGAGCTTTACCGCGTCGGGTGCCAAGAAGGCGACCCACGAATACGGAGCGATTAGCCAGCCCGAGGGCCCGACCCACGGCATTAACAGCGCCATTGGCGGTCGCTTAATGGTTGTTGGTGGTGGCCTTCCGGTGATGTTCGAAGGCGCTTGTGTCGGGGGAATCGGTGTCAGTTCGGGTACGCCCGCGCAGGATATGGAGGTCGCTCAGGCGGGAATCACTGCGCTCGAGCTTTGACTTGAGCCTCCAGAAAAGTAGAGACAATTTTACGGCTCCCCATCGGGGAGCCGTTTCTTTTTGCCCCGACAAAAAACGGCGCATGCCTCATTTTCCACGATTTTTTGGCAAAATTTGTAATTTTAAATTAACAAAACACCTGCCTTAGGGTCGTAAAATGTGACCTATGGGATGGGTCGATAATGCCTAGGAATATAGGGATACGTTCCAACTGAGAGCGCATGCCATGTCATGATAGGTCGTCCGCTCAAACGTGAAAATAACGGTAAAAGGTCTGCCATAATTGGCAGAAAAACCTAGGCAAATGGGGAGGGGGTGTCCGAATGAAACCCCAAAATAGCCTTTAAAACAAAGGCCTTGCCATTGGTCCGTCCAAAATAAACCGTAAGCTTTGGTAGAGTAGAAAGAGGGACATCCTTCTTTGCAACCAAGCCAAAACTCGGACCAAGGACGCCATGTGCACCATCTGCAATGAATTCAGACCACAAGCCGCGGACTGCGACTTTGCACCTACTAGCTTGACCGTAGCAGATGCAGATGTCGCGTCTGATAGTGTAAGTACTTCCACCGACTCTTCCGAGGAGGGCGCCAAGCCTGTCGAGGGTACGTTGGATGAACTGGCTGACTATCTGATCGAAGGATACTGGTCCGGCAACGGAGCGCCGCAGAGATCTTTTGCAGCGACCTCTTCGACGACCGTCATCACAGTTGATCTCACAGATTTGACGAGCGAAGGTCAGCAACTCGCCCGCTGGGCCTTCGAGATGTGGGAGATGGTCGCGGACATCCAGTTTGTCGAAACCACCGATACCGCAGATATTACCTTCTCCGACGATTATTCCGGTGCTTACTGCAACACCAACTACTACGGCGAGACAATCACGAGCGCTTTCGTGAATGTCTCAGAAAGTTGGCTGGGTTCGTACGGCACAACGATCGATAGCTATTCCTTCAGCACCTACGTCCACGAGATCGGTCACGCTCTGGGGCTTGGGCACATGGGCGATTACAACGGCTATGCGTCATACAATAGACACGCCGTCTTTTCGAACGACAGCTACCAAGTCTCGGTGATGTCTTACTTTAGCCAGACAGAGAACCCAACGGTTTCGGCCGACTACGCGGATCCGATCACGGCGATGATGGCTGACATTCTGGCAATTCAGACCATCTACGGAGAGGCGAGCAGCTCTTCTGCGACAGCAGGGGATACGGTCTACGGGGTTGGCTCCACCCTCGACAACGTTCTAGGTGATTTGCTGGAAATTGCGGTCACGGGTCAAAGCACCAGCAACTACAGCGGTGATCCGGTTGCTGTGACGCTGTATGACCACTCTGGAACGGATACGATCGACTTCAGCTCGCTCTCGACGGCAGACAATATTGATCTGGCGCAGGAGAGTTTCTCCGATGTCGCGGGCTACGAGGGCATCATGGCGATCGCGCGTGGGACCATTATCGAGAATGCGTATTCCGGCGGCGGCAATGATACCTTGTCCGGGAACGGAGCCGACAACGAGCTGAACACTGGACTCGGAAGCGACCGTGCCTACGGCCGTGGGGGCAATGATACCCTACTTGGAGAGGACGGAAACGACCGACTCTTTGGCGGGTCGGGCGAGGACGTGCTCAGCGGCGGGACCGGAGATGATTCGTTGATCGGGAACGGTCAGAACGACATCCTCTATGGCGGCTCGGGTGATGACACTTTGAAGGGCGGTAGCGGCAAGGATTCCCTTTTTGGCGACGAAGGCGCGGACTTCCTCTCGGGGAATGGAAAGCGTGACAAACTGTATGGCAGCGATGGCGATGATGTGTTGCTTGGCGGCGGGGGCGGTGACCGGCTCTTTGGCGGTGCGGGAAATGACTTGCTCTATGGCAACAAAGGGAAAGACTACCTTGCTGGCGGAGAGGGCAACGACACACTGAAAGGTGGCGTACATAACGATACGCTCGCTGGAGGGATGGATGACGATGTCCTGAGTGGAGGCAAAGGAGCGGACACATTCGTTTTCGAAGCGGCTGATGGTAATGATGTGATTACCGATTTCTCTGCCAAAGATGGGGATACTCTGCAGTTGTCAGCCGATCTCTGGACGGACGGAGCGGATGAAGAATTCGACCTGTCGTCTTACGTCAGCGTGTCGGACGGCGATGCGCTCATCAGAACGGACAGCGGCGATAGCCTCACACTCGAAGGAGTCACAAGCATCGAGGCCGTACTCGGCAACTCTCAGATTATCTGAGCGCATTGACTGCGTAGCTCTGCGCGTTGCTGGATTTCCAAGCGCATCGCGGTTAGTCAAAGAGCAGGGCCCGCCAATGGATTTTGTGGCGGGCGCTCTCTTGATAGATGGCCGCGAGGATTTACGCGTATATGCAATTTGTCATTTTCATCGGTCCGCACAAAGTCGGGTCGAGCCAGCTTCAGGACTTTCTCTACCGGAACTATGTGCGTCTGATTCAGTCGGGATTGCTCTATCCGATGATCGAGGCTGAAGGTCTGTCGTTCATGGTTTCCAAGGCAATCATTGGCGACATCGACGATATTCCCCTGCCTGTGAACGCCCGCGAGGCGCACAATGCATTCGCCTACAAGATGATCTCTGAAGTGGACGAAAACCGTTTCGTTCCTGCCAAGCACATGGGATTGCCGCGGACCCGACAAATGTTTCGGGCGATCAAGAAACAGATTGAATTCGTACAGCCCGAGGCAGTCATCCTCGCTTCAGAGGTCTTTTCCACCTTTGGTGTGATCAGCCCTAGGCTGATCCAGACGCTGCTTGACGAGTTCCCTGACGCACACTTTCGCGTCATCGCCAACCTTCGTCGGGTCGATAACTATTTGGCAAGTTGGCATGGAGAGCGGCTCAAGGCTGGGGAGCGTCTTCACCCTTTGGGTCGCGGTGGTCTGCAGTCCTATTATGACACCACGCATTTTGACTACAGCCAGATTCTAGAGCCTTGGGTGAATGCCATGCCCGAGGCGGACTTCGTCTTGCGTGATTTTTCTGCGGTCAGGGCCAGTGGCACGATCGCTGATTTCAAAGAGCAATCCTGTCTGAATTTCCCCCAGAACCTTACGACCCCTGCGCCGTTGAACCCCAGTATGCATCGCGCGGTGCAGGAAATTGCCCGTCGAGGCAATGCGCAACTTATGCCGGAAGTGGCAGAGAGCCTAAGAGTGTGAACGGCGGAGCAATACTCGGCCACGGTAGCGACGGCATAGTGTTGTCGCGGGCGGCGTAAAAGTCGTCCACTTTTGCCCTTTCGGATTTCGGGAGGGCTTGGGGATATACACCGTGGACTTGTATTTGAAGGTG
>NZ_JBGFGN010000135.1:0-117664 GCF_041224595.1 Donghicola sp. XS_ASV15 | reverse complement strand
CACCTTCAAATACAAGTCCACGGTGTATATCCCCAAGCCCTCCCGAAATCCGAAAGGGCAAAAGTGGACGACTTTTACGCCGCCCGCGACAACACTATGCCGTCGCTACCGTGGCCGAGTATTGCTCCGCCGTTCACAGCTGACGCAGAACGTTCTCTTCCAGAGTGACCCACTCAACTTCGTGACCGGTTTTTGCGGTGAAGTCATCGGTCAGACCCTGCATGCGGATCATGTCGCCGTTATTCACAGTCGCGATGGTGATGGTTTCTGCATAAGCGGCCGAAGCAAAGGCAACGGTTGCGCATGCGCCAAGAAGAGCGCCGTAGGTGCGTTTCATATTATTCCTCCCAAATCGGGCATCTGCCCTTTCAGTGGGCAAATACTCGTACGACCTGAGGTGCGATGTCAACAAAAGAAAAAGCGACCGCCGACAAAAACGGCGATCGCTCAAAGATTTTTAGAATTTTTGTTAGCGCTGTCAGGTCAGCATCTCTTTCGCTGTCACCTCGTCGGTGACAAGTCCGTTCACCAATCCACCACGGATTGCACCGAGAATCGCAGGCAGCTTTGTCACGCCGCTGGCGGCAGCAATTGTCAGTCCTGATTCGAGCGGCGTCGAACACACACGATCATTGGTCAGCCCCTCCAGAAGGCGACCCTCTGCGTCAAAAGTCCAACCTAGGATTTCGCCCACAGCACCCTTATTTTGCAATGCAGCAATCGTCTCTAGCGGGACAAAGCCGTCGATCCGCAAAGGTGCCACGTCCGAAATCACACCGATCCCGACGAACTTTACATCCGCCCGCGCAGCAAGGTTCCGCGTGCTGGCGATCGTCTTCTGTCCCAGCAGCATTTCCTTCTCTTCGACCGTGTTCGCGATGACGGGTGTTGGCAACGGATAGGTGGCAGCGGACACTTTCTCGGTCATGGTGAATAGCACGTTGTAATAGGCGGTCGAGCCATCCGGCGCGATGTTCCCCGTCAGCGACACGATCCGGTGCTGACGGCAATCCACGTTGGGCAAATGCTCAACAGCTGCGCGTAATGTTCGCCCTGTCCCTAGGCCGATGACCAAGGGCTCGGGGCGGTTGAGCCAGCTTTCGATCACGTCTCCGGTCGCAAAAGACGTCGCGGTCGACGTGGCCGCTGCGTCCGCGACAAACGGAACTACCTCGCAAAATTCGAGCCCGAAGCGATCCTGTAATGCTGTCGCCAGATCCAAGCATTTTGAAATCGGATGATCCACCCGCACCTTGACCATGCCCGATGACATGGCCTGACTGACCATACGCTGCGCAGACTGCCGTGACACACCAAGCTCGCTCGCAACCTCATCCTGCGTTTTACCCGCGATATAATAAAGCCACGCCGCACGAGCGACGTCATCCAACCGTTTTTGGGTTTTGTTGTCTGCGGACATAGCGGTGTTCCCGAACTTCGTTGGCAGATAGCTAAACCACATGGGAACAGGGGCTTGCAACAAATTCACCGCGAACGAACCGGTTTTGCCTGCGCACTGTTACAGAATGTGGGTTTCGATGGGCTCTAGGTTCTCAATCTCGACTCGGACCACATCACCCCGTTCCAATCTGCCAACGCCAGACGGCGTGCCCGTCATGATCAAGTCCCCAGCTGCCAGAGTTACGCTGTGCGACAGGAACTGAATCACGTCAATCACAGGCCAGATCATCTGGCCCAAGTCTGCGTCCTGACGAAGTTCATCATTCACGTAGCTCGCGATCCGGCCCCGTGCGCAAACGCCAACCCTGTCGGCCAAAGAGATTGGCCCCACAACAGCTGAACCATCAAATCCCTTGGACAGATCCCAAGGGCGGCGCAACGCTTTAGCCTCGGCCTGCATATCGCGCCGCGTTAGGTCGTTCCCCACGGCAAAACCAGAGATTGCGGCTGCGGCCTCCTCTCGATTTAAATTCCGGCCGCCGCGCGCCAACGCGACAACGAGTTCTCCTTCGTAATGCAGTTCTTTGGTCAGCGGCGGATAGGCCACTGGTGCGCTTCCAACGACCAATGCGTCAGCGGGCTTGGAAAAGAAAAAAGGCGGCTCTCGATCAGGGTCATGCCCCATTTCCCGCGCATGATCCGCGTAGTTGCGCCCCACACAGTAAATCCGTCGCACTGGGTAAACCATTTCCATTCCGACAATCGGAACCGTCGGACGAGGCGCGGGTTCGAAAAGGTAACTCTGCGACATATGCGCGTTTCCCCATAAGACATTCGCGAGAAGTCACCCTAACAAAGCACCACCCCGCGTCGAGCAAATTCCCACGACGCGCGCCATCAGCTTTGGTAGAGATCGCATGGACTTAGGCGCGATTGGTCTCATCCTGCTTCCGCAAAGTTTTTCGAGTGAAGTGGTGAAAATGACCTTGCACAGGACGAAAACCCGTTTTAAACGGACCACCAGTGCCCCTATAGCTCAGCTGGTAGAGCAACTGATTTGTAATCAGTAGGTCCGCGGTTCGAGTCCGTGTGGGGGCACCATTTCGACTGAAAACGAATTTCCCAACGATTATCAGCGCTCCGTTAGATCACAAACTCGATCACGGTCTTATTCTCGTGACCGGCCTCCCAATACTCGCCGTTGTAGAAGGTTCCGCCTTCTTCCAAAGCGTCATCCCATTTGCCATCGGCTGAGGCCATCATGGCAAAGTCTTGATCACCGTCGTTATTTGGCTCACCGGCAAGCCAGTTCATAAAGTCCAAAGCGCTCTGGGTGGAGCCGGTGAATTGGCCTTCGGTCTCTTTGTCGGTGAACCCGAGCCAGATCGGATCGGAGCCGCCGAAGCTCTCTAGAATGAACTGGTTTTCCTCGGCGCTGTTGATCTCGACCAATTGTCCACCCATGGCTTGGGCTTCGGCATTTGCGTCCTCCCAAGATTGGCCGGGTGTCCCCAAGATATATGCGGAGTCGCCAAAAGTGATTTGCTCGGGCTCTGCATCGTCGCCGAATACCATCTGCTGGCGGTCGAAGGCAGGGCCGCTCCAGTCCAGATCCAGTGTCGCGTCACCGCCCCGTTCGAAATAAGTGAGTTCGATCACGTTGGGGCCTTCGGACAGTGAAACGGTTGCCTCAAGCTCGACGGCGGCATGTAGACCATCGTTGTTAATGATCGGTTCTCCGTTGATCGTTAGTTGCGAGCCGTCGTCACTGGTCAGGTAAAAGGTGTAGTCGCCGGACGTAGGAGCCTCGAAACTTCCGCTGTAGCGCGCTGCAAAGTTGTCTGTGTCACCGCCCTCGTAAAAAGATCCTCCACCGGCGTAGTTGTCGATAGATGTCACGTTTTCGGAGTGGACAGGTGCAGCGCCAAAATCGATCTCTGCCAAGGTCTCGACTGGGTCGATGCTGTAAAACTCGGCAAGTACGCTGAGCTCGTCTTGTTGGTCATCTGCTTCGGGACTGTCTGACAAAGGCCCAGTTTCGTTGATCTGGAATGCGCTGACCTCGCCAATCAAAGGCGTGTCCGCAGCCCAGTTTGATTCACCGATCAACTGATCTTCTCGATCCACATCTGCGGGAACTTGCCCCGGACCTTCGGCCAGCAGGTTGCCGTTTTTATAGATCGTCATGAGGCCATCGCTGTCGACAGTGACCCGCCATTCGGCGGTCTCGCCTTCGACGATCGCGTCATAGGCCGTGACGACCGAGGAGGCGTCGCCCACATAGACCTCGAACCGCATGTCTGTGCTGTTCCACGTCTGACCCAACAGAATATTATCTTCGGCCGCGCCATTCCCGTAGTCGAAGACTCGTTGCCAGTAGCCTCCGTCCACATCATCGAAGCGTGCGGTTGCGACGGCTTCGAAGAAAATCTCAGGCTCCTCTACGATGTCGTCATCTGTATCATTGTCGAACAGGATAGCAGCGGCATCAATTACGCCGAGGTTTGCGCCCTGAATGTCAGTGAGTGACACACTCACCAAACGGTCCCCTCCGGCCACGTCATCGCCCTCGACCCGGACAAAGATGCTGGCGGCGCTTTCGCCCGCAGGAATTGTGACCGTCCCCCGCGCAGTTCCGCCATCCACCTCTACTAGCGCTGTGACATCTTGAGCAGAGATTTTGTCCAATGTGACGGAAAACACCATCGTTGTGTTCAGGCCCGCATCGGTTTCGGTTTGGTCCGCAGCAGCGTGTAGCGTTAGAACTGGCGCATCCAATGGGCCGGTTTCATTGATGTCGAACTCCGTCACCTCGCCGATCAGCGGAGTGTCCCCGCCCCAATTCGACTGACCGACCAGCTGGTTGGCGCGGTCCACATCCTCGGGAATTTGGCCAAGAGCTTCGGCCACCAATGCCCCGTCCTTGTAAAGGCGGGTCCAGCCGGTGGTATCGATGGTCGCGCGCCACGTTGCGGTCTCGCCTTCGATCAACGCGTTTTCTGCGGTCACGTTCATGGCAGTGCCGTTTACAATGACCTCGAAGCGCATATCGCTGCTGTAATAGACTTGCCCGAGCCACAGATTATCGGCGCCAGGTCCATTGCCAAAGTCAAAGACCCGTTGCCATGCGCCGCCCTCTACATCGTCATAACGGACGGTTGCCTCTGCCTCGAACACCAGTGCAGGATCAGGATCTGGCGCGGTGAACTGGCCCGCTGTCTCGGCGGTATCCCCTTCGTTCACGACTTCCAAATTGCGGACCTGCCCGACGAGCCGCGTATCGTTCACCCAATTTGAATCGCCAACGTATCTTAGGGCACGATCGACATCCGCCGGAACATAGCCTTGGCCTTCTGCCAGAAGCGCGCCGTCTTTCCAGAGCTGCATCAAGCCGTTTGCGTCAACCGATACGCTCCACTCCGCAAGCTCTCCTTCGACAATGGCATTCGGCGCTTCGATCCGCGCCGACTCCGCGCCATTGAAAACCTCGAAGCCCATGGTGTCCGAGCCCGCAACCTGACCCAGCCAGATGTTGTCTTGGTATTCGCCGTTCCCAAAATCAAAGACCCGCTGCCACGCCCCTGCCCCAAGGTCGTCGAACCGCGCTTCGACGCTGAGGTCGAACGCGCCTGTGATCTCGTCATCGTCGATGTTAAAATACTGAAGGCTGTCCTGTTCGAGCGGCGGGGTTTCTGTGATCTCGACATCCATATCGACACCGAGCATGGACGCGACCGATGGCGTTCCCGCATCATCCACGGCATAGAGCATCCACAGCCCGCCGATCATGACTGTTGCGCCGGGGGTGGTGATTTCAATGGTCGTGTTGTCGATGACCTTGTGATCCAACTCAAGAAAGCGCCCGTCTGCATTGCGACCGTGGGTCATTGCGCCTGATTTCACAGCCGTGATCTGCGAAATGTCCGAGGTATCATCTACCGTGATCTGGAATGACTGGCCTGCTGCGATATTCGTGGGCGCATCTTCGATGACCGGACGCTCGGCCAGACTGCCGTCGTCGTCATACAGGTAGTCCGGCGCGTAGAGTTCGGCGTTGGTATTGGCCAGCGGTCCCGGTGCGCCGCCACCAGAGATCCAGATTGTCCCATCAGGCAGCAGCAGGTGCGATGAGTGATAGAGCCGCGCGAGTTCGCCCTCGGCCTCTTGCTCGACGCTATTATTCACCGGATCCCAGATCGTAACAGTGTTCACCGCCGATTCCAGATCGTTGCCCTGATAGCCTGTGTTCCCCCCGCCGGTGATTGCGATGCGTCCATCAGGCAAGGGGATCATCCCCGCATTGGTGCGCGGGCCTTCGATCTCGGCTACTTTGGTGAAACTTGGCACAACTGCAGAGATATCAGCAGTATAGATGCCACCATCATCCCCAATGATCGCGATCTGGTCCACGTCATACATGATCGAGGAATTCAGCTTGTAGCTGTCAAAGCCTGTTTGACCGATTTTCTCGACAGAGCCGGTGCCTTCGGTTGTCATTCTGTAGATGTCGTCGCCTTCGGCCTCGATCACGATCACTTCGCCTAGGCTGTTCGCGAAGACATGGGGATACCACCAGCTTTCGTTCAGACGGTCCGCGTCGTTTACATCAGCAAAATCGGGCATTTCGGCGTCGGTCAGCGTACGCCAGCCGGTTTCAGCATTGTAAACTTCGGCCAATGTGATCCCGTTATAATCCCCGTCACGACCGCCGATGCACAGAATTTCGCCGTTGGGCAAGTTGACCGTCGTGGGATACCAACGGGCGTATTCCATATCCCCAAGCTCTGCATCGCGGATGGTGCGGGTTTGGTAGTCAAAGACCACCACATCGTTGATGCCCGCAATCACATTTCCTGTGCCGTTCGCATCGCCCCCCATGATGATGACATTGCCCGTGGCAGGATCGAGGCTCATGTTGGAACAGAACGTATTCACACCAGTCGTATTCGGCAGAACCTCTTCGACGCCGGTTTCGGGATCGAACAAGGAGTAGACAAACTGTCCCCCTTGCATCCCCGCCTCCGTAGACCCGAAGCCCAGAACTTTGCCATCTGGCAGCACGATGGAATGCAGCGGGATGATCGTAAGAGCAATGACGCCAGAGAATTCTCCGTCTCCTTCGAGGTCCGTGGCAGAGATCGATGCCGCACCGATGTCCCCTTGAATCCATTGCCCCGTCATGCCCAGATTCGGATCTTCTCCGCCTTCGCCATAGGGCGCGGTCTGGAGAAATCCGACATGTCCGATCAAGTCATCGTCGCCTGCATATGTGGATTGCCCGATCAGGACCGAAGGTGCGTCCATCGACGCCGTCAAAGCACCATCCGCTTCGGCCAGAACTTCACCATCCAGACTTAGGCTCATTGTCCCGAAGGGCGTGAAGTCCACCCGCCATGTCCCTGTCTCGCCTTCGATCAGGGCATCTTCCGCGACCAGTGTCGTGACAACGCCATCCTGCACGAGACCGAGTTCCATGTCGTTGCCTGCAGTCTGACCCAGCCACAATCGCGTGCCCGTCTCAGCATCTGTAATATCAAAGACCTTTTGCTGCACTCCGCTCAAATCGTCAAAGCGCGCCGAGACCGCCAAAGCGAACTCATATCCAATAGTAATTTCAGACGAGAAAGAAGGCAGAGAACTCTGCATACCAAGACCCTCAGAACAGCACCGTTACCACACAGCTCCGACCAGGGGCTTCGCTCATTGACCAGATGAGCCCTCCTGTCCGGAACAAATTTTGTCATTTTCATGGCAACTACGAAAACAAACGCGATCACATAAGTCAAAACAGTTGTTCTGCACGCGCCATATTGAATGCTCTTCAGGGATAGTAATTTGGTCGAAACGCGACGGATTTGCGCTCGGGTGATCGCCAGCGCCTCATCGGGCGCGGCGGCTCAGAGCAACTCTGAGCCAGCCAGTAGAACCACAAGCAACATCGAGACGGCCATTGCCTTGTTGATGATCGAATGGGTGCGCGGCGATAGGTATAATTGGTGCACCTTGATCCCTACCCACAGCCAAAGCAAATGGATCGGAATCCAGATTGCATTCATGATCAGGAACTTCGCTAACATCTCGACCCAGTAGTTGGCCGGCATAAACCCGAACCCAGTGTAGAGCGCTGTGTTCACCGCATAGGCCTTGGGGTTCATGATTTGCAGCAGAATGCCGCCGGACACCCCGGGCGGCGTCGCGCGTTCGATAAAGGCCAATTTCGATCCGGCAAAGGCAATCCGAAACGCCAAATAGACCAAATAGGCAAAGGATATGGCAAAGAGAACAGTCCTGAGCTGCGGCTCAGCCAGGACCAATGCAGCCAACCCACTGACTACTGCCGCCGCCACGAGGTTCGTGCCCAGAAACAGACCAAGCACATAGCGCAGGCCCGTTCCCCTGCCAAAGCTGGCGCCAACACCGGCGGTGGACAGAACGCCCGGTCCCGGTGTGATGATCAAAAAGAAAACGGCCGCCGCAAATGTAAGCAAGAGCTTCTCCCTACGGTGTCGCACCGCGCGGCGCGAACAAACTTAGGGTCAGGCTAAGCCAAGATGGGCCAACCGCACAGAGGGTTCCGCCCCAAGTGCCGCAGGGTTATCGATTCGTCCGAGCCAGCATGGCAACCGCAATAACGCCAACAAAACTGACCATCAGCGCTGCAGGCGCCGCATCGCCCAAGTTCTCGAGACTCGCCTGATCATAGACCCGCGTCGCCAGCGTGTTGTAATTAAACGGGCGGAGCAGCAGCGTTGCCGGAAGTTCCTTGACGCAATCGACAAAGACCAAGAGCAGAGCAGAGCCGACCGACCCTCTGATCAGGGGCAAGTAGACTTCGACCAGAACACGCCCCTTGGCACGTCCAAGAGAGCGTGCGGCCATAGGAAGGCTTGGTGCAACGCGGCCCATGGCGGCATCGGCGGCACCTTGGGCAATCGCAAAGAAGCGCACGCAATATGCCACCACAAGTGCAAAAGCCGAACCGGTCAGGATGAGCCCCGCAGAGGCTCCGGTGATGGCTTCGGTAAGGTCAGCCAGTAAATGGTCAACCTTGGCCAAGGGGATCAGGATGCCGATACCCAGAACCGCGCCGGGCGCGGCATACCCAATCGTCGTGATCGGCGCGATCACTGCTGGCAATTTGCGGCCAGACAGGCGGACGCCATACACCATGAAGAGCGCCGCAATGACCGTAACCACCGCCGCGATGCCCCCCACTGTCAACGTGTTCCAGAGCGCCTTGAGCAAACCCGGAGCCCAAAACCCTTCGATATTCGATAGGGCATGATCCGCGATCACCGCTGCAGGAAGCACAAACCCGACCAAGAACGGAAACAGACAAGCCGCGCAGGCCATCCAGCCCGCAATACCGCGCAAAGGCAGCCGTTGAATGGGGCGATGCCTCTTGGACAACGCGTAGAAGCGAACCTTTTTGCGGCTCACTTTTTCGAGCGCCACCAGAAAAATCACCAGCGACAGGACAACGCAGGCAATCTGCGCCGCACCGCCGGCATTATTGCTTTCGAGCCACGTGGTGAAGATCCCTGTCGTCAGGGTCTGGACCGCAAAGTAGTCCATGGTCCCAAAGTCGTTCACGGTCTCCATCATCACAATCGCGGTGCCTGCCGCGATTGCAGGCCGCGCCAAGGGCAAGCCAATCCGGAAGAACCGCGACCATCCCCCTGCCCCAAGGGACTGCGCGACCTCGTGGCCGCAGCCCGATTGTTCGCGAAAGCCCGCACGCGCCAGCAGATACACATAGGGATACATAGACGCCGCCAAGACAGTGACCGCCGCCCATTGACTCCGGATTTCGGGGAACCAGTAATCGCGGGAGTTTTGCCATCCAAACAGGCTACGCAGAGATGTCTGAACCGGCCCCGCATATTCCAGAAAATCGACCAGAGCATACGCACCAATGTAGGCCGGGATCGCCAGAGGCAGAAGGATCAGCCACTCTAGAATTCGCACGCCCGGAAAGCTGTACCGAACAACCAGCCAAGCGGCCCCCGTCCCCGTTGCCGCAGCAACCGCACCCACAGCGAACATCATCTCTAGGGTGGTGACAAAGTACCTTGGCAAGGTCGTGGCCAAGAGGTGTGGCCAGATATTCACCGTCGGGTTCAGGGCAATCCAGACCACCGACAGGATCGGCGCCAGAACGAAAACGGCAATCGCCAGCGCACCGGACGACCATGGGTCAGGCAGGCGCAGACGATATCTTTTGGCATGGGAAACGGAAAGATCGGTCATGTGGCGTTCCTGCCCGTTTGCGGTTTAACTGTCCAGAAAAGACCATATGATAGCCAAAACAAACAAGACCACGGTTAGGGGCTTTTCAAGATGCAGATCGCTTTGCACATCGGTGCACACGGAACAGACAATGATCGCTTGATCCAATGTCTTTCTGCGAATGCCGACCGGCTCGAGATTGCAGGGATTTCGGTACCGCAGGTGAATGACTACCGCAAGCCTATGCTGGATCTGCTGACAGACCTCATGAAGGGCGAAAGCGTCAATCAACGTCTGCGGGACAAGATGCTCAAGGACATCGGCATGCGCGCCGGAACCGACCGCATTGTCCTGTCCCATGAGAACATTCTGGGTCGCGCCCATCGAATTTTTGAACGTGGCAAGCTCTATCCGATCGCTCCCAAACGTCTTGCCGATATCAATGGTTTGCTCCCGACAAACGAGCTTCAGGTCTATTTGTGCATTCGCAATCCAGTCACTTTCATTGCGGAAACCTACCGACTTTCGGGTAGCAACAGTTTCGCAGAGTTTGTTGATGGCGTAAGGCTTGCGGATGTGCGTTGGTCCGACATGATCGAGCATCTGGTCACCGCCGTGCCACAGGCTAATTTCACCGTCTGGTGCTACGAGGACCTGCCGCTTCTCTGGGGTGATCTGCTGCGCGAAATCGCGGGGGTCGAGACTGACACCCAGATGGCCGGTGAATTCGACATCCTGCGCGAGATCATGACCAAAGAAGGCTTTGCCCGTTTCAACTCTTATATCGAGACGCGTCCGCCGCAGACCGACGCGCAGCGCCAGCGGATCATCACTGCGTTTCTAGACAAGTTTGCGCGTGAAGAGGCGCTTGAGTTGGAACTCGATCTGCCCGGCTTGACCCAAGAGATCGTTGACCGCGTCACAGCAGATTACGAAGCAGACATCCCAAAGGTGGCCGAACTCCCAGGCGTCCGCCTGCTACAGCCCCTCTGACCACAAAAAAGGCGCGTGCCATGTCTGGCCGCGCCTCCTAATTTCACAGTTCTCCGGGATCAGCTCATCCCGAGAGCTTCCTTATACATCTCGAGAATCGCTTCTTCTTCGGCGATGTCATCACGGTCGCGCTTACGAAGCGAGATGATCTTGCGCATCACCTTGACGTCGTAACCGCGCCCTTTGGCCTCGGCCATGACCTCTTTTTGCTGGTCCGCAATGTCTTTCTTTTCAATCTCGAGACGTTCGAAACGTTCGACAAACTGACGCAACTCGTCCGCGGTCACACGATAGTTCGCATCTACGGCGCTTTCGGTCATATCGCTCATGGGGGTCCTCGCGTTTGTGCTGGAGCACGGGATAGACCGTGACCTGACAGGGTGCAAGGTCTTGCCGCAGGGGCCAGCATGTTTTACCGCTGCCCCGACACATTTTTTGGAGATGAACCATGAGCTGGATGATCTGGGGCGGCGCTGCCCTGTCGGTACTGGGCCTGACGGGCATTCTTTGGTCGATTGTCACGGTCTGGAAAGCCAAGCGCGCTGACCTCACCGATGAAGAACTGCGCGAGCGGATCAAGAAGGCGATGCCGATCAACATGGGCGCCCTGTTTGTGTCCGTCATCGGTCTGATGTCGGTGATCATGGGCATCTCTCTGGGCTAAGACCGACCATCACCCAAATAAAGAAAGGGCGCACCGAGAAAGGCGCGCCCTTTTGCATTTCTTCTCTACGTCACGAACGGCCGAACCCCCTCGCCCGACCGGATTTGTGGTCAGATAGGGAAGTTGTCCATTTCGGCCTCGCGGGCCTCATCTTCGAGTTCGGCCAGCATGTATTTCAGATTGGCCGACACGGTGTTGCCGTGGCTTTCCAGTTCGCTCACCAAACTCTGCAGTTCAGGCAGCATCTCGTGACGATCCTCTCCCGCTGCATTGATGCGGGCGATCAGATCAGCTTTCTTTTCATAGATGTCCATGCGCATTTCCTCCCCTAGAGCGCGTGTCCCAGCCACCGACATTGCGCAGCCCTTGCATAGGGTTGCTGTCGGGGCCTTTTCCAGCCGCGCGGCAGAGATCGTTTCGCCGCACAACATACATTGTCCATATGTGCCCGAATCAAATCGCTGCAAGGCACCGACGACTGCCGCCAGATCCTCTGCCTCTTGACTGACACACACGAGAAACTCATCCCCCACGCGCGATGCTCTATTTGCAGGCCACTCGCGCTGAGTATTAGTTTCCAATCCAGTTTCAATCGCGTCAAGCCTTGAGGTCAGCCCTTGCAAACGTTCCTGTAACTTGGCGCGATTCAGCTCATGAATGCTCATTTTTCGCACCTTTCAGAAGAGGTTTCCTCCACCCTTAACTGTATCGCTCCGCATCTATTTAAACCTTGACCCAGATCAAGGCGAAAATACTTGCATCTCATATTCATGATATTATATATGTAGCGAAACAGAACGCCCGGAGACATAGCCATGACCCCCGAAGTGACAGCCTTCTTTGACGAAGCCACCTTTACCATCTCTTATGTGGTTCGCGACCCTCAGGGCAGCGCCTGCGCCGTTGTGGATAGTGTGCTTGACTTCGATTACGCATCGGGCCGCACCGACACCCGCTCGGCCGATGCCATCGTGAAGTTCGTGCAGGACAACGATCTGACCGTTGAGTGGCTGCTCGAAAGCCACGTGCACGCTGACCACCTGTCCGCCGCGCCCTACATTCAGGAACGCGTCGGCGGTAAAATCGGCATCGGTGACAACATCACTGTGGTGCAGGACACCTTTGGCAAGGTCTTTAACGAAGGCACCGAGTTCCAGCGCGACGGCAGCCAGTTCGACAAACTCTTCAAAGAGGGCGACAGCTTCCACATCGGCCAGATGCGTGGCGACGTGCTGCACACCCCCGGCCACACCCCTGCTTGCCTGACCTACGTGATCGGCGATGCGGCCTTTGTGGGCGACACCCTGTTCATGCCCGATTTCGGCACCGCACGCTGTGACTTCCCAGGCGGCTCGTCGGAAACCCTGTATGCGTCGATCCAAAAGATCCTCACCCTGCCCGATGAAACCCGCATCTTTGTGGGCCACGACTACAAGGCACCGGGCCGCGACGAATATGCATGGGAAACCACCGTGGGTGAACAGAAGCGCCTGAACATCCACGTGGGCGAAGGCAAAGCCAAAGAGGATTTCGTCCGCATGCGCGATGAACGCGACGCGACCCTTGCGATGCCCCGCCTGATCATCCCCTCGCTTCAGGTGAACATGCGCGCGGGCAACATGCCCGAGCCTGATGAAAAGGGTGACGTGTTCCTCAAGGTACCCGTCAACAAGATTTAACCAGTGCAGCGGGGCGATTTCTTCCTCCCTTATCGCCCCGCCTGTCTAGGACATTATAGGAAACGACATGGAACAAGACTGGATCATGGGCTTGATCGGCGGACTGCTGATCGGCCTTGCCGGTGCCGTCTACCTGCTTGCGAACGGCAGGGTCATGGGCGCCAGCGGCATCATTGGTGGACTTGTGGATGGCAGCGGATGGAGCACCGCCAAAGAGCGCATTGCGTTCCTTGGGGGATTGATCCTGTTCCCTGCCGTCCTATTGCCGATCTACACAGAGGTCGACACCCACTTAACCAACAACCTTTGGGTCATCGCCGCCGCCGGTATTCTGGTGGGCGTAGGCACCCGCTTTGCCAACGGCTGCACCTCGGGCCACGGCGTTTGCGGGATCTCTCGACTGTCCCTGCGCGGCATCGTCGCGACAGTGATGTACATCCTCGCGGGCGGTCTGACCGTCGTGTTCTTCCGCCACATGCTAGGAGTGATCTGATGCGCAGTATCTTTGCACTGATTTCGGGCGCATTGTTCGGCGCTGGCCTGTTGGTTTCGGGCATGGTCGACACCACCAAGGTCCAAGGCTGGCTGGACGTCTTCGGCGATTGGGATCCGACGCTGGCCTTCGTCATGGGCGGCGCGATTGTCCCCATGGCCATCGCATGGCAACTGACCCGCGGCCGCAAACCGCTAGCGGGCGGAGAGTTCCCCCCAAAGCCCGAAGCGCGCCTTGGCCGCAATCTGGTTCTGGGCTCTGTCCTGTTCGGCGCAGGCTGGGGTTTGGCCGGTCTGTGCCCCGGCCCGTCATTGGCTTCGCTGACCTTTAACGGGATCGGGGGTCTGGTTTTTGTTGCGGCGATGGCACTTGGCATGTTTGCCGCCCCCGCCCTGCGCTCGAGACTGGACCGAGCCGTTCCGGCAGAGTAAGACATGCGGATGGATATCCGCGTTATTACACCCACTTACTCTGTCACGCCCCAGATCACACCCGCCGACATCCCCGCGATCGCGGATGCCGGCTACAAGGTTCTGATCTGCAACAGGCCTGACGCCGAGAACCCGCCCCAGCTCTGGGCCGAGGAAATTGGCAAGGCGGCGGAAGAGGCCGGTTTGGAATTCCATGTCCATCCGGTCACGCACAGCACCATGACCCCAGAGGTCATCGCCCGCCATCACGATACGCTCGCGGCCGCCCCCGGCCCCGTTCTAGCCTACTGCGCGTCCGGTACGCGGTGCTCTGTTCTGTGGAGCTTTGCAATGGCCAAGGAGATGTCGATCGAAGACATTCTCGCAGCAACAGAAAAAGCTGGCTATGCGCTCGGCCAATTGCGCCCTCAGCTCAAATTCCTAGCCGAAGAAGGCTAAGGCGCAGTGAAAAACAATTAGACGGGGGGGATGGGATCATCCTCTCCGTTTTCTATTGGGCTGATTGTTTCAGCCAGCGCGGGCAGTCCCGGGTCGGCCAAAGCTTCTAGCGGATCAGCGACCAGTTCTTCAGTCGCCGCCTTGTCCGAGACAAGGCGCACTGCCCGCATTCCGCCAAAACGCCCGACATGGCCGCCGCCCATGGCTTCGCCGCCATTTACGCGCACCTCCGCTGACTCAAGCATCTCGATCGACAGAGGAAGCACGGTCCCCACATCCCAAGCGTTGATATCCGCCAACGCCAGCCGTAACGGCCCAAGAACCACATCAAGCCGTACGGCTGCGCCGGCCACGCTCTCTGTCATTTCCTCGCGCCATCTGGCTTCGACCTCGGGGTCAGGCAGCGCATCCTCGATCACAGGACGCGTTTCCAGAAGCCACACACGCCCTGTCCGTTCCGCCGAAAGCGAGACCTGTGCTGACCAGAAATCCAGTGCACCCTCTGGCATCACACGGGCAAAGTGCTGGGGCGAAAGCAACGCACCAAAGCGCATCGGCTCGGTTCTGTCTTCGCTACGTGCTGCCATCTGATTGAGAACTTCACGCACAACCGGTTCGATCACAGCAGCATCCGTCGTGGTCGGAACGCGCGGTGTGATCGGGTGATGAGACAGGACGCCAAAGGTCAAAAGCTCGATCATGCCTGCACCAAGCTCTGGGGGAAAAATCATCGCACCCATTCGCCCCTCTGGACCGTCAAGCAGCAAAACCAAACCGCCCTCGACCATCATGCTGACCGCATCTCGGGCCGTGATCTCACCTCGGTCGGACCCAGAGACGAGCGCCGGAAAATTCAGCGCAGCGCCCATCCCCACCTCGCAGGCCCGCGCGAAATGATCCAGCGTTTCCGCTGGCTTGGGGCCGGATCGGACTTTTCGTTCCAGAGCAGTTTCGGGCATGGGGGTCCGCGTGGGTCAGGTCAGAAGGGTTTACCCGACCCTACCCTGATCATGATTACCGAAGCGTTACGAAATACGTCCCGAACGTAAGACAGTTTTCGGCAGCAGCACGCGAAACGCTGCGCCGCCTTGCCCAGGCAAATAGGAGACTGTCCCGCCGAGTCTGTTCATAATCTCTTTGCAAATCGCAAGGCCAAGCCCTGCCCCTCCCGCGGCCTGATCACTCCCGGCACGCGAGAACTTTTCGAAAATCACATCCTGAGAGGCCGCCGGAATGCCACTGCCATTGTCGATGAAATCAATAGCAATGGCCTCATCAAGGTCTCTGACCGAGATTTCAAGGCGCGGACGGTGGGTGTCGCAGTACTTCAGCGCATTCGAAATCAAGTTGATAAAGACCTGAGAGAGCCGGTCCAGATCGGTGTAGATCACCCAATCTTCGCGGACGCGCGACCGCACGATCCGGAGACGGCTATTTTCTGTACCCGCCGCAGCGACGGCCTGATTCAGAACCTCGCCAATCCGCCCCTCTTTTTCATTCAGGCTGACCTGCCCATTCTCTAGAACACTTAGATCCAGCAGATCGTCCAGCAGACGGGTCAGACGAATGGCCTCGTCATGAATAATTCCCGCGTATTTCGCCAGTGCTGCATCGTCCAGTCCGCCCTCACGCAGAATTTCAGAGAAAGCCCGAATAGAGGTCATGGGCGTCCGCAACTCGTGGCTGATTTGCGAAAGAAACGCGTCCTTCTGAACCGACATCTGCGTGAGCTTTTCGTTTGCAGCACGCAACTGCCGAGCAGTACGGATCAGCTCTGCAGACTTGGCTTCGAGCTGGTTCGAATACTCCATAATCTGTGCGGTTTCGTCCGCCACAGCCATCAGATCCTCGACCGTGACCGAAGCACGGCCCAATATCTGCCCAATCATCGCATGTGCAGTGGCTGCGCCCACGCTCCCCGCCATTTCGCGTTCCAGCCGTTGCAGGAATTCGGGCGTGGTTTCAGGCAGATAGCCCGTAATGCCTTGGCTCACCGCCTCGGTACGAAACAGGGCCTGCGCCTCTGCGGGACCAAGAATACGCTGCGCCATCACCAACAGATCCTCGGCCTCGGCCAATCCCCGCGACCATCCGCCGGGACGCGCGGAATGGTCAAAGACATTCACAAACTGCGCACCCTGAAGCCGTTCCAATGGGGTCGGAAAACTGAGCAAAGAAAAAACAAAGAAGGTGATGGTATTGAGCGACATACTCCAAACGATTGAATGGATGACCGGATCATCCGACGCGATCCCGAACAGAGCTTGGGGCCGCAGCCATGTGATACCGTAGGGCCCATTCTCCAAAAACGCCTGAGACATAAAGACTTCGGCGCCGAAGCTAGGCATGAATAGAGTATAAGCCCACAAAACAAAGCCGACCACCATTCCCAGAAGGGCGCCAACTCGGGTCGCCCCGCGCCAAAAGATGCCGCCCATCAGTGCTGGTAACGTCTGTGCAACGCCAGCGAAACTGATCAACCCGATCGAGGCCAAAGCCTCGCCACCGCCAGTCGTGTGGTGATAGAGATACCCGAGCGTCAGAACCCCCATAATTGACAGCCGACGCGACAACAGCACCACATGGCGCACATCGCCAGCCACCATTGCCGTAGATCCCTGTGCAGACAGCCAGATGGGCATCACGATATGGTTCGAAACCATCGTAGATAGCGCGATCGCAGCCACAATCACCATGGATGTCGCTGAAGAAAACCCCCCGAGGAAACTGAGCATCGCGAGCGTGTTCTTGCCCTCTGCCAATGGCAGGGTCAGAACGAAAAGGTCGGGGTTTGCTCCTGCGGGCATGTACTCAAGGCCGATCACCGCGATTGGGACGACAAACAAACTCATCAGGATCAAGTACGCGGGAAACGCCCAACTCGCTGTCGCCAGATGCCGTTCATCTTCGTTCTCGACGACCATGACCTGAAACATTCTTGGCAGGGTCAACAGCGCTGCGGCGGACAGAAACATCAGCCCCATCCAACGTCCGCTCGACACATCCCATCGGGCGATGTCTGATTGGGAAATGCGCTCCAAAACCGGGCCGACGCCACCGCCGATCCCCCAGATCACGAAAAGACCGACCGAGACCAGAGCAACGAGTTTCACCACAGCTTCGACCGCAATTGCCATAACAACGCCATCGTGACGTTCGTTGGCATCCAAATTGCGCGTCCCGAACAGAACGGTAAACAGCGCCAACCCCACAGCCAGCCACAATGACGTGGCCGATGCGCCAACGCTCTGACTCACAGCATCGCCGGCAAAGGCGTCCAGCGCCAACGTCACCGACTGCAACTGTAGGGCAATATATGGCGTGGTCCCAACCACTGCGATCACTGTCACCACAACGGCCAAGCTATTGGATTTGCCAAATCGCGAAGAAATCAGGTCAGCAATCGAGGTCACACGCTGGCTGCGCCCGATCCGCACCAGTTTCCGCAGTATGAGCCACCACCCGATCATTACGATAGACGGTCCTAGATAGATCGTCAGGAATTCGACCCCCGACCGCGCCGCATAACCAACCGCGCCATAGAAGGTCCATGCCGTACAATAGATCGACAGCGACAGTGTATAAATCAGCGGACTCTGGAGCCACTTGGACCGCCCCCGCGCAGCGGCACGATCCGCAAAGAACGCGACCATGAACAGGAAGAAAACATAGGCCAGCGATACCGAAATAAGGACGTTTACCATCCCCATCAGGGCCGCTCCTGCCAATTTTCTCGCGTCGCATTCCGCAATCGTCGCGACAGGATCGCCGTCAGCACAATCAAGGCAGCCCATGCCCCGAACAAGAAAATGAGTACGCTCGCTGTCGGCACCTGTTCGCTGGCCCCCCACATGAGGGGCAGTAAAAACAAGAAGGCCGCCAAAACCGGCGAGAGGCGCGCGCCGTCCATCAGACGGCGGCGTCTATAACGCTCTCTCTCCAGAAAGATCGGGTTTTCGGATTTCCGTGTCATCCGTGCTGTGCTTCGACACCCGATGCCAGCACGCGCACGGACTCAAGCACCTCTGCATTCGAAAACGGCTTGGTCATGAACCGAGAGACCCCGAGCGCCGCAGCTGTCTCTTTGTCTTTGGTTTGACCGCGCGCCGTCAGCATCAGCACTGGCAAATTCGCCGTCGGCGGATGGTCCCGCAACTCTCGTAGAATGTCGAAGCCACTACGCCCCGGCAACATAACATCAAGGATCACGAGATCCGGTTCTCGGGCTTTCACCTTGTCAACGGCATCGATCCCGTTGGCGTGGGTGTCCACCTCCCATCCGTCCCGCGACAGAATAAAGCTGATCGCTTCGATGATGTTTGGCTCATCTTCGATCAGCAGTACACGCTTCCCCATGCCTCACCCCCTCCCCTGGATATGGCACTTATATCCAGGGAGTATCGCGCATTGCGCAATTAAATGTCAAAACCCCTCTGCCAAAATCGACGGCTCTCTTCGGGCACCGCATGTCGCGCTTGGACAAACACGGCAACTCACACCCACCTGTTCTTGGTTGGATTCTACCGCAGGATCATCGGGGATGACCAGCATACTTGCTTCGAATCTCATGGATTTCCCGAAACTGATCTCTCCGACCGGTTGTGCAATTGAATAACTGCGGAAATGTCCAGCAGAGCGCCCCGCCTGCGCCAGATCTACCTGCATCGGCAACATAGGCTGGCTCAGCGCGCGAAACAGCGGCCAAAGCGGACAGGCCGCGCCAAAACGGGGGAGCGGAAATCCTTCAATCTGTTTTCTAAAAATCAACGTGCCAGAGGCATCGCAGACCACAAGGCCAATCGGGCCATACTCCAACTCTTTGGGTAGCGCGGCCAACCGTCTGAACAACAGTGGCAAATCTACACCCAAATGTCCGGCTAGAGCTGCGGGTTCCAAACCGTGAGATGCTAACGCCGAGCGCAGACGCGCAAGCGGAACCAAGGTTGCATCGCGCAAATACTGAATGAGGTGCCCCTCGGCCAAGGCACGCGCAGACGAAGAGCGCAACAACTCTGAACCTGCCAAGATGCTCTGCACATCTGTATCCTGTGCAGCGTTTTCCAATTCCGGAAAGTAGAAATCGAAACTGGCCAGAAACGCTTCGAGCTCTTCTTGGGGCGACGTGGTACTGGCGTCGATATCATCCACCCCATCCAGATAGCCCACCAAGGACCGCGAAGCTTCAGACAAACGCTGGCTATCCTCGTTGATGTTACGCTGAAAACGGCCCCGCCATTCCGGCTCGAGTTCCGGTGTTTCGACCAGAATCGAGGATGTCGACCGGATCGACGCCACCGCAGTCAAAATATCATGCAATGCAGCGGACAAGAACGGATCGTGGGTCAGGCGGTCGGTCAACACCTCGACCGTGCGCTCTAGTGCGGCGATGCGGCGCTGCTTTTCGACCACCAGTTCGGCCCACCCGGGGAAGCGCCCTGCAAATTCATCGACGCGTTCGATCTCGATGCGCTTGCCGCCCTCGGCGGCCGCTTCGCGCAAGCGGGCAACCAAGTGAGCCTCTGCCCCTTCGCTCAGAGCGGCGGGTTCGATTTCCAAGGCGCCGGCGATGTCCATCAAGAGTTTGCCGCCGATTCTCCGCCTATTGTGCTCGATTAGATTGAGGTAACTCGCGGAAATTCCCACTGTGCGGGCAAGATCGGCCTGCCGCATCCCCACCATGCTCCGGCGTTCGCGGATCCGACTTCCTGTCAGGGCGCTGCGCGACATGAAAATTCCCCTTACTTTTCAGTGGCATTCTGCAGTCGCAAGAAAAGATCTTTACACTGTATGCAGTTGCATTGTGTATAGCTTTACAAAATTATCATTACAAGCAACAGGCTTGTTGCGAAATTTTACAACCCTGCCTGATACTGTATTTGCACGAGAGTGCCGCTTGACTGGGGAAGAGGAGCCCCACCGAGCACCTACAAAAATTGGGAGGAAATCCATGTCGAAGATGGATGTGACACGCCGCGGCGTGCTCAAGACCGGTGCGGTTGCCGGCGGCGGCCTGATGCTGCCCACTTACCTGCGCGCAGCTGGTCACGAAGGTTTCACTAACGCACCCACAGGGTCCACCGTCACTCTGGGCTTCAACGTGCCCCAGACCGGCCCCTATGCGGACGAAGGCGCGGACGAACTGCGCGCCTACGAGCTAGCAGTCGAGCACCTGAACGGTGGCGGCGACGGCGGCATGCTGCCCACCTTCAGCTCCAAGGCGCTCGAGGGGAACGGCATTCTGGGCAAGAAGGTCGAGTACGTCACTGGCGACACCCAGACCAAATCGGACGCAGCCCGCGCATCGGCCAAGTCGATGATCGAAAAAGACGGCGCTGTCATGATCACCGGCGGATCGTCCTCGGGTGTGGCGATTGCGGTTCAGGGCCTGTGTCAGGAAGCTGGCGTCATCTTCATGGCGGGTCTGACCCACTCGAACGACACCACCGGCAAGGACAAGAAGGCGAACGGCTTCCGTCACTTCTTTAACGGCTACATGTCGGGCGCAGCTCTGGCACCGGTGCTGGCAGACGTCTACGGCAACGACCGTAAAGCCTACCACCTGACCGCAGACTACACTTGGGGCTGGACCCAGCAGGAATCGATCGCAGCCGCGACCGAGGCTCTGGGCTGGGAGACCGTGAACAACGTTCTGACCCCGCTGGCCGCGACTGACTTCTCGTCGTACATCGCACCGGTTCTGAACTCGGGTGCGGACGTGCTGGTTCTGAACCACTACGGCGGCAACATGGTGAACTCGCTGACCAACGCCGTTCAGTTCGGCCTGCGCGAAAAGACCATCAACAACAAGAACTTCGAGATCGTTGTTCCCCTGTTCTCGCGCCTGATGGCACGTGGTGCAGGCGAAAACATCAAGGGCATTCTAGGTTCGACCAACTGGCACTGGTCGCTGCAGGACGAAGGCTCCAAGGCATTCGTCAAGTCGTTCGGCACCAAGTACGGCTTCCCGCCGTCGCAGGCCGCACACACGTGCTACGTCCAGACCATCCTGTACGCAGACGCTGTCGCCCGTGCTGGCTCGTTCAACCCCTGCGCCGTTGCCGAAGCTCTCGAAGGCTTCGAATTCGACGGTCTGGGCAACGGTCCCACCCTGTACCGCGCCGAAGACCACCAGTGCTTCAAAGATGTTCTGGTTGTGCGCGGTAAAGAGAACCCGACCTCAGAGTTCGACCTTCTCGAGGTTGTTCAGGTCACGCCGCGCGCTCAGGTCGAGTACGCACCCGATCACCCGATGTTCGCGGGTGGTGCGCTGGGTACCTGTAACCCGGGCGCATAATCCCCCGCCACAATCGGTCCGGCCAGCCTGTGCGCTGGCCGGTTGATCAGCCGGTCCGACACCGCTCGGACCGGCCTAGCATCCTATTGAGAAGACGGTCGGAACCATGGACGCGATCCTACTGCAAATCCTAAACGGGCTCGACAAGGGCTCGGCCTATGCGCTGATTGCGCTAGGGCTTACGCTGATTTTCGGCACACTCGGCGTTGTGAACTTTGCCCACGGGGCGCTGTTCATGATCGGTGCCTTCTGCGCTGTGACACTCCAGCGTATCCTGAACCTAAGCTACGAAGTGGTTGACGCCACCCAGACAGACTTCCTTGGCAATCCGCTCAAGGTCAAAGTCCCCTATGTCGAGGCATGGTTCGGCCCCGAGATGGGCGGTTCGATCATCGACTGGTCCGTGCCTTTGGCAATTCTGTTCGCCATTCCGGTGATGATCTTTGTCGGTTTCGCGATGGAACGCGGCCTGATCAAGCACTTCTACAAGCGTCCCCACGCGGACCAGATCCTTGTGACCTTTGGCCTCGCTATTGTTCTGCAAGAGGTCGTCAAGTATTTCTACGGCGCGAACCCGATCCCCACCGGCGCCCCCGAGGCGTTCCGTGGTAGCTTTGATTTCGGCGTTTTGCTCGGCTTTGATCCCAACGCGATCATCTATCCTTACTGGCGTCTGATCTACTTTGGCTTTGCGGCTGTGATCATCGGCGGCGTGTTCAGCTTCTTGCAGTTCACCACGTTTGGCATGGTCGTCCGCGCAGGTATGGCAGACCGCGAAACCGTTGGCCTCTTGGGCATCAATATCGACAAGCGCTTCACCTTCATGTTCGGCCTCGCTGCGGCAGTCGCCGGTCTGGCTGGCGTGATGTACGCACCGATCAACAGCCCGAACTACCACATGGGCATGGACTTCCTCGTGCTGTCCTTCGTTGTTGTGGTTGTCGGCGGCATGGGTTCCTTGCCCGGCGCTGTGGCAGCTGGCTTCCTGCTTGGCATTCTCGAGAGCTTTGCCTCGATGAACGAGATCAAGTCCATCATTCCCGGTATCGACCAGATCATTATCTACGTCGTCGCCATCATCATTCTGCTGACCCGTCCACGGGGCCTCATGGGCCGCAAGGGCGTGATGGAGGACTAATCCATGTTTGGTCTGAACAAAAAAGACACCTCTCTTTTGCTGGTCGTCGCGGCGCTGACTCTCTTCGCGCCGTTCATCCTGAACCCTTTCCCCACCGATAGCGGTCTGGCGCAGTTCAACGCGGGCTATCCCGACCTGATGCAGCGCTTTGTGATCTTTGGCATCTTTGCTGTGGGCTTCAACATCCTGTTCGGTCTGACCGGTTACCTGTCCTTTGGCCACGCGGCATTTCTGGGTGTGGGGTCGTACTCGGCGGTCTGGATGTTCAAACTGCTGAGCATGAACGTCATCCCGGCGATCATCCTGTCGGTCATCGTGGCGGGCCTGTTCGCACTGCTCATCGGCTTTGTGTCACTGCGCCGGTCGGGCATCTACTTCTCGATCCTGACGCTGGCCTTCGCGCAGATGTCGTTCAACCTTGCCTACTCGGTTCTGACGCCCATCACCAACGGTGAAACCGGCCTGCAGCTGACCCTCGACGATCCCCGCATCTTGGGTGTGTCGGCAACCGCTGACGGCTCGATCCCCGTGACCAGCCTGTTCGGTCTGGAAATGCGCTCGACCTACGAAATGGCTGTGGGCGCATGGAACTTCCAGTTCAGCGCGGGTTACTATCTGTGTGCGATCATCATGCTGGTGTCGTTCTACATCGCGGTCCGCATCTTCCGCTCGCCCTTTGGCCTGATGCTACGCGCGGTCAAGTGTAACCAGAACCGGATGCGTTACACCGGCCTGAACACCCGTCCCTACACTCTGGCGGCCTTTGTCATCTCTGGTATGTATGCCGGTCTGGCGGGTGGCCTGATGGCCTCCATGGACCCGCTGGCTGGCGCCGAGCGTATGCAGTGGACCGCATCGGGCGAAGTTGTTCTGATGACCATCCTTGGCGGTGCAGGCACCCTGATCGGCCCCGTTCTTGGCGCAGGTTTCATCAAGTACTTCGAGAACATCTTCTCGAAAATCAACGACAACGTTCTGCACCAGTGGTTCGGCTTCTTGCCAGACGGGATCGAAGACTTCGTGGTCTTCATCATCCATCCCTTCATCGGCAAAGGCTGGCACCTGACCCTTGGCATCCTGTTCATGCTGGTCGTGATCTACCTGCCCGGCGGTCTTGTCGAAGGGGGCCAGCGGATCTCGCGCCTCTTCAAGAAGGACAAGTCCTCGGACGATGGCGCTGCCGCCAAAACCACCCCTGCGGAATAAGGAGAGCAACCAATGGGTATTCTCGAAGTCAAAGGGGTTGGGAAGCGCTTCGGCGGTCTGCAAGCCCTCGGTGATGTGAACCTCAGCGTTCAGGAAAACACCGTCCACGCCATTATCGGTCCCAACGGGGCCGGTAAATCCACCCTACTCAACTGCCTCGTGGGCAAGCTGATCCCCGACACCGGAAGCGTCATGTTCGACGGTCAATCGGTTCTGGGCCGCTCCCCCCACGAGATCAACCAGATGGGCATCAGCCGTGTTTTCCAAACACCTGAAATCTTTGCGGATTTGACGGTCTTGGAAAACGTGATGATCCCCTGCTTTGCGCGCCGTGACGGTTCGTTCCGAATGCATGCTTTTGGCTCTGTCGTGAACGAGTCCGACATGCTGCAAAAGGCAGAGACCATGCTGGACGACGTGAACATGCTGTCCAAAGCGCACCTGCACGCAGGCAGCCTGTCCCGCGGTGACAAACGCCGTCTGGAAATGGCCATGTGTCTGGTTCAGGAGCCGCGTCTACTGCTGCTGGACGAACCCACAGCAGGTATGGCCCGCGCCGACACCAACAACACCATCGATCTGCTCAAAGAGATCAAGACCAAGCGCGACATCACCATGTGTATCATCGAACACGACATGCACGTGGTCTTTAGCCTTGCCGACCGGATCACCGTTCTGGCCCAAGGCACCCCGCTGGTCGAAGACACCCCGCAGAACATCAAAGGCCACCCCAAGGTCCGCGAAGCCTACCTTGGCGAAGCGCAGGTCTAATCAGGAGATTTCCCTATGAACGTAAGACCCGATTTCTCCAAGAACTCGAACCACGCAGAAACGGCGCCCGCCTTTCTGTCGGTCTGGGACATGCACGCCTACTACGGCGAAAGCTACATCGTGCAGGGCGTCAACTTTAACGTCCACGAAGGCGAAATCCTCGCCCTTCTTGGCCGGAACGGCGCTGGCAAAACCTCGACCCTGCGCGCCATCGCACGCACAGGCAGCCCGCAGGTCACTCACGGCGAGATCTGGCTGGACCACCAGCCCCTGCACAACATGACCAGCTATGAGGCTGCAGCGGCGGGCCTCGGTCTCGTTCCCGAAGACCGCCGGATCATCCCCGGCCTCACAGTCGAGGAAAACCTGCAACTGGCCCAAATCGCCCCGCCCATCGGCTGGTCGATCGACCGCCTCTACGATCTGTTCCCCCGCCTTGGCGAGCGCCGCAAACAAGAGGGCGTGACCCTTTCAGGCGGCGAACAGCAGATGCTGGCCATTGCCCGCGCCCTAGCCCGTGACATCAAAGTGCTCCTCCTCGATGAGCCCTACGAAGGCCTCGCGCCCGTGATTGTGGACGAGATCGAGAAAACCCTGATGCACATCAAAGAACAGGGCATCACCACTGTGATCGTGGAACAGAACGCCGTCCGCGTTCTACAAATCGCCGACCGCGCGATCATCCTCGACACCGGCGGGATTGTCTATGATGGCTCTGCCGCCGAAGTTCTCGCGAACGAAGAGTTGCGCGCCGAATACCTTGCGATCTGACAGCTTCGACTGTCAGACACACAAAAGGGCCCAGCTGGGCCCTTTTTCTTTTCGCGCTGCGCACGAATGCCTTCGGCGAGGGTATTTATCGCCAAGAAAGAGCGAAGAACCCCGTACTCTTTCTTGGTCCCAATACCCCGGGGGTGAATTGGCGCGCAGCGGCAAGAGGGGGCAGCGCCCCCATTCCACTCAGAATTCGACGCCTTTCTGCCCTTTGATGCCAGACCGGAACGGATGCTTCACCAAGGTCATCTCGGTCACCAGATCTGCCGCCTCGATCAGCGGCTCTTTGGCATTCCGACCGGTCAGACACACATGGGTCATGGGCGGCTTTTCTTCTTTCAGGAAGCGCACCACCTCTTCGACGTCCAGATAATCATAGCGCAGGGCGATATTGATTTCGTCCAAAAGCACGAACTTGATCTCGGGGTTCAGGATAAGCTCTTTGGCTTTTTCCCAGCCCTTATTAGCCATCTCGATATCGCGTGATTTGTCTTGGGTCTCCCAAGTGAACCCTTCGCCCATGGCGTGGAACTGGCAGAGATCGTTGAAGTTCGCCTCGATCAAGGTCCGCTCACCGGTCTCCCATGCGCCCTTGATGAACTGGACCACCGAGCAGGGCATTCCGTGGGCGATACAGCGCAAGATCATTCCGAAACCGGACGACGATTTGCCCTTGCCCGGCCCTGTATGGACAATGATCAGGCCCTTCTCGCCCTCTTTCGTGGCCATGATTTTGTCCCGCGCCGCTTTCTTCTTGGCCATCTTGGCCGCGTGACGGGCTTCATCAGTTTGGGGCTTATCGCTCATAGGACGATCCTTACGCTTGACAAGGTGGGGTGCCTTCCCTCAGGTGGGCGGCGCTGGTTCCTGTCTATGACAGGCGAAGAGGGAATGCGCTACCGCTTTGCGACCAAAATCGCAGCCGAAACGCAGCCGCCCCCGCGACCGTGACCGGAGAGGCCCCGTTGCCACTGGCATCCATTTGCCGGGAAGGATCGGGCCAGCCGAGGACCCCCTCGGGCTCCGCAAGCCGGGAGACCTGCCAGCACGATGAAATGTACGGGCGACCGGGGTGTGTCGCGGCCGGCTTTGACAGGCGCGTACCGTCGTGCCCGATGGCCAGTGATCCCCCGTTTTCCCAGCCAGTTTAGGGAGGCACCCATGGCCGAGGTCACCTTGACCGTCTGCACCACCTGCCGCCGCATCGCGGGCGGAGAGCCCGTCGCGGACGAGCCGCGCCCCGGCGCGCGCCTGTATGACACCCTGACCCGGTCAGACCTGCCCGAGAACGTCCGCCTGAAGCCCGCCGAATGCCTGTCTGCCTGTTCGCGCGGGTGCTCGATTGCCCTGACCGGAGGCCCCGCCCGTTGGACCTATGTCTACGGCGACATGGACCCCGACACGCAGGTAGAGGAAATCCTGACCGGCGTGCGGGCATATGCCCAAACCACCGACGGGATCGTCCCTTGGCGCGAGCGCCCTCAGGCGTTCCGCAAACAATCCATCGCCCGCATTCCCCCGCAGGAGTAACCATGTCTAACCTGTCTAAAATCCCCGTGACCGTGATCACCGGCTTTCTCGGCTCTGGTAAAACCACGTTGATCCGTCACCTGATGCAGAACCCACAGGGCAAGCGTCTGGCCGTTCTGGTCAACGAATTCGGTACCGCTGGTGTGGATGGTGACATCCTGAAATCTTGCGCCGATGAAAATTGCCCCGAAAACAACATCATGGAGCTTGCGAACGGCTGCATCTGCTGCACCGTGGCCGATGACTTCATCCCGACCATCGAACGGCTGATGGCCCTGCCTGAAACGCCCGAGCACATCATCATCGAGACCTCGGGTCTGGCTCTGCCCAAGCCCCTGCTCAAAGCGTTCGACTGGCCCGCGATCAAGTCGCGCATCACCGTGGATGGCGTGATTGCCGTCGCCGATGCCGAGGCTGTCGCTGCTGGTCAATTCGCCCCCGATCTAGACGCCGTTCAAGCGCAGCGCGAGGCGGACGAGAGCCTGGATCACGAAACGCCCCTGTCTGAGGTCTTCGAGGACCAGATCAGCTGCGCCGACATCGTACTGCTGTCCAAGGCCGATCTGGCCGGTGAGGCTGGCATTGCCAAGGCCAAAGAGGTCGTTGAGGCCGAAGCCCCCCGCAAGCTGCCGATCATCGCGATCACCGATGGCGCGGTTGATCCCCGCGTGATCCTTGGCCTCGAGGCTGCGGCAGAGGACGACCTGCACAACCGTCCCTCGCACCACGACGGCCACGATGATCACGAACATGACGATTTCGACAGCGTCGTGGTCGATCTTGGCGAAGTCGAGGACGTGCAGGCGTTGCAAGATGCGATTGAGAAAATGGCAAAGGACCAGAATATCTTGCGTGTCAAAGGCTACGTCGCGGTCAAGGGCAAACCCATGCGCTATCTGGTGCAGGCGGTGGGCACGCGCATTCGTGCGCAGTACGACCAGCCTTGGGGCGACCGTCCCCGCGCGTCCTTGCTGGTGGTAATCGCTGAACACGACCACATCGACGAGACCGCGATCAAAGCGGCTTTGGGCGTCTGATCCCATGCATGTTGTCTTCCGCGAAAGCCACGGGCTCGATCAGGGCGATACACCAATGGATCTGGGGCAAACGCCCGCAGACTTGATTGTGCTGTCGTTCTCTGACTCGGACCTTGGCGCTTTCGCGGCGGGCTACCATCGGGCCAAGGGGTCCTTGCCGACCGTGCGTCTGGCAAACCTTGTGGCGCTGAAACATCCGCTGTCCGTGGACGTCTATGCCGAGCAAACCCTCGAGGGGGCCAAGGGCATTCTGGTCCGTCTGATCGGCGGCGAAAGCTACTGGTCCTACGGTCTGGCGACCCTTCAGGACTTGGCGCGGCGCAAGGGGATTGCGCTGGCCGTCCTGCCCGCCGACGGGCGTCAGGATGACCGGTTGGACCAACTCAGCACCCTGCCCGTTTCCACACTGCGCCGTCTTCAGCACCTGTGCGACGCTGGCGGCGCCGTTGCGGCCCAAGCCGCGCTGGCGCAACTGGCGCTGGCCGCTGGCCTTTATGCAGCCCCCGTGATGGGCGCGAAAACCGTGCCGGATGCTGGGTTCTATCTGCCCGACACAGGCGTCGTCACCGATCCGCGGCGCGACGACCGCCCGCTGGCTTTGGTCACATTCTACCGCTCTTACCTGACATCCGCCGACACTTCGCCCGTCGACGCCATGATCGCTGCGCTCGAACAGCGCGGGTTCCAAGCCATCGGTGCCTTTGCCAGCAGTCTCAAGGCCCCCGCTGTCGCCGACTGGCTGCGCACCCAGATAAGCACCCTGAAACCCGCCGCCATCGTCAACGCGACCGCCTTCTCGGCCCAAGGGCGCAACGGCGAGCCGTCGCCCCTTGATGCGGCCGGCTGCCCTGTGTTCCAGATCGCCCTGTCCACCGCCCGCAAAAAGGATTGGAAGGACGCCGACCGCGGTCTGTCTCCTGCCGACCTTGCCATGCACGTGGTCCTGCCCGAAGTCGACGGACGCATCTTTGCCGGTGTCGCCAGCTTCAAACAGCCGGGCAAGAAGGACCCCGATCTCGAATATTCCCGCTTTGCACACCGCGCGGACCCCACGCGGATCGACGCGCTGGCGGACCGCGTGCAGGCATGGCACCGCCTCTCCACCTTGCCCGCCGCAGACAAACGGATCGCGCTGGTCCTGTCGACATATCCCGGCAAGACCTACCAGATCGCCCACGCGGTCGGGATGGACGCTCTTGCCAGCGCCGAACAAATCCTGTCGGACCTGAACGCCAGCGGCCACACCGTGCGTCCCCAAACGGACCTCGGCCAACGCCTGACAGCTGAAACCCTGACCTATCCGCTCGCGGCCTATGAGCAAGCGCTAGACACCCTACCCGAATCCCTGCGCGCGGACCTGATCGCCGCTTGGGGCACGCCCGACACCGACCCGCTGTTCCGCGATGGCGCGTTCCATTTCCCCGCCATCGACGCAGGGAATGCGCTGGTCGCCCTCCAGCCCGAACGCGGCGACGTCCAGACCCGCGACGACGACTACCACGACCTGTCCCGCACTCCGCGCCACAGCTACGTCGCCTTCTACCTCTGGCTCCGCGCCCAATCCGACGCGCTGGTCCACATCGGGGCCCACGGCACGCTGGAATGGTTGCCGGGCAAATCCGTCGCCCTGTCTGGCGATTGCTGGCCCGAGGCGCTGATCCGCGACCTGCCCGTCATCTACCCGTTCATCGTCAACGACCCGGGCGAGGCCGCCCAAGCCAAACGCCGCATCGCTGCCGTCACTATCGGCCACCTGCCGCCCCCCATGGCGCAGACCAAACTGCCCGAGGGCATGGGACGGCTTGAACACCTATTGGACGAATACTCGACCGCAGACGGCCTTGACCCCGCACGCCGCGACCGCCTGATTGCCGACATCCGCGCCGAGGCCCAAGGCACTGGCGTCGAAGAGGACCTTGGCATCCCGCACGACGCCTCCGCTGCCGAAGCCATCACCCGCATCGACCGCTTTGTCTGCGACATCAAGGAAAGCCAGTACGGTGAGGGCCTGCATATCTTTGGCGCGGGCGACTACGGCGCGCAGGAGAACGCGGGCCTCCATGCGGCGCTAAACGGTCGCTTCGTCCCCGCTGGTCCTTCTGGCTCCCCGTACCGTGGCCGCTCGGACGTGCTGCCCACGGGCCGGAACCTGTTCACGACCGACCCACGCTCGGTCCCGTCCCGCGCCGCCCACGCCCAAGGCGTCAAGCTGGCCGAGGAACTGCTCCGCCGCCACCTTCAGGACCACGGCGACTGGCCGCGCGGTTTGGTGATCGACCTCTGGGGCAGTGCCACCATGCGCACCGCAGGCGAGGAATTCGCCATGGCCCTGCACCTCGCGGGCCTCGCGCCGAAATGGGACGACGGTTCCGAACGCGTCAGCGGGTTCGAGATCATCCCGCTAGCCCTGTTAAACCGTCCCCGCATCGACGTGACCCTGCGCGTCTCGGGCCTGTTCCGCGATGTATTCCCGGGCCTGGCCCAGATGTTCGAAGGTGCCGCCGACAAACTGGCCGAGCGTGAAGAGGCTCCCGAAGACAACCCCTACGTCGCCCGCACCCCCCGCGTCTTTGGCCCCAAGCCGGGCCAATACGGCCTGAACATGGGCGCGGCGCTGGATGACTACAGCGACGAAGCCCGCGCTGCCGCGGGCGAAGCATGGCTGGCCGCCAGTTCCCACGCGATCGACGCCAAAGGCGAAGTCCACGAGGCCCGCGAAGCGCTGGAAACCCGCCTGCAAACCGCCGACAGCTTTGTTCACCTGCAGGACTTGCCGGAAACCGACGTGCTGATGGCCAGCGACTATGCCGCCCACGAGGCCGGTTTTGCCGCCGCCATGAAGCGCCTTGGCCAACAGGCCCCCGCGCTCTACCACATGGACGCGACCCAACCGGACCGGCCCCGCGCACGCAGCCTGAACGAGGAAATCGCCCGCACCGTCCGCGCCCGCGCTGCCAACCCCGATTGGGCCAACGGCATGATGAACCACGGCTTCCGCGGCGCGGCTGAAATCGCCGCCACCCTCGACCACATGGCCGCTTTTGCCCATCTGGCAGGGGTCGTCGGCCCCCACCTGTTCGACCAGTATTTCGAGGCCACCTTGGGCCGCGAAGACCTGACCGAGTTCATGGAGGACGCCAACCCGCAGGCCCTTCAGGCGCTCAAGGACCGCTTCCGCGCCCTCATGGACGCGGGCCTCTGGGTCACGCGCCGCAACTCGATCATCGCCGAACTGGAGGCCCTGTCATGAGCGCCCCCATTATCCAAGGCTGGTGCCCCGGTGCCCTGCGCCCCATGCAGTCGGGCGACGGTCTGGTGGTACGCGTTCGTGCCCCCCTCAGCCGTCTAGCGCAGGACAAGGCCGCCCAAATTGCCGATCTGGCGCAGATCTACGGGAACGGGCTGATCGACATATCGAACCGCGCGAACCTGCAGATCCGGGGCGTCACCGATGCCACCTACGCGCCCTTGATCGACGGCCTGCGGATGCTCGGGGTAATCGACCGCGACATCGCGACCGAGACCCGCCGCAACATTGTCCTGACGCCCTATTGGACCGCAGGAGACGACAGCCAGCGCATCGCGAGCGCGCTGATGCTGGCCCTGTCATCCGACGATGCCCCCGCCACGCCGGGCAAGTTCGGCTATGCGGTGGATTGCAGCGACACGCCCGTGATGACCGATATCAGCGCCGATATCCGCATCGAGCGGGGCGAAAACGGCCTGATCGTTCGCGCAGACACCTGCGACATGGGAATCCCCGTCACCGTGGACTCTGCCGCCGAAACCGCGCTGGAGATCGCCCGCTGGTTCCTGACCTCTGGCGGCGCGCCCGAGGGACGCGGCCGCATGGCCCGCCACCTGAAAACCACCGAACTGCCCGCCGAATACCGAACCGCTCCGGCGCAACCCGCGCAGCACAGCCCGCAGATCGGGCAGACCAGCAACGGCACCCTCGTCGGCCTCGAGTTCGGGCAGATGCAGGCCCACACCCTCGCCTCGCTGGCGAAATTGGCCCCGATCCGCCTGACTCCGTGGCGGATGCTGCTGCTGGAGAACCTGACTACATTGCCCGACATCGACGGGCTCATCACCGATCCCACCGATCCGCGCCTGAATGTCGTGGCCTGCACCGGCGCGCCCGGCTGCCCGCAGGCCCTCAGCGACACGCGCTCCTTGGCCCGCCAACTGGCCCCGCACACGCCGCACCTGCTGCACGTGTCCGGCTGCGCCAAGGGCTGCGCACACCCCTCCGCCGCGCCGATCACACTGACAGCGACGGCCCCTGAGACCTTTGACCTGATCCACAATGGCACAGCCAGCGCTAACAGGTCCGCGACCGACCTTGCATCCGACGCGCTGATCCGCCATCCCGACCTTCTGACGACCAAGAGAGCCTGAATGCCCCACGTTTACGAGACCAACGGCGCCGCCATCTACAAGGAAAGCTTTGCGACCATCCGGTCCGAGGCCAACCTCGCCCGCTTCAACAAGGATGAAGAATCCGTTGTAGTGCGGATGATCCACGCGCTCGGCTTTGTGGGCCTAGAGGAACACGTGCGCTTCTCCGAAGGCATGGCCGAAACCGCCCGCGCTGCGCTAGCGAACGGTGCGCCGATCCTGTGCGACGTCCGCATGGTGTCCGAGGGCATCACCCGCCCGCGCCTGCCCGCGGACAACGCGATCATCTGCACGCTCAAGGACCCGCAGGTTCCTGAACTGGCCGCCGAAATGCAGAACACCCGTTCGGCCGCAGCAGTGGAACTGTGGCGCCCGCATCTTGAGGGCGCTTTGGTTGCTATCGGCAACGCGCCCACTGCGCTGTTCCACCTGCTAAATATGCTCGAGGACCCCGATTGCCCGCGCCCTGCGGCCATCATCGGCTGCCCCGTGGGCTTTGTCGGCGCGCGGGAATCCAAGGACGCCCTGATGGCTGACCTGCCGGTCCCCTCGATGATCGTCGAAGGGCGTCTGGGGGGCTCTGCGATCACCGTGGCCGCCGTGAACGCGCTGGCCAGCTGGAAGGAATAACGATGGGCAAGGTCATCTGCGTCGGCCTCGGCCCCGGCGACCGCGAACTCATGAGCGTGAAGTCGGATCGCACGATCCGCACCGCCCGCCACGTGGCTTATTTCCGCAAGGAAGGCCGTCAGGGTCAGGCCCGCCGCATCGTCGAAGGCATGTTGCCCGAGGCTGTGACCGAGCACGCAATGGAGTATCCGGTCACCACCGAGATCCACTTCAGCGACCCCGAATACAACCGCCTGCTGTCAGCATTCTATGACGACTGGGCAGACAAGCTATGCGCCCTGACCGCCGACGAAGACGTAGTTATTTTGTGCGAAGGTGATCCGTTTTTCTACGGCAGTTTCATGCATTTATACACGCGTCTTAAACCACGCTGCGACATCGATGTGATCCCCGCCATCACCGGTATGTCCGGCTGCTGGACCGCCACGGGCCAGCCGATCACGTGGGGCGACGACGTGCTGACCGTCTGCATGGCGACCCTGCCCGAAGACGAACTGACCCGCCGCGCCAAAGACTCTGACGCGCTGGTGTTCATGAAGATCGGCCGCAACCTGCCCAAGGTCAAACGCGCCCTCGAAGCCGCTGGCAAACTGCAGGACGCGTGGCTGGTCGAACGGGGCACCATGCCCGACCAGACTGTCCAGAAACTGACCGAGGTGGGCGACACCGTCCCCTATTTCAGCATCGCCATCGTCCATGGCAACGGGAGACGCCCATGACCGGTTCCGTCGTTATCGCAGGCCTTGGCCCCGGTGCCGAAGACCTCGTGACCCCCGAAGTGCGCGCCGCGCTGGACTTTGCGACCGACATAGTGGGCTACTTCCCCTATGTGGCCCGCGTCGAACCCCGCGAAGGGCTGACCCTGCACGGATCGGACAACCGCGTCGAAGTGGACCGCGCCACCCACGCCCTGCAAATGGCCGCCGAGGGGCGCCATGTGGTCGTGGTCAGCAGCGGCGATCCGGGCGTTTTCGCCATGGCCTCTGCCGTGTTCGAGGCGCTGGAAAACCATCCCGAATACCACAACTTGGACATCCGCGTTTTGCCAGGCATCACCGCGATGCTGGCCGCAGCCTCGAAACTCGGCGCGCCCTTGGGCCACGATTTCGCGGCGATCAATCTGTCGGATAACCTGAAACCGTGGAGCCTGATCGAACGCCGCCTGCGCCTTGCCGCCCAAGCCGGTTTCGCCATGGCGTTCTACAATCCGCGCAGCAAATCGCGCCCCTTCCAGTTCGGTCAGGCCCTGACCATTCTACGTGAAGAACTGGGGGATAACGTTCTGATTTCGTTCTGTAAAGACGTGACCAAGGACGGGCAGAAACTGCTGACCGTCCCGCTGGGAGAGGCGACCGAAGACATGGCTGACATGCGCACCGTGGTCATCGTGGGGAACGCCGACACACGCCGCGTCGGCCCCCACGTCTACACCCCGCGTTACGCGCCAACCTCGTCCGAGAGCGCATGATCAAGCCAGTCCATCACATCGGTGACGGTCCGCATAATGGGACGCGTCGGGATATGGGGGCGGTCGATCAGAATGACCGGAATGCCCAATTCCCGCGCCGCATCCAGCTTGGCGCGTGCACCCACGCCGCCCGAATTCTTGGCGACGATCAGATCAATCTTGTGCTCTTGCAGCAGGGCCTTGTCGCCCGCCACGGTAAACGGTCCGCGCGCCTGCACGGCCACCGCGTTCGGCAGGGGCAGCGCGCCCTCGGGCGCGTCCACCAGACGCAGCAGGTAGAAGTGCTGGGGCTTGCCCGCAAAGTCGCTCAGGTACTGGCGCCCAATGGCCAGAAAAATCCGGCGCGGGCTCTCGGGCAGCGCCGCAACCGCGCCCGCCATATTCTCCACATGGCTCCAACTGTCGCCGGGTTTGTTGCGCCACGGGCCACGTTCCAAGGCACACAGCTCCACCCCGGCCTCTTCGCAGGCGACGACCGCGTTGTTGCTCATCTGCGCGGCAAAGGGGTGCGTAGCATCAACCACATGGGTGATCCCCTCGTCCCGCAGGTACTGCACCAGCCCCCGCACCCCGCCAAAGCCGCCCATCCGCGTGGGCAGCGGCGGCATGGTCGGATTGTTCGTGCGGCCGGCATAACTGAACACCGCATCCACGCCCCAATCGGACAGCGTCGCGGCGAGTTTCATGGCTTCGGTCGTTCCACCGAGAACAAGGATACGTGTCATGTCTGAACCTTGGCTAAGCATTCTGGGTCTGGGGGAAAATGGACTGGATGGGCTGACAGAGACAAGCCGGAAATTGCTGCAGGGCGCAGTGGCGATCTTTGGCGGCCCGCGCCACCTTTCGCTCGTCGGCGCTGGCGCGCGCGGCCACGAATGGCCCATCCCGTTCAGCATCGACCCCGTTCTGGCCCTGCGCGGTCGAAAGGTGGTCATTCTGGCCTCGGGCGATCCCTTCTGGTTCGGCGCAGGCGGGTCTATCGCCAACCACCTCGATCCCGACGAATGGATCAGCGTGCCTACTCCTTCCACCTTCAGCTTGGCGGCAAATACCCAAGGTTGGAAGCTAGAAGAAACACTGTGCTTCGGGCTTCATGCGGCACCGTTCGAACGCCTGACACCCACCTTGGGCCGCGGCGTCCGCGCCATCTGCACCGTGCGCGACGGCGATGCGCCCGCGAAACTGGCCAGCTATCTGACCGAGACCGGCTTTGGCGCATCCGAACTGACCGTCATGGAATGCCTCGGCGGCCAACGCCAGCGCGTGCGCCAGACCACCGCCCAAGACTTCGCCCTTCAGGATATCCAAGCCCCCGTCGCCGTCGCCATCGACTGCGCAGGGTCCAAGGGGATGCCCCGTGCCTCTGGCCTGCCCGACTCGATGTTCCTGTCCGACGGCCAAATGACCAAGCGCCCCGTCCGCGCCCTGACCCTCTCGGCCCTCGCGCCGCGCTATGGCGAGCATCTGTGGGACATCGGCGGCGGCTCTGGCTCCATTGCGCTGGAATGGTGCCTCGCCGCGCCGAACGCCACCGCCACCAGCTTTGAGCCCAAAGACACCCGCTGCGCTAACATTCGCCAGAATGCAGAACGTTTCGGCCTGTCCCACCGCCTGCAAACAGTCCACGGCGCGGCCCCTGCGGCGCTAAAGGGCCACGCCAAACCCGAGGCGGTCTTCATCGGCGGCGGCAACAGCGCGACATTGCTGACGGAACTGTGGCAAACCCTGCCCGAGGGCACCCGCATCGTCGCCAACGCGGTCACGCTGGAAACCGAATGCCTGCTGATGAACTGGCACGCGGCCAAGGGCGGGCACCTGCTGCGCGCTGAGCTTTCGGAAACAGCGCCCTTGGGTCGGATGCGCGGTTGGAACGCCGCCCGCCCGATCCTGCAATGGAGCGTCACCCGATGAAAATCGCAGGTATAGGTTTCCGCGCCGAGGCCCCCACCGCATCGCTCCAAGATGCGCTGAACCAAACCGGCCACACGGTCGACGCCATCGCCACCGCCGCCGACAAAGCTCAAGCGCCCCAGATCACAGAACTCGCCGAGATCCTCGGCGTGCCCCTGATCGCCGTCCCCTTGGACGAGCTGAGCCAAGAAATCACCATCACCCAATCCCCCCGCGTGGCGGAACGCTACGGCACCGGCTCTTTGGCCGAAGCTGCCGCGCTTGCCGCTGTCGGAGAGAACGCGCATCTGCTAGACCGCCGCGTAACTTCGACCGATGGCATGGCCACCGCCGCAATTGCTGAAGGACCAGACGCATGACCGTTCACTTTATCGGCGCAGGCCCCGGCGCTGCCGACCTGATCACCCTGCGCGGCCGCGACCTGATCGCGTCTTGCCCTGTCTGCCTCTACGCAGGTTCACTGGTACCCGAGGCCCTGCTGGACCACTGCCCCGAAGGCGCGCGGATCATCAACACCGCCCCCATGTCGCTGGACAACATCATCGCCGAGATCAAAGCCGCCCACGACGCGGGCCAGGACATCGCCCGCCTGCACTCGGGCGATCTGTCGGTCTGGTCGGCCATGGGCGAACAGCTGCGCCGCCTGCGCGCCGAGGGCATCCCCTATGACGTGACCCCCGGCGTGCCGTCCTTTGCCGCCGCAGCCGCTGCCTTGGGCGCCGAACTGACCCTGCCGGGCGTCGTGCAATCGCTGGTCCTGACCCGCACCTCGGGCCGCGCGTCCAGCATGCCCGATGGCGAAACCCTTGAAAACTTCGCCAAAACAGGCGCGACCTTGGCCGTGCACCTGTCGGTCCACGTGCTAGAAGAGGTCGTCGCGCGTCTGTCCCCGTCCTATGGTTCCGACTGCCCCGTCGCGATCATTTGGCGCGCCACGTGGCCGGACCAGAAGATCATCAAAGCTACCCTCGACACCGTCATCGAAGCCACCGAAGGAGAGCGCGGCCGCACCGCGCTGATCATGGTCGGCCACGCGCTTGGGGCCACGGATTTCGACGAATCCTGCCTCTATGCCGCCGACTACGACCGCCGCTACCGCCCCATCGGCACCGATCCCCGCTTCCCAGAGGGGACCGAGTGATGCTGCCCAAGGGCCTTTTGATCTCTGCCCCCGCGTCGGGCACCGGCAAGACGACCCTGATGCTGGGCCTGTGCCGTGCGCTCACCCAAGCGGGCGTCACGGTCCAGCCCTTCAAAAGCGGCCCTGACTACATCGACCCCGGGTTCCACAGCGCCGCGGCGGGCCGCGTGTCGGTGAACCTTGATTCATGGGCGATGCCGCGCGGGTTGCTGGCCGATCTGGTCCAAGCCGCCGATGGCGCTGACCTTGTGCTGGCCGAAGGGTCAATGGGCCTCTTCGATGGCGTGGCAAGCCCCGGCGAAACCGGCACCGGTGCCAGCGCCGACATGGCCGCCCTGATGGGTTGGCCCGTGGTACTGGTCATCGACGTTTCGGGCCAAGCGCAATCGGCCGCCGCCGTCGCCGCAGGCTTTGCCGCCATGCGCCCCGATGTGCAGCTGGCGGGCGTGGTCCTGAACCGCGTCGCCTCGCCCCGTCACGAAGCCTTAGTCCGCGTGGGTATGAGCCAAGTCGGCATCCCCGTCCTTGGCGCACTGCCCCGGATGAAAGAGATCGAGATGCCCGAGCGGCACCTTGGCCTCGTCCAAGCCGAAGAGCACAGCGAACTCACCCGTATCCTCGACGCCGCCGCGGCCTTTGTGGCAGAGCATGTGGACCTGAACGCCCTGCGCGCTGCCGCCGCGCAAACCACGCCCCCCGCGATTGACCCGAACCCCTGTCCGCCCCCCGGTCAGCGGATCGCCTTGGCCCGCGACGCGGCCTTCAGCTTTGTCTACCCGCACCAGCTGACCGCATGGCGCAAAGCGGGCGCAGAGATCCTGCCGTTCAGCCCCCTGAACGACGAAGCGCCCGATTCATCCGCCGACGTCGCATGGCTGCCCGGCGGCTACCCCGAGCTGCACGCAGGCAAAATCTCCGCTGCAACAATCTTCCGCAACGGTCTGAAATCATTTGCGGAAACGCGTCCCGTGCATGGCGAATGCGGCGGCTACATGGCCATGGGCACCGCCCTGATCGACAAAGCCGGAGAGCGCCACGAAATGGCCGGCCTCCTCGGCCTCGTGACCAGCTATGAAAAGCGCAAGATGCACCTTGGCTACCGTCTGGCCGATCTGACCGCCCCCATGCCCGGCTATTCCGCTGCCGCTCGCCTGCGCGGCCACGAGTTCCACTATTCCACCATTCTCGATCAGCCCGACGCGCCCTTGGCCCGCGTCACCGATGCCAACGGCGCCGACGTGCCCGAAACCGGCTCGGTGCGCGGCAACGCGACCGGCACCTTCTTTCACCTGATTTCGGAGGCCACATGAGCGGCTACGTTTACTTTGTTTCCTCTGGCCCCGGCGATCCAGAACTGCTCACGCTCAAGGCCGCGCGCCTGATCAAAGAAGCCGACGCGATCCTCTATGACGACCTCGGCGCGGCACCCATTCTGGAAGACCTCAAGCCCGAGGCCGAACTCGTCGGCGTCGGCAAACGCGCAGGCCGCCCCAGCCCCAAACAGGAACATGTCAGCCAGCTCTTGGTCGATTACGCGTCCCAAGGGATCAAGGTCGTCCGCTTGAAATCCGGCGACAGCGGCATCTATGGCCGTCTGGAAGAGGAAATCACTGCCCTCCGCGCCGCCGGTATCCCCTATGAAATCGTCCCCGGAGTCACCACCGCCTCGGCCGCGGCTGCCTGCACGGGCATCCCGCTGACCCGCCGCCAAACCGCCCGCCGCCTGCAATTCGTCACCGGCCACGACGTGACCGGCGCCTTGCCAGAGCAACTGAACCTCGCTGCCCTCGCCGATCCGACCTGCACCACGGCGGTCTACATGGGCAAGCGCACCTTCTCGAAAATGGTGGACCGGCTGGTCAGCGCCGGAATGCCCCCCGAAACCCCCGCCATGCTGTGCGAAGGGGTCTCGAAGCCCGAACAACAGTTCACCCGCAGCACGATTCGCGAACTGGCCGACAGCCTCGAAGGCGCCGACAGCACCCAGCCCGCGCTGATCCTCTATGGGCCCTTGGCGGACTGACCGATGTACCACCTGAAACTCGTCGGCATCGGCACAGGCAACCCCAAGCACCTGACGCTCCAAGCGATCGACGCCCTGAACAACGTCGACGCGATCCTGATCCCGACAAAGGGCGCGGGCAAAGATGATCTGGCGGGCCTGCGCCATGAAATCTGCACCCGAATCCTGACGACCCAGCCCAAAATCGCCGATTTCGCCCTGCCCATCCGCGACGAAACCACCAGCGATTACGGGCAAAAGGTGAACGACTGGCACGACGCCATCGCCGAGATCTGGCTGCACACCATGCAAGCGACCCTGCCGCAGGGAGGCACCGTCGGTTTCCTTGTCTGGGGGGACCCGAGCCTCTATGATTCGACCCTGCGCATCGCCGACCGCCTGACCAAAACCACCGAAATCACGGTCGAGGTCATCCCCGGCATCACCTCGATCCAGACCCTAACGGCGGGCCACGCCATCCCGCTCAATGAAATCAACGGCCCCGTGACCATCACCACCGGCCGACAGATTCGCGATAACGGCTTTCCTGCAGGCTCGGATACGGCCGTGGTCATGCTAGACGGCGCTTGCTCGTTCCAGCACCTCGACCCCACGGGCATCCACATCTACTGGACCGCCTACGCAGGGATGGAAAACGAAATCCGCCGCTCCGGCCCACTAGCTAAGGTCCAAGCAGACATCATCGCCACCCGCGCCGCCGCCCGCGCCGCCCACGGCTGGTGCATGGACATTTACCTGTTGCGTTGGGCCACATGACCTCCGCGCTGGTCCCCGAGCTTTCGGTCACGGACTGGCGCGCGACCCAAGCCGTCCTGCACACCCTCGGCTTTACCACGAAATACGCGCGCCCCGACGAAGGCTTCGCCTATCTCACGCGACAGGGCGCAGACCTGATGATCGACCAGATCCGCATGGGCCGCGATTTTGACAGCGACCTGCGCCCACCTCTCGGTCGCGGCCTGAACCTGCAAATCCGCGTCACCGACGCGCAATTGCTCTACGCCGCCGCCCAATCCGCCAACCTGCCCATCCCCCTCCCGCTCGAGGACAAATGGTACCGCACCCCCGCGGGCCACGAAGGCAACCGCCAATTCATCGCGGCCCTCCCCGACGGCTACCTCCTGCGCTTTTACCAAGACCTCGGCACCAAACCTTAGCCCTCTTTCTTGGCAAAAATACCCACCGCACCAACGCGGGCCACGCGCCCCACAAACAAATAAGGGCGCCCCGCAGGACGCCCTCACCCGTTCCCAAACCGGAACGCTTATTCGTAGGCGACAGCCGTCTGCTCTTGCTCGCCCAAGCCCTGGATCCGCACAGTCATCTTGTCACCGGCCTTGAGGAAGCGCTGGGGCTTCATGCCCATGCCCACACCCGACGGCGTACCGGTCGCGATGATGTCGCCGGGCTGCAGCTTCATGAACTGGCTCATGTAGCTGACGATCTCTTTGACACTAAAGATCATGTCGTCGGTGTTCGAATCCTGCACAGTCTCGCCGTTCAGATCCAAGGACAGCGCCAGGGTCTGGGGATCCCCCACTTCGTCCGCCGTCACCAGATAGGGACCGGTCGGGCCGAATGTAGGCGCCGATTTGCCCTTGATCCACTGACCACCCTTTTCGATCTGGAACTCACGCTCGGACATGTCGTTGATCACGCAATAGCCCGCCACGTAGGACAGCGCGTCCTCCTCGGACACATAGCTGGCCTCTCTGCCGATCACGACACCCAGCTCGACCTCCCAGTCCGACTTCACCGATCCCTTGGGAATCACAACGTCATCAAACGGGCCGGACAGCGCCGAGGTCGCTTTGTTAAAGATGATCGGCTCCTTGGGCGGCTCCGCGCCGGTTTCAGCGGCGTGCTTGGCATAGTTCAGACCGATGCAGAAAAAGTTCGGGACAGAGGCCACGCAGGATCCGATCCGGCCGGGCTCTGCCACCACAGGCAGGCTGGTCACGTCGATGGCACGGATGGCGTCCAGCGCCTCCAGCGACACGCCCGCACCCGCGAAATCGGGGCACTTGCCCGACAGGTCACGTACATTGCCGTCGGCGTCCATAATGCCGGGCTTTTCCTGACCTACGGGGCCAAAACGTAGAAGTTTCATTGATTTCTCCTCCAAATCATTTGATGATCAGAGCGGCCTCGGCTTCTTGCTCAAGGACGTTCCGAATATCTCTGTCCAAATGGCCCAAATGAGCCTCAATCGCGACCAGCGCCGATGCGCGGTCACGGGCACGCAGCGCTTCCACGATGGCACCGTGCTGCACGATCACCCGCTCGCGGTTACGGCGGCGGCGCGCAGCCATGTAGCGGGCCCGCCAAAGCCGCTCTAGCAAGGTCTGGTGCAGTTCGGCGATGACATCGTTATGGGACATTGCCGCCAGTGCATGGTGAAAGCCCATATCGACCTCGAACATGTCCAAGGGATCCGAGCTTTCGAAATTCTTGTCCATATAATCAAGGGTTACGGCCAGATCCTCAATCTCGGCATCGGTGGCATTCTTACAGGCCAGTTCCAGTGACAGTTTCTCAAGGGCAATCAGAACCTCGACCTGATCGGAAATTTCCTTGATCGAGGGCTGCGCGACGATAGGACTGCGCGCCGGACGCAAGATCACTAGACCCTCTTGGGCCAGAATGCGGATCGCCTCTCGCATGGGGGTCCGGCTGACCCCGAGTTCCGCCGCGTTATCACGCTCTTTGATCGTCGTTCCGGGGGGCAATTTACCCCTTAGAATATCGCGACGCAGCTGACGCGCGATCTGTTCCGGTAAAGTTTCCTCAGCCATCCCCGCCTTAAAACCCTTATTATTCAGACTCTTACTAGACCTATTCTTAGGGCTGTAACCACATTAGATCATTTTTTTGAATTTGGTATACCAAAAATGATTGAAAGTGAAGATCGCTTTGAGTAGCGTCGATTCAGGATGGTATACCATCTGTTCGCTGGTCGGGTGGAGCCGACCAAACGAAAGAAAGGCGGCAAGAGGAGGCCGCCTAGGGAGGACATATAAATATGAAAATCAGCAAGCTTCTTGCATCCGCTGCCCTGACCGCAATTGCGGCAACCGCAGCTTCGGCTCAGGACGTAACCCTGCGCATCCAGACACACTACGCGACCGAGCACCCCTCGGGTAAGCTGGCAGCCCAGTTCATCGACGACGTGCAGACCATGTCGGGCGGCGAGATCTCGATCGAAATGTTCTACAGCTCGTCGGTCGTTGCGACCACCGAGACATGGGACGCGGCCGTCAACGGCATCCTCGACTGCGACATGACCGGTGGTGCTTACCAGACCGGTAAGAACCCTGCGTTCCAGTTCGTTGGCGACATCATGGGCGGCTACGACACCCCATGGCAGCAGATTTCGTGGCTGTACTACGGCGGCGGTTATGACGCGGCTCAGGAACTGTACAACGCGAACGGCATGCAGCTGATCGGCTGGTGGCTCTATGGTCAGGAATCGCTGTCCTCGTCCAAGCCCATCGCGGGCCCCGAAGACCTAAAGGGCTGGAAGTTCCGTTCGCCCCCGGGTCTGGAAACCGAAATCTTCACCGAAATGGGCGCGTCGCCCATCGTGATGGACTTCACTGAAATCTTTACCGCGCTGGAAACCGGCATCATCGACGGTGCAGACGCCTCGGGCATCTACAACAACGTTGGTCTGGGTCTCTATGACATCGTGAAGCACGCCACCTACCCCGGCTTCCACTCGATGCCGTCGGACCACCTGGCGTGTAACAAAGACGTCTGGGACGGCCTGAGCGAGCAGCACCGCCGCATCATCGACACCGCGATGCAGAAACTGACCCTGCACACCGCTCTGTCGAATGAAAAGAAGAACGCCGAAGCCGCAGCTGAACTGGCTGCAAACGGTGTGACCCTGCACGACTGGTCGGCTGAGGACCGCGCGGACTTCCGCAAGGCTGCTCAGACCGCATGGGACGGTTGGGCAGCAAAGACCCCCGAGGCTGCAGCGCTGGTGGCAAGCCACCGCGAGTACCTCGGCTCGCTCGGCCTGATCGCCGAATAATCACGTAACGTGAACATAGCCTGACAATCGGGCGGGCCTATTCCATATGGCCCGCCTTTTTTCCACCCGCTCGCAACTGAAACGGGATTCAGGCAAGGAGTTTTCAACAATGGAGAACCAGAGCGTTTGGCTCGGGGGTCTCAGGGGACCAGTGCGACTGGGGATGATCGGCTTTACCGGCCTCGCCCTCCTCACTTTTGTCATCCTGATCGTCAGCCAGTTTGTTTCTGCCGAGCCTATCGGCATGTACGAGATGATCCGCCCCGCGGGCCGTCCTCTTGCGATGCTGATGCTCTTTTCGCTGGCCGGAGCGTTGCTCTTTGCCTCGATCTACCTGTCCGACACCATCGGACCGATCGAAGAGCGCCCCAGCGGCTTTTTTGACTACATTTCGCTTGTGGCCTCGCGTTTGGCCATGATCTCGATCGCCTTTGTCGTGATCGTCATGTTCTACGAAGTGGTCTCGCGCTACGCCTTCAACCGCCCGACCCTGTGGGCGAACGAGCTGTCCCTGTGGATCGCATCGTTCATCTTCCTCTTGGCGGGCCTCTATTCGATGCAGCAGCGCAGCCACATCCGCATCTATGTGATCTACGACATGATGCCCCGCGCGTTCCAGAAAACCGCGGACGTGATCTCTGTCCTCTTGATCCTGCTCTTTACCTTCACCCTCGTCTGGGGCGGCTTTAACGACGCCTGGACCCGGATGCTGCGGATGGAGACCTTTGGCACCGCGTGGGATCCGCCCCTTCCGGGCACCGTGAAACCCGCGATCCTGATCATCATCGTTCTTGTGGCAGTTCAGGCCGTATCCAACCTGATCGCCGACTGGAACAAAGCCCCCGAACACCACGGCCACGACGATATCGACGAGCACGAAATCGAAACCCTGCGTCGTACGCTGGAGGACAAATAAGTTATGGTTGATATCGGTACCCTCAGCATGATCCTGCTGCTTGGCATGTTTGCCTTGCTGGCGATCGGCATGCCGCTGGGCTTTGCGTCCGCCTTCCTTGCGGTGGTGACGCTGGTCCTCAAATTCGACGTCGACATCCTGTTCAACACCTTTGGCCGCGGACCGTTCTCGGTCCTCGGGCAGGCGGTCTACCGCCAGATGACGAACTACGTCCTAATCTCGGTCCCGCTGTTCATCTTTATGGCCGCGCTCCTAGAGCGATCCGGCATCGCCAAGGACATGTACTCGGCCCTGAACCAGCTATTGTCGCGCACCCGTGGCGGTATTGCCCTTGTGACCTCGCTGATGGCGGTGATCATGGCGGCCATGTCTGGCATCATCGGCGGCGAAGTCGTTCTGCTTGGTCTGATCGCCCTGCCCCAGATGCTGCGTCTGGGCTACAATCAGAACCTCGCGATCGGCACCATCTGTGCGTCGGGCTCGCTCGGCACCATGATCCCGCCGTCGATCGTTCTGATCTTCTACGGTCTGGTCACCGAAACCTCGATCAAGGCGCTGTTCACCGCGTCCTTCCTGCCCGGTTTCATGCTGGCCTCGTTCTTCATGATCTACATCCTGTTCCGTAGCATCATGAACCCCGAGATGGCTCCCCTGCCGCCCGAAGATCCCACCGATCCCAAAGGCAAAGAAAAGGGCCTGATGTTCCTTGGCTTCTTGGGTCGTCTGTCCATGTGGATCACCGGTGTGCTGATCGCCCGCAACCTGTTCTTCACCGTCACCGGCGACAACGCCGTAACCGAAGGGGTCGAGCCGATCTTCCTCGGGATGGTATCGGACCTGCCCTACCTGATCGCGGCCTTTGTCCTGTCGGCGCTGGTTGTCTACCTCTTGGTTGGCAAAGACCGCTCCAAGGCTGGCTGGGACATGTCCAAAGGTCTGGTGGCCCCGATCATCGTGATCGGCGTGGTTCTGGGTTCGATCTACGGTGGCATCACCGGCATCACCGAAGCCGCTGGCATGGGTGTGGTTGCCGTGTTCGTCATCGGCCTTGTCCGCCGCGAGATGACCTTTGACATCGTGTGGGACAGCCTGATGCGGACCCTGAAGTCGACCGGCACCATCATCTGGGTGACCATCGGTGCGGCCGCACTGGCAGCAGCCTACACGCTGGCAGGTGGTCCGACCTATGTGGCGAACATGATCGTGGGCTCTGACCTGCCGACCATGGGTGTTATTCTGGTGATGATGTTCATCTTCCTGATCATGGGAATGTTCATGGACTGGGTTGGTATCGTTCTGTTGATCATGCCCGTGTTCCTGCCCATCGTGCTGCGCCTTCCGGTCGAAGAGATCGGCGTCCTTGGCCACCTCGAGGCCCGCCACGTCGCGATCTGGTTCGGTGTTGTGTTCTGTATGAACATGCAGGTGAGCTTCCTGTCGCCGCCCTTTGGTCCTGCGGCCTTCTACCTGAAGTCCGTCGCACCGGCGCACATCTCGCTGACCGACATCTTCAAAGGCTTCCTTCCTTTCATCGCGATCCAGCTTATTGCGCTGTCGGTCCTCCTGATTTGGCCCCCGATCGTGACTTTGTTCCTCTAGGAAGAGGTCTTTGAAACCCGGCCGGGGCGGACATGCTGCCGCCCCGGTCCCTACCCCCTCGGGATCGGGTATGATCCCCCAGATTTTCGTCCGGCCCGACGCACGACGCCGCCCCGGACCCCAAAGCAAGCACCGGCGCAACGTCATGACGTTTGCCATACGTGAACCAGACGCCAGCCATACCCCGATTTTCGCGCCGTTTCGGCGCTGTGAAGGTCAAGGAATTAACCATGAAAACCGTCCGTCTGTCCGAAGCCGACAACGTTGTGACCGCCAAATCCCCCCTCGAAATCGGCGAAGATGGCGCGACGCAGTTGATCCCGCGCGGGCATAAAATGGCCACATGTGATATTCCCGCGGGCGCCCCTGTTTTGAAATACGCGCAGCTCATTGGCTACGCGGCCACCGACATTCAGGCGGGGCAACACGTCCACACCCACAACCTTGAATTCCGCAACGTGGACACGGACTACGAATTCTCGACCAACCTGCGCCCTGTCGCCCCCGCGCCCCAGCAGGACAGCTTTATGGGCTATCGTCGCCCCTCGGGGCGCGTTGGCACCCGCAACTATATTGCGGTCCTGACGTCGGTGAACTGCTCGGCCACAGCGGCCCGTATGATCGCCCAACACTTCACCCCCGACGTCATGGCCGATTATCCCAATGTTGATGGCGTTGTGGCCTTTGTCCACGGCACCGGATGCGCCATGGGTGGGGATGGCACCGGCTTCGAGCTATTGCAGAGAACTCTTTGGGGTTATGCGAAAAACCCGAATGTGGGCGGCGTGCTCATGGCGGGTCTGGGCTGCGAGATGATGCAGATCGACTGGCTGATCGAAGCCTACGGTCTGACCCCCGGCCCTCTGTTCCAGACCATGAACATTCAGGACCACGGCGGCCTGCGCAAAACGGTTGAGATTGGCATCGAACAAATTACCGCCATGCTGCCCGAAGTGAACAAAGCCACGCGCACAGAATGCCCTGCGTCCGAGCTGATGGTCGCCCTGCAATGCGGCGGATCCGACGCGTGGTCCGGCATCACCGCGAACCCCGCCGTCGGTTACGCCTGTGACCTTCTGGTGGCCCAAGGCGGCACCGGCGTTCTGGCCGAAACTCCAGAAATCTATGGGGCAGAACACCTACTGACCGCCCGCGCCGCTGATCGCGCTATCGGCGACAAGCTGATCGATCTGATCAAATGGTGGGAGGGCTACACAGACCGCAACGGCGGCTCCATGGACAACAATCCCAGCCCCGGCAACAAAAAAGGCGGATTAACCACGATCCTCGAGAAGTCCCTCGGCGCCGCAGCCAAGGGCGGCACCACCCCGTTGACCGGTGTCTACAAGTACGCAGAACCCGTCACGGCCAAGGGTTTCACCTTTATGGACAGCCCCGGCTACGACCCCGCATCCGTGACCGGACAGATCGCAAGTGGCTGTAATCTCGTGTGTTTTACCACGGGCCGCGGATCCGCCTTCGGCGCGAAACCTTCGCCCTCGATGAAGGTCGCGACGAATACCGAGATGTATAACCGCCTGCACGAGGACATGGATGTGAACGCGGGAACGATCATTTCCGACGGCAAAACCGTCGAGGAAGTGGGCCGCGAAATTTACGAAATGTGGCTCCGCATGGCCTCGGGCGAGCAAACAAAGTCGGAAAAACTGGGCCTTGGGGACTACGAATTCGTCCCATGGCAGGTTGGCGCGGTGATGTAATGGCCCGTTTACCACTTTGCATCATAGGTGGAGGCTCGATCGGCATGCGTCACGTCGAAGTGGCGCAAACGTCGGATAAAGTCGATCTGACCTGCATCGTTGAGCCTTCTGATGCGCGCCGCGCAGAACTGGCCCAAATTGGCTTCACCGCTGTCGCAGCGATTGAGGATGCCCCTGCTGCCACCCGCGCCGCCATCTCGGCCACGCCGACGCAGCTGCATCACGACAGTGCCTTGCAAATTCTGGATCGCGGATGGGCAGGCATCATCGAAAAACCTCTGACCGCCACGGTGGGCGAAGCCAAAGCATTGACCGAAGTGGCAGGCGACAAGCCCTTGTTTTGTGGGCATCATCGCCGCTGTCACCCCTTTAGCATCGCAGCCCGAGAAGCCCTGCAGCTGATCGGCGATCTGGTCGGGGTGCAAACCCTGTGGTCGCTGCGCAAGCACGACACCTACTACGACACCCCGTGGCGCACGCAGCCCGGCGCAGGGGTTCTGATGACCAATGTCAGCCACGAACTCGACCTTCTGCGCTTCTTGATCGGCGAGATTGACGAAGTCTCTGCCCTGACCTCCAACGCGCGACGCGGCATGGTGATCGAAGACACCGCCGCGCTGTCCCTGCGGTTCGCCAATGGCGCGCTTGGCTCCGTTCTGATGTCCGACGCCGGCGCGTCACCTTGGGCGTTCGAAGCGGCCACTGCCGAAAACCCCGCCATCGCCGCCTCGGGTGAGGATTACCTACGCATCATCGGCACCCAAGGCGCGCTGGCCTTCCCCTCGCTCACCCGCTGGGGCCGAAGCGACGGAGGAGAGATCGAGTGGTCCAAGCCCCTGACCCGCCACGCCCCGCAAGTATCTGACAAGATTGACCCTTTGCTGGCCCAGATTGACAGGTTCGCGGACGTCGTCGCGGGCGGCCAAGATGATATCCTGTGCACGTTGGCCGATGGCGCAGCGGCGCTAGAGCTGACCCTCGCTGCGGTCCTGTCGGGCCGCGACGGACGCCCCGTCAAAAGCGGCGAGGTACCCGATGATTTTCGCGGGGCCTGACCCCGCCCCGAAACCGATAGATTGGAGAATTGAAATGAGGCTAGAAGGAAAACGCGCCTTTATCACCGCAGCGGGCCAAGGCATCGGCCGCGCCGTCGCGGAACACTACGCCCGCGAGGGCGCCATTGTCACCGCCACCGACCTGAAGGCAGAGCTGCTGGACGGGCTGAACGTCGAGAAAACCATGGCGCTGGATGTCACCGACAAGGCCGTCCTGACCGCCGCCATTCAGGACGCGCAGCCCGATATCTTGGTGAACTGTGCGGGGTTCGTGCACGGCGGCACAATCTTGGAAGCAAACGACGACGAGTTCGACTTTGCCTTTACACTGAACGTGAAATCCCAGTTCCACGCGATGCAGGCTGCCCTGCCCGGCATGCTCGAACGGGGCGGTGGGTCGATCGTCAACATCGCCTCGGTGGCGAGCAGCCTGATCGCCGCCCCCAATCGCTGCATCTACGGCGCATCCAAGGCCGCCGTGATTGGCCTGACCAAATCCGTGGCCGTGGACTATGTGAAACAAGGCATCCGCGTGAACTGCATCTGCCCGGGCACCGTGGACAGCCCGTCGCTGCATGACCGCCTGCGCGCCATGGGCAACTACGAAGAAGCCCGCGCCGCGTTCGAGGCCCGTCAGCCCATGGGCCGCATCGGCACCGCAGACGAGATTGCGCATCTGGTTGTCTATCTTGGCTCGGACGAAAGCAGCTTTACCACTGGGCAGGCCCACATCATCGACGGCGGTTGGGCGGCCGGCTAAAGGAGTCCCCCCACATGGGGACCTCGATCCCAAGAGAGGACCGCACAGGAGCTGGGCTCTTGCTCATGTGCCTGGCCGTGGGGTTCTTTACCTGCATCGACACCTCGGCCAAGTGGTTGATCCTGTTCGGATTGCCCACGCTTCAGGTGGTCTTTGCCCGTTATTTCGGTCATTTCATTCTGGCACTTGCCTTCTACGTCCCACGCGAAGGGCGCGCGGCACTGGTGTCGAACGCCCCTGTGAAACAGCTGCTGCGCAGCCTGTTTTTGCTGGGGTCCACTGTCATGAACTTCATGGCGCTGAAACACTTGCCGATCACCATCACGACGACGATCTTTTTTGCCGGTCCGATCGTGACCAGCATTCTGGCGATCCCGATCCTTGGGGAAAAGGTCGGCCTGCGCCGTCTCATTGCGGTGTGCGTCGGGTTCAGCGGCGTTCTGGTGGTGATCCAACCGTGGGGCACGGCCTTTCACCCGGCGATGTTCTTTAGCCTTGCGGGCCTGATGTGCGCGTCGCTCTATTTCATTATGACCCGACTGCTGTCGGGGGTCGAGGCGAACGCCACCCAGCAAATCTGGTCGAGCGGGATCGCCATGACTGCTCTGCTGCCCTTTGCGCTGCAAAACTGGGTCTGGCCGGACACGACGCAGGCGTGGATCATCTTTTGCCTGATCGGATTTTTCGGCGCGACAGGTCACACCATTGCCACCATCGCGCATCGGTGGGCGGATGCGTCCTTACTCGCACCAGTGGTCTATATTCAGGTGTTCCTCGCCTCGCTTGCAGGGATCCTTGTGTTCAACACATGGCCCACGTTGTGGACGCTGGCTGGCGGTGCGATCATCATCGCCTCGGGTCTTTATATCTGGCAGCGCGAGCGCAGTCTGAAACGCTGAACCGGCGGGTCCCAGAGGGGCCCGTCCTCCCCGCGCAGAAATTCATAAGACTTGCGACGCATCTTCTGCGCCTAGGGCCGCGGCATAAAAAAAGCCGCCGACCACAAGGGCCGGCGGGTAAGTCCGGGTTCTAACACCCAACAGGAAGCATAGTTTCGGTTAACGCTGGGTTAACCGCGCCCGATATAGGGCATATTTGTTGCCATCACGGTCATGAACTGAACGTTGGCTTCGATCGGCAGTTCCGCCATGTGCAGGACAGAGCTGGCGACATGGGCCACGTCCATCACAGGCTCCACCGCAATCGATCCATCGGCTTGCGGCACCCCTTGGGTCATCGCCTGCGCCATATCAGTCAGCGCATTGCCAATGTCGATCTGCCCGCACGCAATGTTGAACGGACGCCCGTCCAGCGAAATGCTGCGGGTCAAACCGGTGATCGCGTGTTTCGAGGCCGAATACGGCGCAGACCCCCAGCGCGGCACATAGGCCGAAACAGAGCCATTGTTGATGATCCGGCCCCCTTGGGGGTCTTGAGCGCGCATCCGTGCAAAAGCCGCCCGAGCGCAGATAAAGCTACCGGTCACGTTCACGTTGATCAGGTCGCGCCAAGCATCCACATCGACAGTGTCGATGGTCGTGCCCTTCATCGCGACGCCTGCATTGTTGAACAGGGCGTCAATCCGCCCCCATTCCGCCAGCGCCTTGTCAAAGGCCGCGTCAACTTCGGCCTCGTTCGTTACGTCACATGGCAGGGCCAGTGCATTTTCGTGGCTGTCTGCCATTTCCTGCACCGTGGCGGGTGTGCGGCCGACGACGCCGACCTTCCACCCGTTGTCCAAGAAATGCTGCGCACAGGCTTTGCCCACACCGCGCGCGGCGCCGGTAATGATGATTGTCTTAGCCATCGGGCCTCCCCTCCCTTCGGGTCAGTGGTTGTCGCGCGGCAGGTCTTGGCAGACCTTGTGGTAGGCGGTGGCCAGTTCCAGACAGCCGCCCTTGTCCAACTGCCCCACGTGAGTGCGATAGATCTCTTGCCACGGGGTCTGGTGCTTGATCTCGGGCGGAGTCCAATCCGCCTTGCGCTGCGCCCATTCCTCTTCAGAGACCAAAGCATCCATAGTTGAGGTATTCAGATCCAAGCGCACCATGTCGCCTGTCCGCAAGTAAGCTAATCCCCCACCCACAACCGATTCAGGCGATGCGTTCAGGATCGACGGGCTCTCCGAGGTGCCCGACTGACGGCCATCGCCCACGGTGGGCAAGTGGTTGATCCCCTGCTTCAACAGGGCATCCGGCGGCTGCATGTTCACGACCTCGGCGCTGCCGGGATAGCCCACACAACCCACGCCGCGAATGAACAGGATGCACTTCTCGTCGATGTTCAGAGACGGATCGTTGATCCGGTCGTGGTAATCCTCGGGGCCTTCGAACACGATCGCACGGGCCTCGTGCACGCCCTCTTCGCCCGGACGGGACAGGAAGCGTTTCTGGAAGTCCGCAGAGATCACCGAGGTCTTCATCAGCGCGCTATCAAAGAGGTTCCCCGACAACACCTTGAAACCCGCATTCTGACGCAAGGGTGCGTCATAGGTGGTGATCACGTCCTCGTCTTCGGAGCCAAGGCCGCTCAGGTTGTCGCCCATGGTCTTGCCCGTGGCGGTCATACAGCCCTCGTGGATGTGGCCAGCCTTTTGCAGCTCGGCCATAACCGCAGGAACACCGCCCGCACGGAAGAAGCTTTCGCCCAAATACTTGCCCGCGGGCTGCATGTTCACCATCAGCGGGATTTCGAAACCGACGGTTTCCCAATCCTTGACGTCCAGCTCGACACCGGCATGGCGCGCAATGGCCTGCAGGTGCGGCGGCGCGTTGGTAGACCCGCCAATCGCAGCGTTCACTTTGATCGCGTTTTCAAAGGCTTCGCGAGTCAGGATGTCAGAGGGCTTCAGGTCCTCGTAGACCATCTCAACGATCCGCTTGCCGGTCTGATAGGCCATCTCCATCCGCTCGCGGAAGGGCGCGGGGATCGCCGAGTTACCGGTCAGGGACATGCCCAAAGCCTCGGCCATGGCGTTCATCGTCGACGCCGTACCCATGGTGTTGCAGTGGCCCAAAGAGGGCGCGGACGAACACACACGGCTGATGAATTCTTCGTAGTCGATCTCGCCTTCGGACAGCAGACGGCGGCTTTCCCAAACGATCGTGCCCGACCCTGCGCGCTTGCCCTTCCACCAGCCGTCCAGCATGGGACCGCCGTTCAAGGCAATCGCGGGCAAATCAGCCGTGGCTGCGCCCATCAGCATCGCTGGCGTGGTCTTGTCACAGCCCGTGGTGATCACGACGCCATCCAGCGGATAGCCATGCAGTACCTCGACCAGCCCCAGATAAGACAGGTTCCTGTCCAAAGCCGCCGTGGGGCGCTTGCCGGTTTCCTGAATGGGGTGCACGGGGAATTCCATCGGAACCCCGCCCGCCGCACGGATGCCAGCCTTGATCCGGTCCATCAGGAACACGTGAATCTTGTTGCACGGCGCGATGTCGGAACCGGTGTTCGCAATGCCGATGATCGGCTTTTCGCCCTGCAATTCCTCGCGGGTGTATTCCTGGTTCAAATAGCGCTCTAGGTACAGCGCCGTCATCCCCGGATTATTGGGATTGTCGAACCACTCTTGCGAGCGGAACCGCTTGTTCGCGCGGGTGTTGGACATGGTTTCCTCCCAGAAAATTCATGTGGCGTCGCGAATCTTGTTGCTCACCGCCGGTCGTTCTAGAAAACTCAAATGGTATACCAAACGCAAGTTTATTTTGGTATACCAGAATCAAACGGCTGGGGAGAGCCGTAAGGGAGGAATTGAATGAAACGTGACATTGGCGCGAGTGCCGCCCTGTGTCTGCTGCTGTCCGTACCTGCGATGGCCCAGATGTCCATAGAGACTGTGGACACCTGTTTGACCGACGCCTTCGGCGCACAAACCAACCCGAGCGCCTGCGTGGATCTGGCCCACTCCGAATGCGGCGGAATGCCCGAAGAGATGCACGCCGCCTCTGCCCTGTGCTTTACCAAGACCCAAGAGGTCTGGAACGCCGCCATCGCCGAACAGATGGAAACGATCCGCGCCCGAGGCGACGACCAGCTGTCTGCCATCGCTGGCATTGAGACCAAATATGACGTGCTGTCCGCGCTGCTCCAATGCGACCGGATGGAGGAACTGAACCGTCTCACCGACCAGAGCGCCGAACTGGTGGCGCGGCAAAAGGCGGGCTGCGTGTCGACCGCTGCGGGTCTGGCCTATGTGCGTCTGAACTGGCGGGCAAGGTCGCTGGAATGACCGCTCTGACGCCGCGCAAAGCGTTCTGGCGCGGGTATCTGGACTGTGCCCCGTTTATCCTGATCGTGATCCCCTACTCCATGCTTTTTGGCGTGGTGGCACGGGACGCGGGGCTGGACCTGTTCCAGACCATGAGCATGACTGTTCTGGTCATCGCAGGGGCCGCGCAGTTCACTGCGCTGGCGCTGCTACAGGACAACGCGCCGGTGTTTATCGCTTTGCTGACGTCGCTGGCGGTGAACCTGCGGATGGCCATGTATTCGGCGGCTCTGGTCCCCCATATCGGCCATGCGCGGTTCAGCGTTCGGGCCTTGATGGCCTATCTCATGGTGGATCAGGCCTTTGCCGTCTGTGTCAAAACCTATGAAGAGCGTCCCGATATGCCGCCCGCGGCCAAGGTCGCCTATTACTTTGGCTGCATGATGCTGATCTGTCCGTTTTGGTACGGGTTCAGCTTTGTGGGCGCCTATGTGGGCCAAGCGATCCCTGCGTCCCTGTCCCTCGATTTCGCCTTGCCGATCTGTTTCATCGCCTTGACGGGGCCACTGCTCCGGTCTGTACCGCACTACGTGGCGGCGCTGGTCTCAGGTGTCAGCATCCTGCTGTTTTCATGGGTGCCGTGGAACCTCGGGATCATGGTCGCGGCGAGCCTCGCGATGATCAGTGGCGCGCAAACGGAACTCTACCTGCGCCGCCGCGCAGCAAAGGGGGCCGCATGATCTCTGAACTCGATTTCTGGGTGCTGACCCTGCTGTTGGGTCTGGGAACGTTCCTGATCCGCTTTTCTTTCTTGGGGATTTTCGGGGGCAAGGAGATGCCCGAATGGGCGCTCCTGCACCTGCGGTATGTGGGGGTCGCGGTGTTTCCTGCGATCTTCATGCCGCTGGTGGTCTGGCCCCCAGCCACCGATGGCACCGTCGATCCCATCCGCATTACCGCCGCTCTTGCCGCATTGGTCGTGGGGCTTCGGGTCAACGTCATTTTCTCAATCATTGCGGGCATGGCGACCTTCTATGCCCTGCGTTTTATCTTCTAACCGAAAGGCCGAACCATGCTCGAAGAACCGCCCATCCTGCGCATCCGCCGCAATTTTCCGCGCCCGACTACCGCTCAGATCGACGCCTTTCGCGGCGTGCCCACGGGGTTCGTCTGTGATGCGATGAACGGCGCAGGATCCTTGGACACCGCGATTGCCCCCATCGGCGCGGCAACCACCAGCGGCCCAGTGGTCGGGACCGCGGTCGTTGCCGAAAACGGTCCCGCGGAAATTCTAGCCACCATGGCCGCGCTGTCCATCGTACAGGCAGGCGACATTCTGCTGTCTGCGGTCCACGGGCATCAAGGCACCTCGGCCTGCGGGGACCTGATCCTTGGGATGATGAAGAATAACGATCTGGCTGGTTTCGTCACAGACGGGCCCATGCGCGATGTCGAAGGCATCGAAGAGGTCGGCCTGCCCGCATGGTGCACCGGTCTGAACCCGAACTCCCCCTATTCCAAAGGGCCCGCCACAGTGGGCGATGGTGCGATCGTTGGTGGGCAGTATGTGAGCAGCGGCGACATCATCGTGGCCGACCGCAGCGGTGTCGTCGTGATCCCATACGCCAAAATCGACGCGACTATCAAAGCGCTCGAAGACGTCAAAGCCGCCGAAGATGCCTTCGAAGCCAAGGTCAAAGGCGGCGCCAAGTCCTTCTTCGATCTCGACGCGATGGTGGCCGAAGGCAAGGCCGTCTGGATCGACTAAGACCTGCCTCCGGCGATGGGAGGGGGCTTAGCCCTCTCCCTTTTTCACTTCTTCGGCCATGTTCATGCCATTCAGTTCCGCCACAATATCGCCGAGCATGGGCACGTAGTCCCCGCCCCGATCAATCGCTTCGGCATGGGTGTAGTACTGCTTTACCGCCGCTGCCATGATCCCCATGATCCCAGCGTCAGAGGCCATGTTGTTGGCATAGCGCACGTCCTTGGACGCGTTGGTAATGGTAAACAGGTGCGCGTTCCGATCACGGTCCACAGTGTACTTCATAAAGGTGTCGAAGAACCCGTTGCCCATCCGGCTGGACCCGATGACCTGCCGCACGGTTTGCGGCGCGATGCCGACCTTGGCGCCTAGCACGGTCGCCTCGGAGTAGAGCGCCGCGTAGCCCATCGCGATGAAGTTCATCAGCAGCTTCATCTTGTGGCCCGTGCCCGTCCCGCCCGTGCGCGTGATGTTTCCTGCCCAACACTGGATCACCGGCTCGACCTTGGCATAGGTTGCGTCATCTGCGCCGACCATGGCGTCCAGATTACCTTCTTCGGCCTCTTTCGGTGTCCGCCCCAAGGGGGCATCGACCAGCGTTCCGCCCTTCTCTGCCAGCTCCGCCGCCAGCGCCATGGTCGAGGTCGGATCAGCGGTTGAGGTTTCGATCACGATCAACCCTTCGCGTACGCCAGCCAAGATGCCATCCTCGTCACGGAAGATCGCCTCGACCTGCGTGGAGTTCGACAGGCAGATGTGGATGATATCGCATTTTTCAGCCATCTCGCGGGCGCTGCTGACCTCGGTCGCTCCCATGCCCTTCAGGCTCTCTACGGGGTCGCGGTTGCGGTTGCCCTTGATGAAGAGCGTGTGGCCCTTTTGCAGGATATTCTTGGCCATGCCGTGGCCCATATAGCCCACGCCGATGAACCCGATAACCGGTTTGTCACTCATGTCTTTTCCTCCCCAGTAAAGACAGTTTTACAGGCTGGCAGTGATTCCGCCGTCCACGAACAACGTGTGCCCGTTCACAAAGGATGCCCCGTCCGAGGACAGGAAGATGCAGGCGCCAACCAACTCCTCGACCTTGCCCCAGCGGCCCGCTGGGGTGCGTTTTTCAAGCCAAGCACTAAATTCAGGGTCCGCCACCAAGGCGGCGTTCAAGGGCGTATCAAAATAGCCCGGCGCGATCGCATTGCAGTTTAGACCATGTTTGGCCCAGTCCGTCGCCATGCCTTTGGTCAAGTTCGTGATTGCACCTTTGGACGCCGTGTAGGGCGCGATTCCCGGACGGGCGAGCATCGACTGCACCGAGGCGATGTTCACGATCTTGCCCGCACCCCGCTTGATCATGTGGCGGGCGACGGCCTGCCCCACGTAGAACGCCGAATTCACATTGGTGCGCATCAGGCGGTCAAAGGCATCGACCGGAAAATCCTCTAGCGGCGTGCGGTGCTGCATCCCTGCGTTGTTCACCAGAATGTCGATTCCGCGCCCCATTTCATAGGCATCCACGGCATCAGCGACCGCTTTGGCATCGGTCACATCGAACACCAGCGTGTCCACCTGCGCCCCCGTGGCACGCAAGGCTTTGGCGGCCTCTTCCAAACGCTCGGGGTTGCGCGCATTCAGCACAATCCGTGCCCCAGCCTGCGCCAGACCCAGCGCCAAGGCATAGCCGATCCCCATAGACGAGCCGGTGATCAGCGCCGTCTTTCCGCTCAGATTGAACAGTTCCATAAATCCTCCCTTACTGCGGAAAATGGGTGGTTGACTTTCCGCCCGATCCCGCATTTTTTGAAATGGTATACCATTTTGGCGGTGATGCAACCGCCGACGGTTCGGGGAGGAGACCAACCGTGAAAGCGTTATTTGCCCATGGCGCAGAGGACCTGCGCCTGTCCGATTGTGTTGCAGATCCACTTGGCCCCACGGATGTCCGCATCCGGATGGAGCGTGGCGGGATTTGCGGCTCGGACTTGCATTATTTCAACCACGGCGGCTTTGGCTCCGTGCGCCTGAAGGAACCGATGGTTCTGGGCCACGAGGTTGCCGGACGGGTGGCCGAAGTAGGCGCTGACGTCACAGACCTGACGGTTGGCGATCTGGTGGCGGTGTCCCCGTCCCGCCCGTGCGGCGGCTGTGTGGAATGCCACCGCGGTCTGCCGAACGAGTGCCTGAACATGCGGTTCTACGGCTCGGCCATGCCCTATCCACACATCCAGGGCGCCTTTCGCGAAGAGATTACGGTCATGGCCAGCCAGTGTCATGTGGCCAACGATCTAACACCGGCCGAGGCTGCGATGGCCGAGCCCCTTTCGGTCGCTTTGCACGCTGTCCGCCGCGCAGGCAACCTGATGGGGGCAAAGGTTCTGGTGACCGGATGCGGCCCGATTGGCCTGCTCGTGATCCTAGCCGCCCGCCGTGCTGGGGCCGCGCAAATCATCGCGGTGGACATCACGGACACATCTCTGGCGATGGCGGCCAAGGTCGGCGCGGATGTCACCCTGAACACCATGACCAACCCCGACGCTCTGGCCGATTACGCCGCAGGCAAGGGCACCTTGGACGTGTTGTTCGAATGCTCGGGCGCGGCCCCTGCTTTGGCCGGCGCGATCCCCGCCCTGCGCCCCCACGGCGTGATCGTACAGCTGGGACTGTCCGGCGACATGCCCCTGCCCATGATGCAGATCACCGCCAAAGAGTTGGAATTGCGCGGGTCCTTCCGCTTCCACGAAGAGTTCGCTGTGGCTGTCCAGCTCATGTCCGCAGGGCTCATCGACGTGAAACCCCTGCTGACCCACACCTTTCCATTGACTGAATTCCAGACCGCCTTCGAGACCGCCAATGACCGCACCCAAGCGATCAAAGTGCAGTTGTCCTTTGGCACCTAAGGAGGATTTATGACCAAACCTTACACCGGCATTTGGCCCGTTGCTCCCACGCCCTTTAACCCCGATGGCACCCTCGATCTGGAGGGCATGAAGCGCGTTCTGGACTGCATGATTGATCAAGGCGTGGACGGCATCTGCATCCTTGCCAACTTCTCGGAGCAGTTCCTGATTTCCGACGCCGAGCGTGAAACCCTGACCCGCCTCTGCCTAGAGCACGTCGCGGGCCGCGTGCCGGTGATCGTGACCATCAGCCACTATGCGACCCCGATTGTGGTCGAGCGTGCGCAGTTCGCCAAAGACCTTGGCGCGTCCATCGTGATGATGATGCCCCCCTACCATGGCGCCCTGCTCAAGGGCACCGCCGAACAGACCTTCGAACAGTTTCGCGCCGTGGGCGAGGTTGGGATTCCGATCATGCTCCAAGACGCGCCCCTGTCCGGCGTCGATCTGCCCGTCCCGCTTTTGGTCAAAATGGCCCAAGAGATCGAGATGCTGAAGCTGTTCAAGATCGAATGCCCGCAGGCCGCGATGAAACTGCGCGCCCTGATCGAGCAAGGCGGCGATGCCATCGAAGGCCCCTTCGACGGCGAAGAAGCGATCACTTTGTTGGCCGATCTGGATGCAGGTTGCACCGGCACCATGACCAGCGCGATGATCCCGGATCTGATTGGCCCGATTGTTCGCGACTTCCTTGCTGGCAACCGTCAGGCGGCGATCGATGGCTATGCGCGTGTCCTGCCCGCCGTGAACCACGAGAACCGCCAGTGCGGCTTCCGCTCGGCCAAGGCCGCGATGGTCGAGGGCGGCGTGATCAAGTCAGAGTTCTGCCGCCACCCCATTGCGCCTCTGCATCCCGCCACCCGCGCGATGCTGATGGAACTGCTGACGCCGCTTGATCCGCTGGTCCTGAAGTGGGGCAAGTGATGCACTCTGCTGCGATTACCGAACTACAAACGCTACTTGGGGACCGTCTGGTCACGACCCAAGCCGACCGCGATCTGCACGGCCAGAACGAGACGTGGTACCCCCTGACCCCGCCCGACGCCGTTGCCTATCCCGAGACCACGCAAGAGGTCTCGGACATCCTGAAAATCTGTCACGCCCACGACTGCCCCGTGGTGGCCTATGGTGCGGCGAGTTCTTTGGAAGGCCAGCATCTGGCGACCCGCGGCGGCATCAGCCTTGATATGAACCGGATGAACCGCGTTCTGGAAGTGAATGCCGAGGATCTGAATTGCGTCGTCCAACCTGGCATCACACGCTTCGCCCTGAACGAGGAGCTGCGCGCCACCGGACTGTTTTTTCCCGTGGACCCCGGCGCGAATGCCAGCATCGGCGGCATGACGGCCACCCGCGCCAGCGGCACCACTGCCGTTCGCTACGGCACCATGCGCGAAAACATTCTGGCGCTCGAGGCTGTGATGGCCGACGGCACCATCGTCCGCACCGGCACTCAGGCGCGCAAGTCCAGCACCGGTTATGACCTGACCCACCTGCTGGTTGGCTCCGAAGGGACGCTGGGGATCATCACCGAACTAACCGTCAAACTTCAGGGCATTCCCGAGGCAATCAGCGCCGCCACCTGTCGCTTTCCCACCATCGAGGATGCGGTCAACTGCGTAATCCTAACCATCCAGACCGGCATTCCCATGGCGCGGATCGAGCTGGTGGACGAAATGATGGTGCGCGGGTTCAATAACTATGCGGACGCGGGCCTGCCCGAAGTCCCGCATCTGTTCCTTGAATTCCACGGGTCCGAAACTGGCGTGGCCGAGCAAGCCGAGATGTTCGGTGCCATCGCCGAGGATTTTGGGGTCGAGGCCTATCAGACCGCGACCAAAACCGAGGACCGAAATGCCCTTTGGGCCATGCGTCACAAGTCGCACTACGCCTCGGCCTCTTTGGGCAAAACCGGCCACCTGATGCCCACTGACGTCTGCGTCCCGATCAGCAAACTAGCCGAAGCGGTCGTGCAGGCCCAGAATGATGCGAAACGACTGGGGCTGACCTCGACCATCGTGGGGCATGTAGGGGACGGAAATTTCCATTCCGGCCTCGCGATCGACCCCACCGACCACGACCAGATGAAGGCTGCCGAAGAGTTCACCGATGCATTGGCCAAGACAGCCATGCGTCTGGGAGGCACCGTCAGCGGTGAGCACGGCATTGGTCTGGGCAAAATGAAATACATGAATGCCGAGCACGGCGCAGGCGTTGCGCTGATGCGGTCGATCAAGGCGGCGCTCGATCCGAAAAACATCCTCAATCCGGGCAAAATGCTGCCCCATGTTGAATAAAGGAGCCCCCATGCTGCCGTTCGAGAATACCGATCCGACCGCCACACTTGTGGGCCGCGTCTGGCGCCCCGAGATTGGCCCGTGTCTTATCACTTTGCGCGGGGACGAAGTGATCGACATCACCTCTAAATCCGTGCCGACCATGCGCGACCTCTTGGAACTGGACGACCCCGCTGCCTATGCTCGCGAGGCCACGGGCGAAAGCCTTGGGTCCCTGACCGATCTGGCGCACCTGAGCGGCGAAGCGGTTGGCGATGACGTGATGCACTTCCTTGCCCCATGCGATCTGCAGGCGGTCAAAGCTTGCGGCGTGACCTTTGCCGAGTCCATGGTCGAGCGCGTGATCGAGGAACAAGCCGCCGGTGACGCCGACCGCGCCGAAGAAATCCGCGCCAAGGTCAAGGACAAGATCGGCGACAGCCTGTCCGGCATCACTCCCGGAAGTAATCAGGCGATGGAGGTCAAGAAGGTCCTGATCGCCGAAGGACTCTGGTCCCAGTATCTGGAAGTCGGCATTGGCCCCGACGCCGAGGTTTTTTCCAAGGCGCAACCCATGAGCTCTGTGGGGTTCGGAGCCTCCGTCGGACTGCACCCCGTCAGCAATTGGAACAACCCCGAGCCAGAGATCGTCATCGCCGTAAACAGCCGCGGCGAGATCAAAGGCGCGACCCTAGGCAATGACGTCAATCTACGCGACGTCGAAGGGCGCAGCGCCCTGCTGCTGGGAAAAGCCAAAGACAACAATGCCAGCTGCGCAATCGGCCCATTTGTCCGTCTGTTCGATGACAGCTACGGTATGGCGCAGGTCGAAACTGCCGAGTTGACGCTCAGGGTCACGGGCGAGGATGGGTTCATTCTGAACGGCCACTCGTCCATGACCAAAATCAGCCGCCACCCCGCCGATCTGGCGGCGCAAACTTGCGGGCGGCATCACCAGTATCCCGATGGGTTCTTCCTGTTCTTGGGCACCCTATTTGCCCCCATTCAGGACCGCGACAACCCCGGTCAGGGCTTTACCCACAAGGTTGGCGACGTGGTCAGCATCTCGGAACCCCATCTGGGAGAGCTGCGAAACACAGTACGCCTGTCCACCGAATGCCCCGAATGGACCTTTGGCACCGCCGCGCTGATGCGCAATCTGGCGGGTCGCGGGCTGTTGTAATTACTCTGGGAGGAGATTTTGATGAAAGTACTTATTATCGGGGGCGGTGGCCTCGTCGGTCAGAAACTGGCCAAATCGCTGGCATCGCGTGGTGAACTGCGCGGTCAGAGCATCGATAGCCTCGTGCTGGCAGACGTTGTGGACCCCGCGCAGGTAGAAGCGCCCTTTGCGGTCGAGACCGCGACATGTGACATCGCCGATCCGGCCAGCGTCAGCAGCGTGATTGATGCCGACACCGACGTGATCTACCTGCTGGCTGCCATCGTTTCCGGCCAAGCCGAAGAAGATCTGGATCTGGGCTACAAGATCAACATGATGGGCACCATGAACGTGCTGGAGCGTTGCCGAGAGTTGGGCACCAAGCCGGTCGTGGTCTTCACCTCATCAATCGCCGTATACGGCGGCGAGGTCGCTGATCCCATCATCGACGACACTTTTTTGAACCCGCAGACCAGCTATGGCGCGCAAAAGGCCATCGGCGAGCTGCTGTTGAATGACTACAGCCGCAAAGGCATCGTGGACGGGCGCGGATTCCGCCTGCCGACCATTTCAGTCCGTCCGGGCAAGCCGAACCGCGCTGCCAGCAGCTTTATGTCGTCGATCATTCGCGAGCCATTGAACGGCGAAGAGGCGGTGTGCCCTGTCGATCCCAGCTTCGCGCACTTCTATTTGAGCCCGCGCAAGTGCATCGAAAACCTGATCAAGGGCGCTGAAATTCCCGAAGAAGATTTGGGCCAGAACCGCTGCATGATGATGCCTGGCCGGACTTGGACCATCGGCGAGATTGTCGAGGCCCTGCGCAACGTCTGCGGGCCCGAGCCTGAAAAGCTGATCCGCTGGGAAGAGCAGCCCGACATCCTCGCGATCGTCAAAGGCTGGCGCTACGACATCCAGCCGTCCAAGGCACTGAAACTGGGCCTGACTGCGGATGACAGCTTCGAGGATAACATTCGCTACTACCTCGAAGACGACAAACCCGCTGCCTAAGAAAAAGGCCCGCCAGAGGATTGGCGGGCCGCACTCGTTACGCCAGCGCGATGATGCAAGACCCTGTGTAACCTTGTTGGGGAGAGCCGTTCAGTTGCATCATCTGCTGCTCTTTCTGGGATTCGGTGTTATCCGCAAAGATCATGTCGCGGTCATAATCCTGACGCCCAAGATTGCTTGTGCCATTGGAGTAGATGCCGCTCTCGGCGCTATAGACCGCAGCACAATCTTCTCCGGGCAAGGAAATCTGCGAAGTGAGTAGGCTGTCGCGCCCCGTAACGATTTCATCTGCGCTTTCAAACACTTCGAAGTGAAAGTGCGGCCAGCGCCCATTATAACAACCGGGGAAGATTGTCGTGAACTTGACAACCCCGTCCGCGTCGGAAATGCCCACGCCGCGCAGATTGTTGCGGTCGTCGTAATCATAGAGCGAGTACTTCCCGATCGCATCACAGTGCCAGAGATAAAGCGCACGACCCTCGAGCGGTGTACAGCCGTCGTTTGCGTCAACCAAGGTCAGAGTGACCTCTAGGGGGACACCCTCTGCCGTTGGGCTCATGCCGTTGAAACTGGGACGCAAATCCTCGCGGATAATGCCCTCTTGGGTCAGCACGTTGATGCTGCCGCCGCGCCCGTTTGTCCCGTCTGCGGGATAGGGCCCTGCGGTCTCGGTGCTGTTGACCACGCATTGCAGCGCGGCTGCGGGGTTGGCGGCCAACGCCCCTGCCCCCAGAAGAAAACCAAGTGCGCTACGCCGACCAATAAGACGCGGCAAATCGTGGCGAAGCCCCAGATCGTGGTCGTCTTGGTGGCCCTCGGCTGCGGTGTGAATATGTGTCATGAAAACTCCTTTCATGACTTCAACGCAGCAGATGTTGTTTTCAGTCTCTGTACCAGTTCACAGCTAGGTGAAGATCAGCGCACATAAGACGTTCGCGCCGTCTGGAGTCGCTCGCGCAGGTACCGTTGCAGGGCGACCATATCCACGTCAATGGCTGTGAACAGGCTGCCTGCCTCGACCGCGATGGCCGTCAACGCGTCGTCCACCGACAAGAATCCCGCCGGCTTGCCAAGTGCTCGCACCCGCTGGATCCCATCGCGGATCGCGGCTTCGACATCGGGATGGCGCACATTCCCCGCATGGCCGAGCGAGGCCGAAAGGTCCGCCGGTCCAATAAAGACCCCATCAATCCCGTCCAAGGCCGCAATCTCGTCCAGATTATCGAGCCCCTTTTGCGTTTCGATCTGCACCAGCAGGCAGATCTCTTCGCGGGCGCGGGTGAAATAGTCCGGCACCGTCCCGAACCTGTTCGCACGGGTAGAGCCGCCCATGCCGCGGAACCCGCGGGGGGCGTAATCCACAGCCTCAATCGCCAGCTTCGCCTCTTCGACGGTTTGGACATAGGGGATCAGCAGGGTCTGCGCGCCCACATCCAAGAGGCGCTTGATCTCGGCCGCATTTAGTTCTGTGGGGCGCACGACCGGGTGCGCCCCGTACGCCGACATCGCCTGCAGCATCGAAAGAACACTGTTCAGGTCGTTGGCCGTATGCTCGCAATCAAGCAGCAGCCAGTCAAAGCCCAAACCGGCCAGCATTTCCGTTGCCGCATTATCGCGGATCGTAGACCACAGGCCGATCTGTTGTTGACCGGCCATGATCGCCTTTTTGAACGGGTTGGCGATCTGCTCCATCAGTTCACCGGCGTAACCAGAGCATTCCCTTCAATGAACGCAGTGACATTAGACAGCTGCACCTCGGCCATGGCGCGGCGGGTTTCGTGGGTGCCGGACCCTTGGTGCGGCTGAAGCACCACGTTGTTCAGATCGTAGAACCTTTCGTTCAGATGGGGTTCATTGACAAAGACATCAAGGCCCGCGCCCGCGATGGCGCCACTTTCCAGCGCGTCCAGCATCGCCTCTTCGTCAATGGTGGTGCCGCGGCTGATATTGATGATCACGCCGTTTTTCCCGAGCGCGTTAATCACGTCGCGGCTAACATAGCCTTCGGTCTCCTTGCCGCCGACCAGCGCGACGACGTACCAATCCACCGCCTCGGCGAGGCTCTTGGGGCCCGCGTGGTAGGTCCAGCCGGGGGTCTCTTTTTCACTGCGCGAATGGTAGTGGATGTCCATCTTGAACGCTGCCAGACGGTCGGCGATTTCGCGGCCAATGCGGCCAAGGCCGCAGATACCCACGGTCCCACCGGTCATCTTGCGGTTCAACGGGAGGCTTCCGCCGCCAGCCCAACGGCCAGAGCGGGTCAGGTTATCGCCTTCGATCATGTTGCGGGTCTGGGTCAGCATCAGGGCCACCGCCAGATCCGCCACGTCGTCATTCAGGACATCGGGGGTGTTGGTGACTTTGATCCCGCGCTCGCTGGCAGCGGCCACGTCAATCGCGTCATAGCCAACACCAAAGTTCGCAATCAGGCCCAGGTTTTCCAGCGGGTCCATCGCCGCCTCGCCAAAGGGTGCGTGCCCTTTGAACACCACTGCAGTGATTCCCGCGCGGGTATCCGCGTCCACGCCCGCGATATCGTCAGGCGACGCAGCATAAACGTTGGGGTAATTCGCATCGAACCGCGCGCGCTCTTCCTCGTTGAAGGCACCACAGACAAGCAGTTTTACATCGGACATTTCACATTTCCTTTCCGTGGTTTAGAGCAATTTCTTGATGCGGCTTATCGCTTCAAGAATGTTCTCAGTCGAATTCGCGTAAGAGAAGCGCAAGTACCCTTCGCCCCACGCGCCAAAGGACGTGCCCGCGACGGTCGCAACCCCGGCCTCGTCCAGAAATTTGTCCTGCGCCTCTTTTGATGTCAGGCCTGTGCCCTCGATATTCGGGAAGGCGTAGAAGGCCCCCGCCGCATCGGCGCAGCGCACTCCGGGCAGGTCATTTAGGGCATCGACGATCACATGGCGGCGCGCGTCGAATTGGGCCACCATATCGGTCACGCAGTCCTGAGGTCCGGTCAGCGCGGCCAGTCCCGCGAATTGGGTCGGTGCGTTCACGCAAGAGTGGTCGTTGATGCAAAGGCGCGTCACATGATCCACCGCCGCATCCGGCCAGACCGCATAGCCAAGGCGCCAGCCAGTCATGGCATAGGTCTTGGACCAGCCATCCAGCATGATCAGGCGATCGCGGATTTCGGGGTATTGCAACAGGCTGACATGTTCGCGCCCGCCATAGAGCATGTTGCTGTAAATCTCGTCCGACATCAGGGCCACGTGGGGGTGATCCATCAGGCCAGCGACCAGCTTGTCGATTTCCTCTTTGGGTGTGACGCCGCCCGTGGGGTTGGCGGGGCTGTTGATGATGATCAGACGGGTGCGCTCGGTGATCTGGGATAGAACCTGTTCAGCGCTGAAGGCAAATCCGTTCTTCTCTTCCAAGGCAATCGGCACAGGCGTAGCGCCGCTGTACTTGATCACGGATTCGTAGATCGGGAAGCCCGGATTGGGATACATGATCTCGACGCCCGGTTGGCCGAACATCATCACCGCAAAGAACATGGTGGGCTTGCCACCCGGCACGACGACCACATTGTCAGGGTTCACCTCGACCCCATGACGGCGGTTCAGGTCAGCGGCAACGGCCTCTCGCAGCACCGGCAGGCCATTTGCGGGCGTATACCCGTGATGGCCGTCGCGGATCGCCTTGATCGCGGCTTCGGAAATATGTTGGGGCGTTTTGAAATCCGGCTGCCCGATCCCGAGGTTGATAATATCTTTGCCCTGCTGCGCCAGCGCCTGTGCCCGCGCCAGCACCACAAAGGCGGACTCGGTTCCCAGACGCGACAGACTGTCGGCGAAAATCATGCCTGACATGGTCCCTCCCCATAGGCTGATTAAAAGTGTCGGAGCGGGCCCCTCCTTCCCGCTCCGACTGGGTTTGGAAATTTGGTATACCAAAATTTCCAACCTGAAAAGCCCCGAGTTTCGGGGAGTGTTTCAGAGATAGTTTTTCAGCCAACCTAGCGTTTGATCAGTGGGCTTGGTCGGTTTGTACTCGGCGCCGATGGGCGCGGAATATCCAAGTTCGGCAATCAGTTGCAAGACATAGCTATAGTCCAACTCGCCGTGATCCGGCTGCGCACGGTCGGGGACCGAGGCGATCTGGATGTGCCCGATTTTGGGGAGCAAGTCGCGCAACGTGTTGGTCAGATCGCCTTGCATCAGCTGCATATGATAGCAGTCGAACATGATCTTGATGTTCGGCTCGTCCACCATGTCGATGATCCGTTGCGCCTCGGCAGTCGAGGTCAGGAAGTACCCCGGCACGTCATAGGTGTTCAGGGGTTCGATCAGGATGGTGATGCCGAATGGGGCCGCTCGCTCACAGGCATAGCGCAGGTTCTGGACAAAGGCTTTGGCAGCGTCTGCCCCCTTGGCTTTACCTGCCATGACATGGATGCACTTGGTGCCCGTGGCGTTGGCATAGGCGACGGCTTGGTCGATGGCGGCGCGCCCCTCGTCCATGCGGTCGGGCAGCGCACACAGGCCGAAATCCCCGTCATCCAGATCGCCCGGATGGGTGTTCAGCCCCAGCATGGTCATGCCAGTTTCCTTGAGCGCCTCGCGCACCTGTTTGGCGGGGGTGTCATAGGGCCAGTGGCATTCCACATCCGAAAATCCGGCCTCTTTCGCGGCGCGGATAGCGTCGGACAAGTCCAGTTCCCGCCAGAGGAACCCGAGGTTGGCAGAAAATTTCATCAGTCCCACTCCACATCATATTTGGTCACGATCTGCTGGACCATTTCGGGGCTCAGCATCTTTGCATCATAGCCGCGCATCAGGATGGCTAGCCGCGCGGTGTCTTCGAGTTCTTCGATGGCGTTGCAGGCGGCCTCCACATCCTTGCCCGCAACGACGGGGCCATGGTTAGCAAGCATCACCGCACTGCGTTTCCCCGCCAGCCCGCGCACCGCATCGCCCATCGCCGGATCTCCGGGGATAAAGAAGGGCAGAAGCTTGACCTTGCCCAGTTTCATGATCGCATAGGGGGTCAGCGGCGGCAGAAAGTTATCCTCGTCCACCTCGGGCATCAGGGACCACGCGACCGAGTGGCAGGAGTGCAGGTGAACCACCGCGCCGGTCTTGTTCCGCGTCTCGTAAAAGGCCGAATGGAGCGGCATTTCCTTGGTCGGTTTATCGCCGCCAATCAGGGTACCATTTGCGTCGAACCGCGACAGCCGCGCCGGATCAAGCCGTCCGAAGCTCGTCCCGGTAGGCGACACCAAGAGCCCCCCGTCCGGCGTCCGCGCCGAAATGTTGCCGGTCGAGCCCCCCGTCAGACCGCGGTCAAACAGGGATTTGGCCAGCAGGCACATCTCTTCGCGCAGCTTGGTTTCTTCGGTCATTGATCCTCCAGCACAGCAAGCGCGTCCGCAAAGAACTCTTCTTTGCCAAAGTTGCCGGATTTGAGGGTCAAAGCAATCTTTTCGCCTTCGCTCTCGGTATAGGTCCACGGCACGCCGGGCGCGATCTCTTGGCCGATGTCCAAACGGGTGACCCCTAGCGCTTGTGTAACAGCACCGCTGGTTTCACCTCCAGCGACCACGAACCGCCGCGCCCCTGCACTGAAAGCTGCTTGGGCCAATTCGGCCAGCGCATCTTCGATCATCGCCCCCACTTGCGGGCCGCCAAAGGCCTCTTGCGCCTTGCGCACCTGATCCGGCTCTGCGGTGGCGTAGATCAGGGGCGCTTTGCTCAAATCCTGTTTCGAAAGCCACGTCAGCACCGGACCAATTCCACGTTTCTCTAAGTCGAAGGCATCTAGACGGTAGCTGGGAGCATTGACCGAATACGCGCTCACCTGCGCGCGGGTCATGGCCGAACAACTGCCAGACAGAATGATGGTCTTTTCGGGCAAATCCGGACGCACGGCTTTCTCGGCATCCGCTGACAGCACCCCGTCACGCACATAGAGATCGGGCAAGGGCATCGCGACCGCACTCCCGCCGGTCATCAACGGCATATCACGACACGCAGCGGCAATGGTGTAGAGATCATCGTCCGCCACAGCGTCGATCACAACATGCGCGACGCCCGCGCCTTCGAGTTCTGACAGACGTTCGCGCAGCGCGTCAGCGCCGCGGGCGACGGTCAAGCGATTGGCCAGCCCCACCTGCCCCGAAACCTGCGGTGCCAGCAAGCGCATCAAGTTGCTGTCGCGCATGGGCGTCAGGGGGTGATCTTTCATCGGGCTTTCGGCCAAGGGCTGCTCACCGACAAAAAGGTTGCCCATGAAAATCGCGCGCCCGTTTTCAGGAAACGCGGGACAATACATGGTCTGCTTGGCGTCCAGATCGGCCATCAGGGCCTCGGCCACGGGGCCGATATTGCCCTCGGCCGTGCTGTCAAAAGTCGAGCAGTATTTCCAGAAAAACCGCTCTGCGCCTGCTTGCTTTAGCCAGTCCAAGGCACGGCGGCATTCAGCAACGGCATCGGCCACAGGGGCCGTCCGGCATTTCAGGGCAATCACCTCGAACGGGGCGGTGTCAGAGGGCGCCTCGTCGGGAATGCCCATGCGCAAGGACACACGCACGCCGGAGCGGGCCAAGAGGCCTGCCAAATCAGTGGCACCGGTAAAATCGTCGGCAATACAGCCAAGTACGGTCATAGTTACTCCTGTCCAGGAAGAGTGAGCCCCGCCATCGCCGCATAGACCTTGGCCACTGCGGCATCATCTTCGGCCCCAAGGCCCATGCCCTGCGCCGCCAAATACATCTGGAGCGCCGCGCCGGAAATTGGCGCGCTGAATTGGGCCGAACGCGCGATGTCTTGCACGATACCAAGGTCTTTGGGCCAGATGTTGACCTGACTTTTGGGGGAATAGTCGTTGTCGATAATGTGAGGCGTCCGGTTCTCGAGCGCCCACGAATTGCCAGCGGATTTGGTGATGACCTCGTAGAACCGCTTGGGGTCGACGCCTTGGGTCATGCCAAAGGTCAGTGCTTCGGCCATGGTCGCAATGTGCACACCAACGAGCAACTGGTTCACAGCCTTCATCGCGCTGCCTGCACCGGCGCTGTCGCCCATCTCGAAGACGTCGCTTGCCATGCCATCGAGAGCGGGTTTCAGAGCCGCGAAAGTTTCCGCAGTGCCCGATGCCAGAACCGAGAGCGCGCCATCGGCCGCACGGATCGGGCCGCCAGAGATCGGCGCATCCAGATAGAGGACACCCGTTTCGGCGCATTGCGCCTCCATCTTGCGGGCGAAATCGGGGGCGACTGTGGCGCAGCTCATGACCGCCGCGCCCTTGCGCAGCATCGGGACCACGCCGCCATCGCCAAACAGGACAGCTTCGGTCTGCGGAGCGTTCAGGACTACGGTGACCACAGCGTCCAAATCCACGGCCACATCCGCCAACGCCCCCTCGGCGCCGCCAGCCTCGCGGAATTTAGCCATTTGCGCTTCGTTGATGTCGTAGCCGTAAACGGACAGCCCTGCCCGTAGCAGCGAACTTGCAACCCCGTATCCCATCGACCCAAGGCCAATCACGGCCACTTTGTAATTTTGTCCCATAGTCCCTCCTCCGAACATGAGCCACCGGCTTGACGTTATTTCCGTTACCGGTACCGTTGGGCACTAGGGGTAGTCAGCATTGAGGGGTGCGTCAAGCCTGCTTCCCGTGTAGAAAAGCGAAATCGCGATTGGAAAAGTGAAACCGATGCACAGCAAAGTCACCTTGGCCGACGTGGCCGCCGCCGCCGGCGTGAGCAAGATGACAGCCTCGCGCGCGATGCGGGGTGCCAAGGACGTGTCGCCAAAGACCGTCGAACGCGTGCGCAAGATTGCAGCTGATCTGGGGTATATGGGCAACCACGTCGCCGCCAGTCTGGCGAACAGCCGCACCGACCTAATCGGCGTGGTGGTCCCGTCCCTGTCCAACATCGTCTTTTCCGAGGTTATGTCCGGCATTGAGGACGCGATTGCCGGCACTGGCTTGCAGCCGTTTTTTGGGGTCACCGGATACGATCCAGAGCGTGAATACCTTCTGGTGCGGCAAATGCTATCGTGGCGGCCTGCGGGGCTGATCGTGACAGGCTTGGATCAAGATGCCCAAACGCGGGCCCTACTGAAGGCGGCAACTCTGCCAGTTGTTCAGATCATGGACACGGATGGCGCAGCTGTCGATCTGTGCGTCGGTTTTTCTCAACACGAGGCCGGTGCGGGCATGGCCGATCTTCTGATCAAGCAGGATCGCAAACGATTTGGCTACGTGGGCTGCGCGCTTGACCGCGACACCCGCGCAATCAAGCGGCGCGATGGCTATCTGAACACCCTAGCCAAGAACGGTATTACCGAGGTTCCGCAACAAACCAGCACCGAGCGCTCTTCGGTCGCGGCAGGCAAAACGATGACGGCCGCGTTGCTGGCGGCTCATCCCTCTCTTGATGTGATCTACTATTCGAACGACGACCTAGCGATCGGTGGGGCCTTTCACTGTATGGAGCGCCACATAAGGGTTCCTGATCAAGTGATCCTCGCGGGGTTCAACGGGCTCGACCTAGTGGCAAGCCTTCCTACACCGATTGCGACGACCCGAACGTCGCGACGCGATATCGGAACGGCCGCAGCCAAAGCCATTCTGTCACGTCACGGAACCAAGGTTGCAAACGATCCTCTCTTGAAAACTGTCCCGATTCAGCATGTTATAGATGCAAGACAGACGGTCACAGCCAAGTGATGCTGACAGCCTTGCTTTTGAACACCGAAACCTACCTGACAAGCCACACTCGCTAACAGATAGGCCCGCCATGAGAGTTAGCCCTTTGACCAACACGCCCCATCCCCCAGCAGACATTTCTGTGGATCGGCCGGACGAAATTGAAGAGCTGAAGCAGCGCATCGCTGAGCTAGAGGCCGAGAACGCGGCGCAGGCTCTTCGGCTAAGCACCAAGCGCACCAAGCTGCTGGAATTCGAGGCAATGGTCCAAACCGCCCCGGTCGGCATTTTGATCGCAGATGCAAGCGGGAAGATCACTTATGGCAATCATCTGGTGGAAGAGATGTTGCGCCATCCCATCCACTTTTCCGAAAATGTCGCTGATTACCGTGCCTGGACCGCCTTCCACGCGGACGGCAGCAAAGTCGAGGTTCAGGAATATCCACTGGCCCGCGTTTTGGCCGGCGCAGATTATTCCGAGTTGGACGTACAATATTTGCGCGGCGACGATACCCAGTTTTGGCTGCGGATCATCGGCCGCCCCGTGCTGGATGCCGATGGGAACCGGATCGGTGCAGCCGTTGCCCTGATCGATATAGATCGCGAGCGCAAACTTCAGGACACCCAGCAAATTCTGATCCGCGAGTTGAATCATCGGGTCAAGAATGCCTTCAGCGTGGTGAAATCGATTGTGAACCAATCCCTGCGCTACAGTTCGGTAGAACCGCACGTACGGCGCACTCTGGATCATCGTTTGGATGCTTATGCCGCAGCGCACGGGCGATTGATGGATACCAAGTGGCAATCCGGCGACTTCCGGCAGGTGGTTGCAGATATCGTGGATCATGTGGCTCCGGGTCGTGTGTCCTACAGCGGTCCAGCCCATGAGATTAACAGCGGAGAAGCCTTGGCGTTCTCCATGGCGTTTTACGAATTGGCAACCAATGCGATCAAATATGGGGCACTCAGCGTTCCCGAAGGACGTGTAACTCTGACTTGGGAACTCCAAGATATTGATGATGTCCCGTCTCTGATCGTAAATTGGTCGGAACTTAACGGTCCTACGGTCGTTAAAACTGAGCGGAAGGGCTTCGGGTCGTTCATTACGAACCGGGCAATTGCTCTTGAAACCGGGGGCACCGTTGAGATGGATTTTAAAGAGGCAGGTGTGACATGGACATGTATCGTCCCGATCGAGGAGGAATAACTATGAGCGATGGCAACCGTCGCGTCCTCGTCGTGGAAGACGAAGTGATCTTGGCGCTCGACCTCACAGAGATTATCGAAGACCACGGTTTTGCAGTGGTCGGGCCCTGCTCTCGCCTCAAACATGCAGAGCGTGCCGCCCGCGAGGACAATATTGACGCAGCCTTGCTTGACGTAAATCTCGGCCATGGAAAAACCACCGAAGGGATCGCCAAGATACTACGCGAACGGAATATCCCGATCGCATTTATCACCGCAGAGGCGCCCTCGTCCGTGTCGTTCCGTAAGACCGAGGAACCTTTGATCCGCAAGCCCTCGTCGACGTCGGCGCTGATGGATTGTATCGAGCGTCTCGTGGCCTAAAAACCTGAAATTTTAGGGCGGTTCCTTGACCCAAGGAACCGCTTTTTTGTTAGACGGGCACCGGCAAAGGGCGTCGCTGGACACGCTCGTTCAGACGCTGCAACTCTTCATCGCCAACGCGGGCGATCTTCGCCCATACCGCGCGGAAGTAGAGCTCCCCCGTCAAACGTGCAAAGTCATACGCTATGGCCGCAGGCGTTGCGCTTGCGCTCACCTCGGCGCGCATGGCCCGCCATTTATCTCGCAGTGCCATGACGCCCTCATCATCGGTCAACTCACCGATCAGATCGTCATATCCATCAGCCGCACCAGGCAGCTTGAGCCCGCGTGTCGCAATCGTCAGATCATGGATGCCATTCGCGCCCTCGTAGATCGCGCAGATCCGCGCATCGCGCCACGTCTGAGAGACGCGATATTCGGTCAGATAGCCGTAACCGCCAAGGATCTGCATCCCCAGATCAGCGCTGCGCGTACCCGCATCGGTGCAGAACACCTTGCACACCGGCGTCAGGAAATCGACCAGCGCGGGGCGCGCGTCCAAATCCATTTCGACCATTGCCACGTGCACCATCGCCCGCGCCCCCAAGGCCAGCATCCGCTGCTCGTCTAGCATCCGGCGCACATCAGGGTGATCGGACAGCACAGCGGGGCTGCCATCAGATTTACGGCCTTGGGTCCGGTCAGCGGCATAGGTCGACGCAACCTGATAGGCGCGGCTGGCATGGGCGACGCCTTGCAAGGACACATCGATCCGCGCGTGGTTCATCATGGTGAACATGGCCATCAGGCCCTGCCCTTCGGTCCCGACCAGCTCTGCCCGCGCCCCGTCAAAGGACATCTGGCATGTCGGCGAGGCATGGAGGCCGAGCTTCTCTTCGATCCGCGTCACGGTGATGTCATTCCGGATGCCGTCATTTTCCGACAAGCACAGGAACAGGGACAGACCTTTGACACCATCTTCCATCGCGCCGGTGCGGGCCAGCACCAGATGGAATATGCCTTCGCTCATGTCCTGATCACCGCCAGAGATGAAAATCTTCTCGCCGGTAATCTTGTAGTGATCCCCATCCTGCACCGCCTTGGTCCGCACACGGCCCAGATCACTGCCCGCGCCCGGCTCGGTCAGGCACATGGTGGCAAGCCAGCGCCCCTCCGCCAAGGGCGGGATGTAGGCAGATTTCTGATCCTCGGTCCCAAAGCGCATCAGAGTCGAGATCGCCCCCGGTACGAGATTGCAGACCATTTGCATCGAGTGGTTCGCGCCGCTGAAAATTTCAGAAACACAGGCAGCTGTCACGTGGTCCGCCTGCATTCCGCCAAATTGCTCGGGCGCGGTCAGCCCCTGCCAGCCGCCTTCGGCGAGCTGGCTATAGGCGTCGCCGAACCCGTCGGGCATCTGAACGCGGCCATTTTCCAGACGGCACCCCTGTGCATCGCCGGACTCGTCAAGCGGGGCGATCACCCCTTCGGCAAAGCTGGCGAAATGGGTTATCACGCCTTCGGCCAGTTCGTCATCCCAGTCAGGCAAACGGTCGACATCGGCCACTTTGCGCAGGCTGAACAGGATATCGTCAACGGGGGCGGCAAAAGGAACCATTACTCCGTCACCCCCAGCAGACGCATCGCATTTTCTTTCAAGATCAGCGGGCGCACTTCGTCTTTGAAGTTTTGCTTGTCAAAGGCATTGAGCCACTTCTCCGGTGCGATCATCGGCCAATCCGAGCCGAACAGCATCTTCTTCTTCAAGAGTGTGTTCGAATAGCGGATCAGGATCTCGGGGAAGTACTTGGGCGACCAGCCCGACAGGTCGATGTAGACATTGGGCTTGTGGGTCGCCACCGACAGCGCCTCTTCCTGCCAAGGGAAGGACGGGTGCGCCAGAATGATCGGCATGTCGGGGAAATCCACAGCCAGATCATCCATGTACATCGGGTTCGAGTACTTCAGCCGCATCCCGTTGCCGCCCTTCATGCCGCTGCCAACGCCGGTCTGGCCGGTGTGGAACAGGGCGGGCTTGCCGGTTTCGGCAATCGCTTCGTACAGGTCATAGGCCATGCGGTCATTGGGGTAGAAGCCCTGCATGGTCGGATGGAACTTGAAGCCCTGAACGCCGTAATTCGCCACCAGATCGCGGGCCTCGCGGGCCCCCAGCTTGCCCTTGTGAGGGTCGATGCTGGCGAACGGGATCAGGATATCGTCTTCCTTGGCGCAGGCCTCGGCGACCTCGTAGTTATTGTAGCGGCGGTAGCCGGTCTCGCGTTCTGCATCCACGGGAAAGATCACGGCTGCGATGTTCATTTCACGGTAATGGGCTGCCGTCTCGGGGATGGTCGGCGGGTGGCTCCACGGGGCACCAAAGTATTTGGCCATGGTGCTTTGCAGCTCGTCATAGCCGTCATCAGCGTGGCAGCCGCAGCTTTCCTCGGCGTGGGTGTGGAAATCGATCGCGCGAACTTTGGAGAAATCTACCATTGTGTCACCTCACACCCGGATCAGCGCCGGGTCTTCGTTATCGTAAAGCCGCTCGAGCAGGTCGGCGCGGCGGGTAATGATTTTGCGGACGTTCAAGCTGCCCTTGTCCGTAATCTCGTGGTCTTTGACCGAGGGCGGCTCGGACAAGATAATAGCGCGGCTGATCCGCTTTGCAGATCCTGTGGCATTATGCGCCATCTCGCGCAGCCGCTCTTCGAGTTCGGCCTGAAGGATCGGGTCGATGACCGCCCCTTCGGAGGTGTTGTCGCCATGCACGTGATCGGGACGCGGGAAGATAAACAGGCCGATCTGGTCGCGGTCGTGACCGCAGATCACAACGTCTTGCACTAAGCCACGCAGCCCTTCCAAGGCTTCGAGACGTAGTTTGCCTGCCTGAACCCAAGTGCCGGTCAGCAGTTTGAAATCCTCGGACACGCGGCCATCAAAGGTCAGGCCCCGCTCGGGGTCGTCGTTATTCACAAAGCGCACAGCGTCGCCGGTGATCAGGAAGCCCTCTTCGTCAAAGGCTTCGGCGGACTTCTTTTCATCGCCCCAATAGCCGGTCATGACGTTCGGGCCTTTGACGCGCACTTCGCAGCGCATTTCGTCGTCGGGCAGCAGTTTCACAACAGTTTCGGGCAGCGGCACGCCAATCACGCCAGAGCGGCCAATAGGCTCGTGCACCATGATGGTGGCAGGCGCGGTTTCGGTCATGCCCCAGCTCGAGATCATAAGCGGCAGGCGGCCACGGACTTCCATCGCCATCTCTTCGAGACGGGTCCAGACGTCTTGGGGCAGCGATGCGCCAGCATAGAAGATCAGGTCCAGATCACGGAAATACGCTTGGCGCAGGTCCAGATTAGTTTCCATCTCATGGACCAGCATTGCGAACCCTACGGGTACGTTAAAGGACAGCGTGCCGGGCTTGTCGATGATGTTCTGAACGGTGTGCTTGAAGCCCGACTTGGTCGGTTTGCCGTTGTCGATGTAGAGACTGCCGCCATTTGCCAGCATCATGTAGGCGTTGTGCGATCCGCCAAACACGTGGTTCCAAGGCAGCCAGTCGGTGATGCTGGGGGCCTTTTCCTTGAGGAAGGGCATGACAGACGCCATCTGCGCCTGGTTCGCGCACATCATGCGCTGGGTGGTCAGAACGCCCTTGGGGTCCGAAGACGAGCCCGAGGTGAACAGGATTTTCGCCAGCGTATCGGGGCCGACAGTGGCGTGCACCGCGTCCAGATCGACGCTCTCATCACCCGCCAGCAGATCGGCAAAGGGGGTCACTGCGACAGGCGCGCCGTCGGTCATTGACGCCACGATCTCTACGTCCGCCAGCTCGGGACGCTTCAGCGCCTCGGCGTAGCGGCCCGCGTCATCGACAAAGGCCATCGCTGGTTTGACCTTGTCCAGCACATAGACCAGGCGGGCGTGCGCCTCGGGGATCAGCGAATACTGTTCGGCCAGCGGCACGGTGGGCACCCCTGCCCACTGCGCGCCTAAAGACAGCAGCGCGTGGTCGACCGAGTTGCCGGACATGATGACGATCGGAGTCTCTTGGCCCAGACCGCGAGCCGCCAGAGACGACGCAATCGCTTTGACCTGCTCCAGCAGCGCGGCATAGGTCACTTCGCGCCAGCCGTCCCCTGCCCGCTCTGCGATATAGACCTGATCGGGTGTCTTGGTCGCCCACTGTTCGATCCAGACGCCGGTATGATCAACGATCGGATCACAGGCAACGTTAGAGCGCATTTCGAGAGTGCTGTCGCGGCGGTCGAGCCGGACAGAGTGCGGGACCATGGTCAGCCCCGTAATCTCATTTTTCATAATTCCCCCTCTGGGCCCTCCCGCCCTTAGTCGAATTTTTCCGTAGCGCCGATGCGCCACAACAGGTCTTTCAATGTCTTTTGCTCGTCTTCGGTCAGGGCCGACAGCATCACACGTTCATGTTCGTGTACGGTCGCTACCGCCTTTTTCCAGAGCTTCTGCCCCGCGAGCGTAGCCCGCAAAGCATAGGAGCGCCGGTCACCCGGGACGCGATTGCGCCCGATCAGATCGGCATTTTCCAATTCGTCCACCAGCACCACCACGCCAGACCGTTCGATACGCAGCGCCTGCGCCAGCTGGGTCTGGGTGATGTCTGGATGGGCGTTGATGATGGCGAGCGCAGAAAACGTCGCCACACGCAGCCCCAAAGGTTCGATCGTCTGGATCATGTCATCGCGGATCAGCAGGTAGCTGTGCTTCAAGCTGTAGCCGTAGAATTGCCGCAGAACTTCGTCATTCGGAGCGGGTGCCGCTGCAGTCTGTTTCCGTGCCACTTTCGCCATCATCCTTCTCCTGCTTAGCCGGCCACTGTGGCGACCAGCCAATAGCTGAGCGCTGGAAAGCTGACCAGTAGCGCGATCCGGCAGAACTCTGCGATGATGAACGGGGTCGTTCCGCGGAAAATCTGACCGGTCGGAATATCTTTCGCCATGGCCGAGATCACGAACAGGTTCATCCCGACAGGTGGCGTGATCAAGCCCATCTCGACGACCACCAGCGTGATGATCCCGAACCACATGGCCTGCTGTTCCGGCATCAGGCCGAAGTCCAGCGCCATTACGGTCGGAAAGAACACCGGCACGGTCAAGAGGATCATCGACAGACTGTCCATGACGCAGCCCATGATCAGGTAGAACACGATCATTCCCAGCATCACGGTCATCGGTGCGATGTCTGCATTACGGAAATAGTCGGCAACCTCTGCAGGCATCTGGCTGAGCGCAAGCGCGACGTTGAAGATATCCGCACCGAACACGATGGCAAAGATCATCGCGGTCGAACCGGCTGTGTCGATCAGGCAGTCCATGAGTTCACGGAAGCTCAGGCCTGCCTTGAACAGACCCACGGCCAGTGTCATCACCACGCCAACAGACGCGCCCTCGGCTGGGGTGAAGAAGCCACCGTAGATACCGCCAAGCACCACCACAAAGATCGCGACCACGTGCCAGATTTCTCCCAGCGATTTGAGGCGGGTTTTGAAGTCTGCTTTTTCGTGGGTCGGGCCCTCTTCGGGATAAAGGCGCACGTAGACCATGATCGCGATGAAGAAGCCCATCACAGCGAGAATGCCGGGGATGGTCGCAGCCAAGAAAAGCTTTACGATGTTCTGTTCGGTCAGCAGGGCATAGATGATCAACACCACCGAGGGCGGGATCAGAATGCCAAGTGTACCGCCAGCCGCGAGCGACCCCGAGGACAGAGCCCCAGAATACCCGTGCTTGCGCATTTCCGGCAGGGCAACCTTGGCCATTGTCGAGGCCGTTGCCAACGACGAGCCAGAGATCGAGCCGAACATAGCACAGCCCGCCACAGCGGCCATCGCCAGACCGCCACGGAAGTGACCGATCCACGCGTTTGACGCTTGGAAGATCGCACCGGAAATGCCGGTCCGCGTCGCCAAGTGGCCCATCAGGATGAACAGCGGGACGATGGCCAGCTCATAGGACATGAACTTGTCGACCCAAGCGGTGTTAAAATACGCCATCAAGGCATAGGGGCTGGCCAGAACTGAATAGCCCACAGCGCCCACGGCCCCCATCGCCAGTGCGATTGGCATGCGGATGAAGATCGCCAGAAGAAGGACGATCACCATGATTGTTGCAATAGTCGTCGCGTCCATCAGGTTCGCTCCATTCCGCGCATGGATGAAAAGATCATCGGCAGGCTCATGGCAAAGGCCACAACCGCCGACAGCGCGGTACCAAAGACAGCGGGTACATAGACCCACCAGACCGGCGCCCGCAGCAGCATGGTCTTGTCACCGTAGCTGTGGATTTCCTCGAGCCCGATCGACAGGCGCCAGCAGAGCAGCCCCCAGACAAAGGCAAACAGCAATGTCCAAATCCCGTCCAAGCGACGCTGCGCCTTGAACGGCATCCACGCGGTGAACAGGTCCACCATCACATGCCCTTTGTTCAACTGGCAGAGGGGCAAGAACAGAGACGCACAGGCCGCGCAGACCAGCTCGACCAATTCGAAGTCCCCGCGAATACCGCCGAGACCTACATTTCGCATGATGACGGACGCGGTCACCACAATCGCCGCCCCGAAGATCGCCAACCCGCCGATACCGGCCGAGGTCCAACAAATGGGGCGCAGGACTTTGAACAAGGGGCCTTGGACCCCTTGCCAGTCCTCGTTCTCGAGGCGTTCTGCCATGACTTACGCGTCCAGCAGTTCGTTTGCGCGGGCCAGAATGGCGGCACCGTCCAAACCACGGTCGTTCAGCTTTTGCACCCAAGCCTCGTGGATCGGAGCTGCCAGCTCCTGCCATTCAGCGATGGTCTCGGTGGGAATTTCGGCAATGGTATTGCCCTGCTTTTCCACAACCGATTTGCCAAAGGCTTCGAATTCGTCGAACTGCTTGCCGATCCGCTGGGACAGCGCCATGCCCGAGTGATCGTCGATAACTTTCTGGACGTCAGGCGACATCTTGTCGTACGAACGCTGGTTCATCACCAGCGAGAAGGTGTTGCAGTACAGGCCGCGCGATCCGGCCGCAGGCTGCGACGTGGTGCTGGTCAGTTCCTGCAGTTTGAAGGCGGGCACAACCTCGTAAGGCAGGCAGCAGCCGTCGATCACGCCGTTCGACAGACCAACAACCATTTCGGTCACGGGGAAGAAGACAACCTCGGCCCCCAGCGCGGTCAGCATCTCGCCAGTCGCTTGGTTCGGTGCGCGCAGCTTCAGACCCTGAAGGTCAGCGGTGCTGGTGACCGGACCGCCGCGAGTGTGAAGTTTACCGCCATCGTGAGTGTGGAAGGCCAGCGTCTTCATTCCGCTGTATTCGCCTTCGCCAAACTCGTCCATCAGGGTTTGCATGACCACCGAGGTTTTCTCAGCGTTCTTGACCATGAAGGGCAGCGCCATGGTCTCTGCGACGGGGAAACGGTCGGGGGTGTAGACAGGCAGGGTCCACGCGATGTCACAGATCCCCTGACGGGTCTGGTCTGCCAGCTGAGGCGGCTTGCCACCCAGCTGCATCGAGGGGAACATCTGCACGTCAATCGCGCCGTTCGACGCTTCTTTCAGCTCTGCGGCCCAAGGCTCAAAGAACCTGCTCTGCATCGGTGCCACTGCGGGCAGAAAATGATGCAAACGCAGAGTGATCTCTGCGGCATTGGCGCGCGACAGCAGCGCGGGGGTTGCCAGTGCGGCACCCATGGTTGCCATCATGCTACGGCGGGTAAAGTTCGTCATTCTCAGGGCCTCCCTATCGTCCTGTGGATCGAATGAAATCTGACTGCCCGCCCCCTCCTCTTTGGGGCGGACAAAGATCATATAGCGTTACCGGAAAACCGGCGCACGCTTCTCGAGGAAGGCCTTCAGGCCCTCTTCGGCATCTTCGCTGGTCTGGGACACCGCAGCGCACAGGCTTTCGGTGAACAGGCCGTCAGCCTTGGACATGTCGTTGATCCGGCTGATCGCGTTAATCATCATGTAGTTGGACAGGCTCGCGTTTTTCGCGATCTTCGCGGCCAGCTTGCGGGCCAGAGGCATCGCCTCGCCTTCGCCAACCGAGTAGTGGGTCAGGCCCAGAGTGAAGCCCTCTTCGGCGTTGTACTTGCGGCCCGTCAGCATCATCTCGCACATGCGGTCGGCCCCAAGGATACGTCCCACGCGCACAGTCGCGCCGCCGCCGACAAAGATGCCGCGCATCCCTTCGGGCAGCTGGAAGATGGTGCTGGGTTCCGCGATCCGCACATGGGTGCTGGTCGCCATTTCCAGACCGCCACCAATCACCGCGCCATACATGGCCGAGATCACAGGCAGGCCGCTGAACTGGATCAGGTCCATCACGCGGTGCCAGTTGCGGCTGTGGCGCATGGTGCCTTCGGCGTTGCGGGCCACATGCTCGGACAGGTCAAGGCCAGAGCAGTAGTGCCCTTCGGTGCCGGTCAGAATGACGACACGCACGCCTTCGGGCGGGTTCGAGAAGAACGCGTCGATCGCGTCCAGCAACTCGTCGCACATCGCATTACGCTTGCCGGGACGGTTCATGGTCAGAGTGGCGATCGCGCCATCAATCTCGACCTTCAGGTATTCGGTGCTCTGGGACATCGATGTTCTTTCTTCTTACTTGGCGGGCATACGGGCAGAGGCATCCAGACGGATGACAGTGCCGTTCAGCATGGAATTTTCGACGATTTGCTCGACGAGACGCGCGTACTCGTCGGGCATGCCCATCCGGCTGGGAAACGGGATGCTTTTGCAAATCTCTGCGCGGATGTCGTCGGGCAGACCGGCGCTCATGGCGGTCTCGAACAGACCGGGTGCGATGGCCATCACACGAATACCAAAGCGCGCCAGTTCCCGTGCCGCAGGCAAGGTCATCGAAGCAACGCCGCCCTTTGAGGCCGAGTATGCGGCCTGACCGATCTGACCATCCTCGAACGCAACAGACGAGGTGTTGACGATCACACCGCGCGAGCCATCCTCGTCCAGCGGAGCGACCTTGGCCATCTCGCGGGCCGCGATGTTGAGGACGGTATAAGTACCCAGCAGGTTCACCTTGAGAGCCAAGGCAAAGCTATCGATGGTCAGCGATCCATCCCGCGGCAGAATGCGCGAGGCGGTCCCGATCCCTGCGCAACTCACAACAATTGCGGGGGTTGCGCCAAGGACTTCGGCCGCTTTGGCAAAGCCTGCGTCGACCTGCTCTGCGTTCGACACGTCCGCTGCGATGCCAACACCGCCGATGCTGTTTGCCACTGCGTCCGCGCGTTCCTGCGACAGATCAACGACGGCGACTTTAGCGCCTGCGGCGGCCAGACGGCGCGCGGTTGCCTCTCCAAGTCCGCTGCCACCACCCGTGACGAGCGCTACTTTGCCCTTGATATCCATGAATGTCCTCCCGTTGCCTGAAACGTGTCATGGAATTAATTGTTCTGTCAATGAACAATTATCCAACCTTCACGTTCCCGTCAGCCAACGCAGCCCTTGCACACAAAGCCGAATTACGAATAGCAGACACTCCTCCTGAGGCAGAGCGTGACCGAGAAAACATACATTGCAAATAGAGGAACTGAGCGTAGGCTGGTAGTTTTCGTGCATGCCGATCAAGCATAAGAGGATAGGCGTCCGCAGATCAGTCCATCGCGAAAAAGCGAACAAGTGACTGAAAAAGCAGCCACAAAACACGCACTGACTGCAACTTCCTGAGGGCAAACAGGTGCGCGGATCACACCTCTGGCGCGAAGCGAGCTTTGTAAGCGAGCGGGGTCAGACCCTCTTTGGCTTTGAACCGTTTCGAGAAGTAGGAGGGGTCGGAAAACCCAAGCCTGTATCCCACTTCGGACACCTGCAATCGCGTGAAGGCCAGCAGCCTGCGGGCCTCTGCCATCATCGCGGCCTCGATATACACTGCTGCGCCCTGCCCCGTTGCGTTGCGGCACAGCCGACTCAAATGGCCGGTCGTGATTGACAGCGCGTCGGCGTAATCTCGGGCACTCCATCCCTCGGACATGTGCGCAGCAATCAAGGCATCGAGCCGCTTGAGCCGGTCATCCGCGCCATCCCCCAGTTCCACCGGACTGGCCTCGGCCACCAACGAGAGGATCGCCTGCGCCGAGGATACAAGGCTCTGCGCTCTGAATGCCCCGCGTCCCGCAAACAAGGTCGAGAGCACGGAACACAGGTTGCCAATCTCTGGCGTGATCTGCCCCAAGAAGGGCCGCGACAGCGCGTTCGTGATCTGGCCGCCCTCGCCTGCCAAACCCAGAAACACACTGGTTGGAAAAGAGATCACCACACCTTGGGACCCACGGGTAAAGTTAAACCCGTGTACCACGTGGGGCGGCACAAAGAGATACCAGCCTGTGTTCAGGTGCCGCGTTGCACCATCCAACGAGACTTCGGCGCTCCCTTCGTCCATGACAAACAACTGCGCCATCTGGTCATGCCGGTGCGCTGAAATCGCCCAATCATGTTGGGCGGCGCGGTCAAAATATTGCTCGCAATGGACCACATCCGGAAACACGGTGGTTTCCCCGAAGAGGTTGAAGGATGGGATGGGATGAGCGCTTGTCATGCGTGAAATGTGCCAGAAGGCACACAGAGCGGCAATCTGCGAATCCACGAGCGGGCCATACTGCGGCGCAGCAACAAATCTACGCAATATTCATCGACACTGAGTAATAGATACGCAAACTTCTTCGTAAAAACTCGCCAATCAGACCAACATTCGAAACTCATACGCGACAATCGAGCGCATGATTATGGCAACGCGAATTCAGGAGAATACAATGCGTATCGGTTGCCCCAAAGAAATCAAGAACCACGAATACCGCGTCGGCTTGACGCCCGAAAGCGCGGCCGAGCTTGTGGCACACGGACATAGTGTGACCATGGAAACTGGCGCAGGCGATGGCATCGGCGCCAGCGACGACGATTACATTGCCGCAGGCGCGACCATTGCGAGCGTGGAAGAGGTCTTCGAGACTGCTGACATCATCGTCAAGGTCAAAGAGCCCCAAGAGGTTGAGCGCAAACGCCTGCGCGCGGACCAGACGCTCTACACTTACCTGCACCTTGCCCCTGACGCGCCCCAGACGAATGACCTGATCGCCTCTGGTGCCAACTGCATCGCCTATGAAACGGTCACCTCTGCGCGCGACGGTTTGCCCTTGCTCAAGCCGATGTCGCAGGTTGCCGGTCGGATGTCCGTGCAGGCCGGCGCTGCAGCGCTGGAAAAGGCCAAGGGCGGTCGCGGCGTTCTGCTTGGCGGTGTGCCGGGTGTAGCACCGGGCAAAGTTGTGATCATCGGCGGCGGTGTCGTTGGCCGAAATGCAGCGCAGATGGCAGTTGGCCTTGGCGCGGATGTTACCATTCTGGACCGGTCGAATGACGTGCTCGAAAGCATTGACCAGCAGTTCGGCGGCGCGGTCAAGACAGTGTATTCGAGCCAAAGCCTGCTCGAAGCTGCAATCAAGGATGCAGATGTCGTTGTCGGAGCGGTCCTGATCCCCGGCGCAGCAGCCCCCAAGCTGGTCACTCGAGAGATGCTGAAAACCATGCAGCCCGGCGCGGTTCTTGTGGACGTGGCGATCGACCAAGGCGGCTGCTTCGAGACTTCGCGCGCAACCACACATGCCGATCCGATCTATATCGAGGAAGGCATCGTGCACTACTGCGTTGCCAACATGCCCGGCGCCGTGGCCCGCACCTCGACCTATGCGCTTAACAACGCCACCCTGCCCCATCTGCTACAACTGGCGGATCTGGGTGTGGCCGAAGCGATGCGCCGTGACCCCCACCTGCTGAACGGCCTGAACGTCGCCAAAGGGGTTGTGACCTGCGAACCCGTCGCCGTGGCGCAGAACCTGCCCTACACGCCTGCCGCCGACATGCTGGCGCAACTCTGACCAAAACCGGCCCGCATCTGTATCAGGGTGCGGGCCGCTTGATCTGGCCCTCTGGCTCTTGGCCTGACCATGTGCAACTCTTTGGCAAACAACCCAAGAGGCAGACTAGTGTTGGACCGCATCCGCGCCTTGTACGAAGGCGACAGCCACGCCGCGCACACCTTTCGCTATATTCTGTTGATCTTCGATCTGGTGACGATCGGGTTCGTGGTGGTCACCTCGTTCTTCACGCACACCCCACTGATCGAGGCGATTGACGTTGTCTTTGGCATCCTGATCCTTGCCGATTTTATCGTGCGCTTGTGGATCGAACGTCAAAAGAGCCGCTACCTGACGCGTTTGTCTACTTGGGCTGACATCGTGTCCGTCGTGTCCTTTCTGGCACCTATCGCGGGCGAAGGCCTAGGGTTCCTGCGCGTGTTGCGCACGCTCCGGCTGCTGCACACCTATCAGACGTTGGCGCGGCTACGTCAGGACTTTGGCTATTTCCGCAAGAACGAGGACATCATTCTATCGTCAATGAACTTGGGTGTATTCCTGTTCATCATGACGGGCCTGATCTATGCCACCCAGTACGGCATCAATCCAGAGATCCGAAATTACGTTGACGCGCTGTATTTCACGGTCACCACCCTGACCACGACCGGATTTGGGGACATCACGCTCGGCGGGCCTTGGGGGCGGCTCTTGTCGGTTTTGGTTATGATCTTTGGCGTGACGCTGTTCTTGCGCCTGCTCCAAGTACTGTTCCGTCCATCTAAAGTTCGGCAGGAATGCGATGTTTGCGGGCTCGTGCTGCACGACGCGGACGCGGTCCACTGTAAGCATTGCGGGACGGTGATCCATATCGAAACCGAAGGGAACGTCTGAGGGCGGGCGTTATCCGCGCACGTGGTCTCGGGCGACCGACATGGATTTCAGGATCACATGACAGGGCTGGCCGACCTGCAGATCCAGATCACGCGCGGCGCGTCTGGTGATCCGCGCCAGAACCTCGTCCCCGCCAATCGCAAGGTGCACGATCACGCCGGGCCCTTCGCCAGAAACAATGCGATCCACGACGGCGGGCAGGATGTTCTGCGCCGACAGTCCCTCGGGGCGAGCGCGGGACAAGATGATTTCGTGCGCCAGAACGCGGACGCGCAGGGTTGTTCCGACATCTGCTTTGACGCGCGGCAGCCAAATAGGGCCCGTCGCCGTTTCCAACTGTGTCAGACCATCGTCGTCGTGTGCAATGACACGCGCCGTCAGCAAGGATGCCAAATCCCGCAGCCCCATCGCGCGCAGCGCCGCTGGATCAGACATAACCTTGGCTGTGGGGCCTTGGCGGATCACCCGCCCTTGATCGATCACAACCATTTGGTTGGCCAGCGCTTGGGCTTCGGCCATGTCGTGAGTGACCAGAATAACAGGCATCGATAGATCAGAGCGCAGCGCGATCAGCTCTGCATGCAGCCGTTCCCGCGTAACGCGGTCCACTGCAGAGAAAGGTTCATCCAAAAGCAGGACATCCGGCGCACGCGCCAAGGCCCGCGCCAAGGCCACGCGCTGTTGCTGCCCGCCTGACAGCTCGGCTGGTTTGCGCTCCGCCATATCCGGCAGGTTCACCCGCGCCAGCCAATCCAATGCGGCGTTAGATTTGTCACGGACAGTGGCCGGCATCGCGGACATCACATTCTGCTTGGCCGTCATATGGGGAAACAGTGCGTAATTCTGGAAAACCACCCCGACACGCCGACGATGGGCTGGAACATCCACCCCTGACGCAGTGCGAAGCCACGTTGCCCCGCTGCACTGAACCTCGGCGCTCTGCGGGGCCCAAAGCCCGGCAATTGTACGCAGAATGGTCGTCTTGCCCGACCCAGAATGGCCAACCAGCGCCAGGACCTCGCCTGCCTTGGCCTCGAACGACAGATCAAGCGGGATGGGCGTGGTGGCTTTTGCCGAAAAGCTCAGGCTCATGACAAACGCCGTCCGACACGAGCAGAGAGCAAATAGGTGATCCCAATGGTAAACAAAGAAATCCCCACAAGCACCGCCGACATGACCGCCGCGCCATCATAGTCAAAGGCCTGCACACGGTCATAGATCGCAATCGCGATGGTGCGGGTCTCGCCCGGAATGGACCCACCTACCATCAGCACAATCCCGAACTCCCCAAGGGTGTGGGCAAACGTCAGGACCATCGCAGTCATCAAACCTGGCCAAGCCAAGGGCAACTCGACCTGCAACAGACTGCGCCACGGCGACATACCGCAACAGGCCGCGGCCTCGCGCACATCTTGCGGGACAGCCTCGAACCCACGCTGCGCAGGCTGGATCGCAAACGGCAGATTGAAGATGACCGAGGCAAAAATGAGCCCTTCGAAACTAAATACCAAAGGCTGACCAACGAGCTGATACCACGCCTCTCCCAGTGGCGCGCCACGCCCCAACAGAACCAGCAAGTAATAGCCGAACACCGTTGGCGGCAGCACCAGCGGCAACATGATCATCGCTTCGGAGAGTGCTTTTCCTCGGAACTGTTTGTACGCCAACAGGCGCCCTAGCAGAACGGAAACAGGAAACAACAGAACAACCGTCCATGCCGCCAATCGCAGCGAAAGTAAAAGTGCGCTCCAGTCCATCAATGCCCCTGCGGCAAAGAAAACCCGTAATCGCTCAGGATTCGGCGGGCCTCGGAAGATTGAACATAGGTGTAGAACGCTTCGGCAACGGGCCCTGCATCACGTATCAGAACCATCCGCTGCAACAGAGGCGCGTGCCACTCGGCCGGGATCAAGGCTGATCGCCCTCTTGCCGCCAGATCGGGCGCCAGCGCCAATGAATGCGCGATGATGCCGCCATCCGTGTTCCCCGACACCGCAAACTGCGCGGCCTGCGCGACATTCTCCCCAAGAACCAGATGTGGCTGAATGGCCTCCCACAATCCCGCATGCGCCAACGCCTCCTGAGCGCGCTGCCCGTATGGCGCGTGCTCGGGGTTCGCAATCGCAAAACGCCCAAGAGTGCCGCGTTCCAAGGCTGTAGCCAGACCCTGCAGGCTTGGGTCGGGATGCAGCTCGCTGCTTTCTGGCGTGATGATCGAAATGCGCCCTTGGGCATAGAGGACACCGGGATCGCGTGTCAGCCCATCCCGAGACAAATCCAGCACAAACTGTTCGTCAGCGGCCATGAACATCTCGAACGGTGCACCTGCGCGGATCTGGCGGGACAAGTTGCCAGTCGCACCCAGTGCGTACCGAACCTCTAGCCCTGTCGACGCATGAAATGAGTCCACCAGATCACTGATTGCAAATGATAAATCTGAGGCAGATGCAATCACTGGAATGCCGGATGCCGTAACCGAACCTACGCCTCCCACGGTGGCCCCAGCGCAGAGAAATCCGAATTTTCGGCGTGTCAAACGCAAGAGGATCTCCGTTTCGGTTTGCGACACAAATTAGGACAGCAGGCAGCGAAATCGTCAACCAGTATTTTGCGTTGAGCTTTCCCGTACGAGCGTTGAAACCAGCCTGCTCCTTTTCCTACGCATCGTCAGAATGCACTGCAATATGTAGAAACGAGGCACGACTCCACTATCCGCGCGCAACAAAGTGCTCTTGCCGCAGCCAAGACACAGCCAGCATAGGCAACCAAACGCGTGATCACGCCTAGGCAGAACTTGGAGCGCACAATGACACAATCGCAACTGGGAGGGAGGTTGCTGCAAAACAGACGGCGGCCCTGCAAAGCAGAGCCGCCACGTCACCTAACTCGTCCCAAATAAATTATTATGATGAACTCAAAACCATGCGGCCCCTCCGCCGCAGCACTTCTCAAGCAGGTGACAAACTTAAATAGATTTCGCGCCCCTCAAGGCGAACCGGATAGGATGCCGTCTGCCCGCTGTCTGCGCCTTGGGCCATCCCAGTCTCGAGCGAGATAACCCAGTTATGCAACGGGCACGTGACACAACCATCGTGTACGATACCCTGCGACAAAGGCCCGTTTTTGTGGGGGCATTTGTCTTCTAGCGCAAATATCTTATCCTTGGCAGTGCGGAAGATTGCGATCGTCGTATCGCCATTTTTGACGCAGCGCGCACCCTGAACGGGCACGTCATCAATCGTACCAATGAGCCGCCAATCGAGATGGGTTTCAGTCACAGGGGCGTTCATTCTGCTGGCTCCATCTTTTCGTCGCCGAACACGGCCAAGGGGTTGAACTCGTGCTTGTCTACGCCGGACACACGCTCCGACCATGGGTCAGACTGACTGAACTTCTGGCTGTAGATAAAGCGTTCGTGGTAGGCGCGGCGGCTCTCCACGTCGTCAAAGATCGCGGCCTTGACCGTGTCGTAACCCACGCGTTCCGCCCACTTGTAAATCCGCTCCAGATAGAAGCCCTGCTCGCGGTACATCTGGGTCATCGCGCCTGCGATCTCCATGACCTCTTCTTCGGTCTTCACGGTGCCAAGCTTGGTGGTGCCCTGAATGTGCAGACCCGCCGCGCCGCCATAGACAATCTCGTAGCCGCTATCGACGCAGATCACGCCGATGTCCTTGCAGGTCGCTTCGGCGCAGTTGCGGGGGCAACCGGTGACGGCCAGCTTGACCTTGGCGGGTGTCCAAGAACCCCACATGAACTTCTCGAGCTTGATGCCCAGGCCGGTGGAATCCTGCGTGCCAAAGCGGCACCACGTGCTGCCCACGCAGGTTTTGACCGTGCGCAGACCCTTGGCATAAGCGTGGCCCGAGACCATGCCAGCAGCGTTCAGGTCGGCCCAGACGGCAGGAAGATCCTCTTTCTTGACGCCCAAAAGGTCGATGCGCTGACCGCCAGTGACTTTGACGTCTGGGATTTTGAACTTGTCGACCACATCCGCGATCGCGCGCAACTCGTCCGAGGTTGTCATGCCGCCCCACATCCGTGGCACCACAGAATAGGTGCCGTCTTTCTGGATGTTGGCGTGGACGCGTTCGTTGATGAAACGCGACTGCTGATCGTCTTTGTATTCGCCCGGCCAGTCCGCAAGCAGGTAGTAGTTCAGCGCCGGACGGCACTTGGCGCAGCCACCCGAGGATTTCCACTCCAGCTCCTGCATGACCGCGGGGATCGATTTCAGGCCCTTGGCTTTGATCAGGCGGCGCACATCGCCGTGGCCCAGATCGGTACAGCCGCACATGCCTTCGACCTTCTTGGCGTAGCCGTCGCCGAGGGTGATCGCCATCACGCTTTCGACCAGACCGGTACAGGTCCCGCACGAAGCCGAGGCTTTGGTGTGGGCGCGCACTTCGGCGAGCGAGGTCAGACCCTTGTCCTGAATGGTCTTGACGATCTGACCCTTGCAGATGCCGTTACAGCCACAGATTTCCGCGTCGTCTGCCAGACTGGCCACAGCCGCCAGCGGGTCTGCTGCAGCGCCGCCCTGATGCGCTTGACCAAAGATCAGGGTATCGCGGATTTCGCTGATGTCCTGACCGGACTTCAGCATTTCGTTGTACCACATGCCGTCGGTGACATCGCCATACAGAACCGCACCGACCACTTGATTGCCGCGCATGATCACACGGCGATAGGTGCCGCGGTTCGCGTCGCGCAGAACCACGTCTTCCAGATCGGGGCCATCGCCAAATTCGCCGACGGAATACAGGTTTACGCCAGTGACCTTCAGCTTCGTCGGGGTCTCGGCGTGGGCGAAATCGTTGTCATCCAGCTTGCATAGATGGTGCGCGGCGGCTTTGGCCATCTGATACAGCGGTGCCACTAGACCGTAGACGCGGCCGCCCACTTCGGCACATTCACCGACCGAGTAGATGTCCGGGTCCGAGGTGCACATGGCGCTGTCAGTCACAATCCCCCGGTTCACGTCGAGACCGGACTCTTTGGCCAGTTCAACATTCGGGCGGATGCCCACGGCCATCACCACCAGCGTTGCGTCGATGATCGTGCCGTCTTCCAGCTCGACCTGCTCGACCTTGCCGTCGCCATGGATCGCTTTGGTGTTGGCGCCGCAGCGGACTTCGATCCCGCGCCCTTCGAGTTCTTTTTGCAACAGGTAGCCTGCGGCAGGGTCCAGCTGACGCTCCATCAGGGTGGGCATCAGGTGCAGAACCGTCACGTCCATGCCGCGCATCTTTAGGCCAGCGGCAGCTTCCAGACCCAAGAGACCGCCGCCGATAACCACCGCACGGCCGCCCTGCTCAACCGCCTTGAGCATGCCGTCAACGTCATCCAGATCACGGTATGCCAGAACGCCATCCAGTTTGTGGCCGGGCACGGGAATGATGAAGGGGTTCGATCCGGTCGCCAGCACCAGCTTGTCATAGGGCGCGACGATCCCGCCGTCGGAGGTCACAGTCTTGCCCACGCGGTCGATTTTCGCGACCTTTTCACCGCGGTGCAGAGTGATGCCGTGCTCTTCGTACCAGCCATCGCCGTGAATGATGATGTCCTCATAGGACTTCTCACCAGACAGGACGGGCGACAACATGATGCGGTCGTAGTTCACTCGGGGTTCGGCGTTGAAAATCGTGACATCGAACGCATCGCCAGCCAGATCGAACAGGTGTTCGAGCATCCGGCCAGGGGCCATACCATTTCCAACAATAACAAGACGTGCCTTGGTCATCAGACTCTCCGGTTCGTGTGGCCCGAGCGTCATGAGTGACTGCGATCAGGCCGAAGCAATGGATCAGTAAAGGGATTCCGAGGGCACCGAATTTCGGAGCCAGAACCAGCGACATTGCTGCAACCCGCGAGGGATATGATCGGAAAAAGTCGCGCCGTTGCGACCAAGGGATTGGGCGATACACCGCCCGCTTGAGTTTGAGATAGACCGAAATTTCTGCGGGCGCAATATGGCATACGAATTATCAGAGCACGCAGGCGCTCGCTGCCCCGAAATGCCTAATTCCAATGCATAATATAAACTTTTTGCGCCTCAACGCACGCAAAAGGGGCCGCACGTGGCGGCCCCTGACGTCTCTGTTGGACTTGGCGCGTTGTTATGCGACCTGCTTCAGGGTCGGCGTCACGCCTTCGATCAGTTGTTTGTGCAGCGCCTTGATGGCGGGCTGCAGATCGTCACGTTCCAGAATGAACTGAACGTCAACGTTGCGCGGTCCTTGCGACGCGCCAAGACAAGCCATCCCAGAATTCGCCAGAGCTTGCAGACCTTTGGTCAGAACCGACAGTCCGCGCAAGTCACGACCAATGATCGAGGCCATGGATAGCGGACGGGCCGAAACTTCGGCACCCGAGTAGCGCTCTGCCAGATCACGTTCCACACGGCGCATCGTTTTGAGCGAGGCATCCAGATAATGCGTAATAGTGTTCGCGTTCGAGGTCTTGGACACGATGCGGACACCGTGACGGGTCAGCACATCAAGGATGGTAGCGTCGTATCCTTTGACCCCAACCATGTCCTGCTCAAACAGCTCAAGTGCCACGATATCCAGACCCGTGATCATCTCGACCGCTGCACTCTCGGCAGGACGATCGTCGATCAATGTACCCGGATCGGCAGGGTCAAAGCAGTTCACCACGCGCAGCGGAACATCAGCTTGGCGCAGTGTTTTCGCAGCCTTGGGGTGGATCGCCTCCATCCCCATGTTCGACATCTGGTCTGCCACATCGTAGTTGGTATGACCCAACTTGCGCGCCACCCCTGCCCCTACGAGTTTGGGATCGGCGGAGGACAGGTGGAATTCCTTGTGAATGATCGCTTCGCGGGCGTGCAGCAGCGCTGCCATGCGCGAGAACGTCACCTCGGAATAGCCACGGTCGAATTCCTGCATCAGGCCTTCGGTACATTGGGCATAACCGGTCACGATGGGCATCTCAGTCGCGGGATCGACGTCTTTCATCGCGGTCATGATGCGTTCATCGAGCGAGACTTCGCCCTGATCACGCCAGCCAGACAGATCCACAAACCGCGCACTGACGCCGCGACGTTGCAACATCAGACTGGTGACAAAGGCCGAATGCGCCTCGCCCAAACCAGACAGCAGTTCGCGGATGTGCAGCATGTGTTCAGCCAGACGGAAGTGGCCGTAGCTGCACAGACGTTGCAGGTCGGTCAGGCAGTTGCGGGCACCAGCGATGCGCTCGGACACAAAGGCATCTGCTTGCGCGACATCAGCCGAGTGATCCAGAACGGCAGCGTGCGCCTTCTGCATTTCGATCGCGACGCGGCTCAGGGCATCATGCCAGCCGTGATCATTATCCGCATCGGCAAAGCGGGCATAAACACCCGATTCACCGGTTTTCTTATGCTCAAGCAGCAGGTTGGTGATCCCACCAAACGCCGAGACAACGAAAATGCGGCCATAAATGTCGTCCAAGACGCCGTTCGGGATAAACAGCGTTTCGGTCAACTCGTTCACGCGAGACATCGAGGTCCCGCCGATTTTTTCGACAGTATAGGTCATCAGATCCTTGTCTGCTGTTGCGCCAACTCTTCGGCAGGGGCATAGGAGCCGTCTTCGCGGTGTACCTCTTTGCCGGTCACGGGCGGGTTAAAACAGCAAGCCATGTGCAGCTCTTCTTCGGCGCGCAGGATATGCTTGTCGTGCAGGTTCAGGGCGTACATGACGCCAGGCTTGATCTCGTGGGTCTCGCCGGTGGCGATATCAGTGATCGAGCCCTTGCCTGCCATGCAGTACACGCTCTCGAAGTGGTGCTTGTAGTGGAACGTGTGCTCCGAGCCCGCCTCAAGAATGGTGATGTGGAACGAGAAGCCCATTCCATCATCCGCCAGAAGCATACGGGTCGACGTCCACTGCGCGTCAGCAACGTGGCGGTCAGTATTCTTCAATTCGTTAAAATCGCGTACAATCATTACTTTTACTCCGCTGCCAGCTTTGCGTTGTTCAGCACGTCGCGAGCCGCTTTCTCTAGGATCGCGAAGCCTTCTTCGAACAGCTCTTTCGAGGTCGTCAGAGGCGCGAGAATCTTAACCACTTCGTCATTCGGACCCGAGGTCTCGACGATCAGGCCGTTCTCGTAGGCGCGGCCACAGATGTCCGAGGCCAGATCGCCCGAGCCAACGTCAACACCCTGCATCAGGCCGCGGCCCTTCAGGTAGGCGCCGGGAACGAGGTCCGCAATACGCTGCAGCTTTTCGGTCATCAGAGCAGCTTTTTCGGTCAACTCCGTCTGGAACGCCTCATCGGCCCAGAATTTTTCGATCGCGACACGGGCGGTGACGAAGGCGTGGTTGTTCCCACGGAACGTGCCGTTATGCTCGGCGGGGCCAAAGATGTCGTGCTGCGGGCGGACCAGCATCAGAGCCATCGGCAGGCCAAAGCCCGAAACCGATTTTGCCATGGTCACGATGTCCGGCTGCACGCCCATTTCGTCAAACGAGAAGAAGGTGCCGGTCCGGCCACAACCCGCCTGAATGTCATCGATGATAAGCAGCGCGCCGTGCTTGTGCGCAATCTCCTGCATTTTGCGAACCCATTCCGCCGAAGCGGGGTTCAGGCCGCCTTCGCCTTGGACGGTTTCGAACATGATCGCAGCGGGGGCGTCGATGCCGCCCGAAGGGTCGCTCAGCATCTGATCGAGTAGTGCTGCGCTGTCTACACCTTTGGCATAGCCGTCAAAGGGGAAGCGCGTCACGCCAGCTTTGTCCATGCCAGCGCCGCCACGGTGGTAGCCATTGCCGGTTGCTGCCAGCGCACCCATGGTCACGCCGTGGAAGCCGTTGGTGAACGAGATGATGTTGGTGCGACCGGTTACTTTGCGCGCGACCTTCATCGCCGCTTCAACAGCGTTTGCGCCTGTGGGGCCGGTAAACATCACGCGGTGATCCATCTTGCGGGGCGCAAGGATGTGATCGTTGAACGCGGTCAGGAACGCGCCTTTGGCGTCAGTGTGCAGGTCCAAACCGTGCGCGATGCCGTCACCAGCGATATGCTCGATCAAAGCGGCTTTCATGTCGGCATCATTATGACCGTAGTTCAGCGAAGAACAGCCCGCCAGAAAGTCAATGTAGCGGTTTCCGTCAGCGGTAAAAATTTCGGAGCCACGTGCCTCGGTGAAGGAGTCAGGGAATGCGCGGCAGTAGGAACGCGCCCCGCTTTCGCGGCGTTCATAGATCGTACGTTCAGTAGCCATGTCTTTGGGCATGGGGAAAATCCTTTGGTCAGTCGTAAAAGAGGGGAGAGTTCAAGCGGCGCGTGCAATAGAAGCCTGAGCGCGCGGCAGAGTGATGGTCACCATGTGTTCGGTGGCACACTCGCCGTGAAAGTGCTCGTCTTCTGTGAAGTGCGGCTGATCGGTCAGATCCCCGCCGACGTCGCGGGCAAAGCTGCGGAACAGCCCCCACGATGCCTCGTTGCTTTGCGTGATCGTGGTTTTCAACTCACGCGCCTCTGCGGTCGCATCTCGCGACAGCAATTCACGCAGCATTTTCTTGCCCAAACCCAGACCACGCGCTTTGGGGCTGACAGCAACCTGCCAGACAAAGAACGCATCAGAGTTCGGGATCATGTGACCCGAGATCCACCCGACCACGTCGCCATTCAGTTCGGCCAGTACGCATGTATCACGAAAGTGGTCGGCCTGAATGATATTGGCGTAGATCGAGTTCTCATCCAGAGGACGGCAGCTCCGAACGAGCTCCCAGATGAGTTTACCATCGGTCGCATCCGGCTTGCGCAGGATCGGCTGCATGGCTCGCATCGGAGTCGTTTCGGTCTGCATGGTCAGCTCTGGCATATTGGCCCCTCGGGTTGTTTCCTTTGACAGTCAAAGTAATCGAAGCCGGAAATATTTCAAGCACCTAAGTTATTTTTCTCAATCCACCTAAATGCCTTTGTTTTTTCGATGTTTTTTCTGATTTTTATACCGAAAAGCCAAAATATTTCCCTTTAGCATCTCTAAGAGGACGGTGTGGATACTTAGCCAATTGAAGCATTTTAGGTTTTGTGCAATATAGGGATATGTCTGAACAACACCGTGACCGAACCGACCAAAGCCTGATCGCCCTGCGCCGCATTTTGCGTGCGACGGAACTGTACTCGCGCAGCCTTGCGCAGTCGGCCGGTCTCACCCCTGCTCAACTGCGTGTTTTGCAGATCACTGCCGCACGGGATGGCAGCGCCACCCCCAAGGAGTTGGCGGTTCAGATGGGCGTGTCACAAGCCACGGTCACGACGCTTGTGGATCGTTTGGTTGCGCGCAACTACGCGGTGCGCGTACGGTCCGAAACCGACCGCCGTCAGACCAACATCATCCTGACCGAGACGGGGCAGATGGCCGTTCAGACTGCCCCCGACGCGCTGCAGCAGCGCTACGTTCAGGCGTTTGAAAAGTTGAAAGATTGGGAGCAAGCTCAGCTTCTCGCATCGCTGGAGCGAGTCGCAGCGATGCTGAATGCAGACGATATTGACGCCTCTCCGGTACTGACCACGGGCGAGATCAAGGGCCACCGCGCCCATTAAGCAGCGGGGCAGACGGCGCTTTTTCCGTGACCTGCGGCAAATAGCGCCTATATCTTGTGCAAAATCGCAAAACTATGCAAAAGGTGATGGTCTTTTAACCAGTACCCTGACGTGAATGCTGCATTGCGGCATTACGCTTGGGCATCCCCTCTGACTGAAAGGATGTCTTTATGATCGAACTTCTCTTCACGGCTTGTCTTGCCACAGCCCCTGACGTCTGTGAGCAAAAGAGCCTGACCTTTGTCGACGTGACCCCCATGGCTTGCATGATGGGTGCACAACCTGAGTTGGCCAAATGGCAGGTCGAGCACCCCAAATTCTCGGTCCAAGGCTGGAAGTGCCGAATGGTCAATCTGGACTCCCAAGCCATCTAATCCGTCAGCACGCAGCCCTGTCAGAGGAGGGGCTGGTTGCGTGCCGACCTATTGAATGGTGATCTCGACCCGCTGGCTTTCGCCCTTGGATCCCGGAATACGCAGGAAATACGCGCCCGGCTTGATCGCCAGAAATTCAATCTCCATCTCGCCGGCTTCGTCGAACTCGACGCTTTCCATGCCAAAGGGGCGCATTTCCAGCCCATTGACGACGACCTCATTCACCCAGATCGCACGAAAGAAACCCGGCCCCTCGAGCGCCAGTTCCCCGCTGCCGTCTGACTCGATCTCCAGTTCGTACATCATCCCAGACTTCAGCGTGATCGGCCCTTCGGCGATGGGTTTGCCGACGGACAGCGTAATCTCGGGCATCTCGCCCTTGTTGTTCGCGGACAGCACCCCCGCGAACCCATAGTCATGGGCTGCTGCACCACCCGCAATCAGCGCCAACGCGCCTGCCGCGATCCATGTTTTCATAACTCTCTCCCCAATTATTTCGGTGTGACGACCACGCCCCAAGGCTGCTGGCCGACCTGAATGGACTGAATGGCCTTTTCCTTGGCCACGTCGATCACTGTGATGTCGTTGGAATTGCCGTTCGTGGTCAGCAGGTGCGCCCCATCAGGTGTAAACGCCATCTGCCACACCCGTTGCCCGACCAGAATGTAGTCCAGCACTTCGAGCGTATCCCCGTCGATGACGGCCACGCGGTTCGCCGGCCCTAAGGCAACAAAAACCCGACTACCGTCCGACGTGACTTTGACCCCCACAGGCTGAAGCCATTCCGGCAGCACGCCAGCGACTTCGAACCCGATCTTCTTGGTCAGGGTCGGCGTGCCGTCGTCTGCAATGTCGATGACCGATACAGTCCCCCCGATTTCTGAACTCACGAACAGGCGCTTGCCGTCCGGCGTGTACTCGGCATAGCGCGGCCGCTGATCGACGAGGATGTTGTGTTTGATCTCGTAATCCTCGGTCGAGATGAAGTGCGCCATGTTCGTGGTTTCCGAAGTGTTAATTACGAACTTGGTGTCAGGAGAAATCGCCATGCCTTCGGGTTCGACCCCGACAGGGATTTCCGCCAGAACCCTGTGACTTTCGGTGTCTGTCACAGTGACCAGATTGTCGTCCTCGTTCGCGATATACAGCGGATTGCCCGACGGGTGCAGAGTGAACAGCTCAGGATCTGGGCCAGATGGCAGGCTATAGAGTTCCTCGAAGGTTTCAGTGCTGAACACTTTGACCTGATCATCATCAGAGGCGCAGACATACAGCAAAGTCCCATCAGGGCTGACGGTGATCCCGCGCGGGCGGTTTCCGGCAAAGAACTCGGTCTCGACCTCCCACGTCTCTGTGTCGATCACGGTGACTGTATTTCCCCGCTCGTTCGACACGAAGGCGCGGTTGGCAGAGACCGAGGTAGCGGCCATCACGAGGGCAGTCGTCAAAAGCAGAGGTTTCACAAAGGTCTCCATCTAGGATTAATCAAAGGCGGCACAGGCGCTTTCGGCACGGTCCTGCCCTAGGGTGTCGAGCGGGGATATCTGGTGTAGAAAACCATCCTGCGGGCTGACGCTGACTGTGATGTGGTCGTCAAACAGCAAGATTGGCTGGCGCATCTGACCATTCCAATCGCGGAAGGTGACCTTCTGCCCCTTGAACGCGGCCAATTCGAAGTCATCCGACAGAATGTAGTCGCGCAGGACGGCCGGATCGTTGCTGCTGGTACGAGTCACGGCCTCTCCGATGACGCGCAGGGCCAGCCAGACCTCGTAATCCTCTTCGTGGACATAGCGCCCCGTTAAGTCTTCGAACCGAGTATGGAACTGGGTCGCACCCCACGCCTCGTGCGCGGGATGAAAGGTCACCGGCCGCAAACCAGCCGAGCCCATAACGGGCCTCGGGTCCCACAAATGATAGGGCAGATACGCCGCAAAGTAGTCAGAGTTGTCGGCGGACATGACCACATCGTGGCGCGGCAAGTCCTGCATAAAAGTCGGCAATTGGCGCTGTACCAAGACATGACCCGAGTCCGTGCGGCGCGTGCCGCCGGTATCTTCGAATGTGCGGGTCTCGACCACTTTGGCGCCGAACTTGCGGGCGGCGCGTTCGTAACTCTGTCCCAATTCCTGATCGGCGGGATTGGAGCCTTCGACGAGTACCCAGCGCGGCCACTTTTTCCACATGGCAAATTGGGCCACGGCATCCGCACGCATGTCATTGGACGGCGCGATGTGCAGCAGGTTTTCACGGCATTCAGCGCCGCGCAGGCTATTATCAGCGGCACCCGCATTCAGAACGATCCCCCCTGCCCCAGCCACGGCATCAGCAATGGCCGCTGTGTCCGGCCCATTGGCGATGACCACCACATAAGGCGCGCCGTCAGCGACCAGTTCAGCAGCGGCTTCGGCGGCGGCTTCGGGTGGAACGCTCAGGGTCCGGGTTTCATAGGTATGCCCCAGAAAGCGGCCCGTGGTGCTGTTATCTTCGTCAGCGAGCGCCGCACCGGCGAAGCCCAAATCATCCGGCTTCAGGTCATATCGCGAGATCGGCAGCAGTGTCTGATAGTCAACGCGCAAAACAGCAGAGGTTACCTCGACCGCCGCCGCGGGTGCCAGTCCGGCCAGCACCATCACAGAGGCCAAAGCCCATGTTCCCGTTTGTCTGCGCATGCCACCTCCGTACACGTTCACGTCACTGAATACCGACGCATACCAACAGCTTGTCAGAGCGGCGGCGCGGCTCGCTACCGATACTTTCGGAGCAATTGGCAGCAGCCCCCGTCCCGCGTGACGATGGCGGTATGCTACGGAACACCGCACTGATCCTGACAACCCTGCTCGGCTTTGGCTCTCCTGCCCAAAGCGCTGAGAGCGTGGCGTTTTTCGGGATCACCTTTCTGGACAGCTCTTTGCAGACTGCTGAACTAGGCCAAGACCCAGCAGAGATGGCGCGGATCGATATGCTCGAGGCGATGGTGCGCGAGCGCTTTGCCGAAAACGGGTACGACTTGGTCGATCTAGCCCCTGTGCAAGAGCAAATCGACGCCACCGTGAACCCCGCCAAGTGCTATGGCTGCGACACGCGCATGGCGACCAAGCTGGGGGCAGACTATTCCCTAGTCGGCGAGGTTCAGAAGGTCTCGAACCTGATCCTGAGCATGAATTTACAGATGCGCGATGCCGCGACGGGCAACATGGTCAAAGGCCGTGTGGTCGATATCCGGAACAACACGGATGAAAGCTGGCAGCGCGGCATGCGGTACATCCTGAAAACAACGTTCTTCACAGAAGACAGGGGAGGATCCCAATGAAACGACGCTTATTCCTTGGCGCGGTCGCCTTGGCTGCGCTGCCCGGGCTGGCCTATGCCCACGGGCCCACGCGGCAGAAGATCACGCTGTCCACCGAAGTCGCCGCAGAGCCCGCAGAGGTTTGGGCTGCGATCGGGAATTTCCAGGACATGGGGTGGCACCCTGCGGTGCATGCGACCACTGGGAACGGCGGCAACGAGATTGATGCCACGCGCCAATTGGTGCTTGGCGAAGAAGGCGGTCCGACGATCGACGAGATCCTGTACAAGTACGACGCCACCAAGATGAGCTATTCCTATCGGATCACCGACGTGAAGGTCGAGGTTCTGCCTGTCACCAACTACTCATCCCACCTGACGGTGACGCCCCGCGATGGCGGTGGCTCCAAGATCGAGTGGAAAGGGGCCTTCTACCGTGGGTACCCGAACAACGATCCGCCTGCCGAGTTAAACGACGAAGCCGCGATTGCCGCAGTCAGCGGGGTGTATCAGGCTGGTCTTGATGCCTTGGTCGAGAAATTTGGTGCGCCGGGTTCTTGAACTTGCGGCGGCGCTGGGATGCGCCGCCCTACCCGCGCTTGGGGATATCGCCTACATCACCTGTCAGAACGGCGAGGCGCTGAGTGTCTTTGATCTGGACGAAGGGCGCGAAATTGCGCGCTGGCCCCTGCCCGGTCAACCGGCGGGGATCGCTGTGTCTGGAGACGCCGTGTACACGGTTGCGCCCGAGGCCAAGACCGTCCGGCGTCACCACCCCGAAACCGGCGCGGTCCTGGCAGAGACAGTTCTGGACGGCGGGCCGACGGGGATCGCTTATGATCCTGCGCACGATCGGCTCTTTGTGTCCGACTGGTACAACGCCCGCATCTGGGTGCTATCTGGCCAAGATTTGAGCGTGTTGGACGCGCTGAAAACCGGCGCCGCGCCTGCAGGGTTGGATATCTCGGCGAACGGCAGGCTTCTGGCCAGTGCCGACCGCGATGGGGATCAGGTCTCTTTGTTTGACACAGACACACTCGAGGTCGTGGCCCGTGTCAAAACCGGCGTGCGTCCCTATGGTCTGCGGTTCCATGCAGACGGCCGGTTGTTCGTTGGGAATGTGGGAACGAACGATGTGAGCGTCATTGATCCAGAGGCTGGATTGGTGATTGCGACCATTCCAGTGGGAGAGCGGCCCTACGGGATCGCTTTTGCGGGCGCTGTCGGCTTCGCGACCAACCAATACGCCAACACGCTGAGCCTGTTTGACCTGCAAACACTGACCCCGCTGACCGAGATTGCCACAAACGAATACCCAGAGGGGATCGATACGACCTCTGACGGGGATATCGTGATTGCGAACTGGTTCGACAATACCATCCAAGTCATTGATCCAGAGAGCCAGAGCATCATTGCGACCTACCCGACAGCAGACGGGCCACGGGCGTTTGGCCGGTTTATCCGACCCTGAGCCCCTTACTCCTCGGCAAAGGGTTTGATTTGCTCGGTCGGCAGATCAAAGAACGTCCAGCCGTCGGTGCCATCGGGATACCAGCTGACATCCTTGTAGCCCAACTCCAGCGCACGGCGCGCAGCGTTGTAAGACATCCAGCACTCTTCTAGGCAAAAGAAGACCAGAGGATGCGCCTTGTCCCCACCGCTCGCGGCGTCCAATCCCGATAGGAAATAATCGAGCGTCACATCCGCCAGCGCGCCGTAACCAGTATTTGGCAGCCAGATCGCGCCGGGGATAGAGTGGCGGGGTTTGTCGCGCCAGATCGTGCCTTCTGGCAGATTGGCAGGCTTGGGCGCTTGGGGCAGCACATCGACAAAAGCCGCCTGCCCCTCACGCCAGAGCGCCTCGGCCTCTGGTGTCGTGATGACAGTCCCGCCAGAAAGCTCTGACGGAACTGCAGCCCGATACTGTTGGGTACGGTAGCCCTCGGGCTCGGCCACCTGCGCGAGGAGAGCCATGGGCAGGCAGGACATTAGAGCCGCCCATGGCCACCTCACTGGGGGAGTTCCAGCAAGGTCTGGCCCTGCGCATCCAGCAGGGGCACACCCGCCTCCATGAGAATGGCGTTGATCTCATCCTGATGACGACGAATGAGCGAGTTAAGCTTGCGCTGCCAGACCTTCTCTCCCTGACGGACGCCCATGGTGATGCGATAGAACATCTTGGGCGGCAGTGTTTCCCCCAACAGAGGCAGGACCGTCATGCCCGGATAGTCGGATTTCACCAACGGTCCGCCAAGCGGCCCCCACAGAATGGCGGCGTCAATCTCTTGGGCCTTAAGATCTTCGAGCATGTTGACCACGGGGCTCTCGTAGCGGCGGTCCACGGTCAGGTTATAGGGCTTGGCCTTGCCGATCAGGCCGTAGCGCGCCATGTGCGTGGCGGGCGGAGTGCCTGCCACAATACCGATCCGTTTGCCCTGCAGCGCGGGATCAGACAGCCCGCTGACGTTGGACAAGGCGCTATCCCGAGGCGCGACAAGAACAAACCCAGAGGTCATGTAATGGTTCGTGTTGAGAACCATCTCATGCCCCTGGGCATACCCGATCACCACATCGCACTTCGCCGCCTTGAGCGTATTGCGGATGAAACCCGTGGCCATCGGGTACCACTCGTACTCCACAGGTAAATCCAATTTTGACGCAAACAGCTCTGCCAGTCGGTTCTCGTATCCCCTGCCCTGATCGTCGGACATCGGCAGGTTGGCCGGATCTGCACACACACGGAACGCATGGTGCGACACCAGATCCGAGGTCTGCGCGGCGCCGCTGACGGGCAAGAGCCCGCAGAGCGCCACGGCCAGAACCTTGAGAGCAGATTTACGTTCCCATGCAGGCATTTTCAGCTTCGCGAATGTCATCGGATTTGGCTTCTTTGCTGCCGGGACGACCGCGAGGTACAGCTTCCATGCCGCGGGCTTTGAGGTAGACATAGATGTCATCCAGATAGCACATCACGTTCAGGTTGGTGCCAAAGGCAGGCATGACCGAGTTATCCGCCGCATCGACCCGCTGGCGTCCGTTCGTCGCCACATCGAGGAAGTCGTAGTAATCCATGTCCAGCGCGGATTTTTTCAGCGCGGGCGCGTAGGTCGATCCCTCGCCATCGGGGCCGTGGCAGACGTGGCATTCCGAGTGATAGCGGCGAAAGCCCGAGAATGTCAGCCAGTCAACCTTGCCATCGTCAGTGACGTTAAAGGTCGGAACGTCATCTTCTGTGAAATAGCGGCCATCTTCCTCGTAGGAGACGGCGATGTTCGGGTCGTCCATTGTGTAGCTGGATTCAGCCCATACACCGGACGCAACCATCAGACCGGTGGTCAGTGCCACCAGAGAAAAACCCTGTCGGATCATCATATTATCCTTAAGTTTTCGGGGGTTGGAGCCGGCCAAACGGCCGGCTCCCTTGGATCAAGCATGTCGCTTAGTCAGGCAGGGTGAACACAGTCAGCTGACCACCCAAAGCGGTGTAGTCGCTGAGCGCCGAGTAGCCGCCCACAGCCCCCAGACCGTCGTTCGGGTTGGTCAGACCAGCCGCAAGGCCAATGCCGGCCCATCCGCCGACACCCGACAGAACCGCGACGTACTGCTTGCCCGCCTGCTCATAGGTCATCACGTTGCCGATGATGCCCGAGGGGGTCTTGAAGCGGTACAGTTCTTCGCCGGTGTCAGCCGAAACGGCCTTCAGGTAACCTTCGAGTGTGCCGTAGAACACCACGTCACCCGCAGTTGCCAGAGCACCCGACCAGACCGAGAATTGCTCGGGGACGGACCACTTGATCTCGCCTGCGATGTTGTCCCACGCGATGAAGTTCCCCATGCCGCCATGGCTGTCCGGTGCGGGGTACATTGCAAGTGTCGCGCCCACATAGGGCTGACCTGCGGTGTAGCTCACGCGGAAGGGCTCGTAGTCCATGCAGACGTGGTTGGTCGGCACGTAGAACAGCTCTGTCTTGGGGCTGTAGGACGCAGGCTGCTGGTCTTTGGAGCCCAGAGCCGCCGGACAGATGCCGGTCGAATTCACGTCTTCGCCATTCTGCTCTGTCGAGTACTGGGCCACCACTGCGGGACGGCCGTAGGTCTCGGATGCAGGGTCCATGTCGACGCCGGTGGTCCAGTTCACGGCCGGATCGAACTTCTCTGCGGTGATCAGTTCGCCAGTCAGGCGGTCCAGCGTGTAACCCAGACCGTTCCGGTCAAAGTGGGTCAGAAGCTTGCGCACCTGGCCATCAATCTCTTGATCGGTCAGGATCATTTCGTTGATGCCGTCATAATCCCACTCGTCATGGGGAGTCATCTGGTAGACCCACTTGGCCATGCCGTCATCGGGGTCGCGTGCCATGATGGTCATCGACCAACGGTTATCACCAGGGCGCTGCGCCGGATTCCAAGTGGACGGGTTACCGGTGCCGTAGTAGATCAGATCAGCTTCGGCATCATAGGAATACCATCCCCATGTGGTGCCGCCACCGATCATCCACTGATCGCCTTCCCATGTGTTGGTGCCAGAGTCCGCGCCAACGGGTTGACCAAGATGGGTGGTGTTTTCCGGATCAAACAGGATGTCGCTGTCCGGACCCATCGAATAGGCGCGCCATGCGAGGCTGCCGTCTTCCATGTTGTAGGCCGTCACAGAGCCGCGCACACCGAATTCACCACCCGAGATGCCAACGATGACCTTGTCCTTGACCGGCATGACGGTCGCGGTGTTGGTCTCACCCTTGCTGGGATCGCCGTTCTTGACCGACCACAGCGCTTCGCCCGTGTTCGCGTCCAGAGCCACGACCGTGGTGTCTGCCTGATGCAAGAAAATCTTGCCATCCGCATAGGCCACGCCGCGGTTTACGGTGTCACAGCACATCACAGGGATCACGTTCGGATCCTGCTTGGGCTCGTACTTCCAGATGATTTTACCTTCCTGCGTCAGATCCAGAGCGTAGACCGTGTTCGGGAACGGCGTGTGGACATACATCACGTCTCCCACCACCAGTGGCGAGCCCTCGTGACCACGCAAAACGCCGGTCGAGAAGGTCCATGCAACCTGCATGTCCCCAACGTTGTCCGCGTTTATCTGATCCAGTTCCGAATATCGCTGGTTCTCGTAGTCGCCAGTCTGGATCGCCCACTGCGCGGGGTTGTCGATCTGGCTCTGTAGATCGGCATTCGCCAGCGCGCCTGTCGCCGAGCAAATCGCCAATACTGATGTTAAGTACTTAAGGCTTTTCATGTTTTCCTCCCTGATTGACGGGCCATCCCCGCCCTCTGGTCATCGGGCACACCTCTCCCGACTGGTGCCTGCGTCCAGCGACCTCTCCTCCCTCCGGGCGCAAGCTTCTTGTACTGGGGCCCTATGATCCCCATGGGTCTGTTACTTGGTAAACGTACCCAAATACGCGATCACGTCTGCGCGCTCTTTCTCTTTGCGCAGACCTGCAAAAGACATCTTTGTTCCCGACACATGCTCGCGCGGTTTGGCGAGGAATGCGTCCAGTTCTTCTACCGTCCAGGTCACCCCGGTCTCGGCAAACTCTTGCATCGCCGGAGAGTAGGAATACCCCTCCGAAACAGCGACCTCACTGCCAACAATGCCATTCAAAACAGGTCCGGTTTTCGCTTTGGCGTCCGCGCCGACGGCGTGGCAAGCCTGGCACTTCTTGAAGACCCGCTCGCCTTTGGCGGGGTCTCCTTCGGCCATGACCCCATTGGCCGGAACCGAGAGCAGAAGTACTGCGACAAAAACCCGTTTAAACATGAGTAGCTTCCTTTAATTCAGCCGTTCTGCATGCCATGCGACATGCTCGCCAGCGAATGTGCTGACGAAATAGTAGGAATGGTCGTAGCCCCGCTGCATGCGGAACTCACCCGGTTGGCGGCGGCGCGCCATCGCCGCAGACAGGCTTTCGGGCTTGAGCAGATCCAGAAACTGGTCCGAGGCCCCCTGATCAATCAGGATATCGCCCTTCCATCCATGCTCCTCGAGCAGGAGCGTGGCGTCGTAATTTGACCAAGTGGTCTCGTCATCTCCCAGATAGGCCGAGAGCTGTTTGCGGCCCCAATCCGAGCGGGTTGGGTTCGTGATCGGCGCAAAGGCCGTCAAGGAATGGTAGCGGTCCGGATTGCGGATCGCGATCGTCAGGGCACCATGGCCGCCCATTGAATGCCCTGTTATACCGTGACGGTCTGTCACCGGATACGTTCGCTCGACCAGTCCCCGAAGCTCATCTGTGACATAGTCATACATCTGAAAGTTAGCTTTCCACGGATCGCATACGGCGTTCACGTAGAAGCCTGCGCCCTGCCCCAAATCATAGGCTTCGTCATTCGCGATCTCGTCGCCGCGCGGCGAGGTATCGGGATAGACGATTGCCAAACCATGGTGGGCAGCGTGTTCCTGCAGGCCAGCCTTGCTCATGGCGTTTTCATGTGTGCAGGTCAGCCCCGATAGATACCAAAGCACCGGGACTGGACCTTCTTCGGCTTGCGGAGGCAAGTAGACCGCAAAGGTCATGTCGCACCCGCACGCGTCAGAGGGATGTTTCGCGACGATCTGGCGGCCGCCGAAGCTTCTATTTTCCGATACGACCTCCATCTCGTCCCCCAACCTTAGAACTTCACGACAGCGCGGATCGATTTGCCCGCGTGCATCAGTTCAAAGCCTTCGTTGATCTCGTCGAGGGTCAACTCGTGCGTGATCATGGGGTCGATCTCGATCTTGCCGTCCATGTACCAATCGACGAACTTGGGAACGTCGGTCCGGCCTTTGGCGCCACCGAATGCGGTCCCTTTCCAGACGCGGCCAGTGACCAGCTGGAACGGACGGGTGCTGATTTCGGCACCCGCCGGCGCAACGCCGATGATGACCGACACACCCCAACCGCGGTGCGAACATTCTAGCGCGTCACGCATGACTTTGACGTTGCCGGTTGCGTCGAACGAGTAGTCCACGCCGCCGATGACATCGTCGCCCTTTTTGGTTAGGTTGACGATTTCCTGCACGACCGAGCCTTCGATCTTGGACGGGTTCACAAAGTGGGTCATGCCGAACTTGCGGGCCATTTCCGCTTTGTCGTCGTTGAGATCGACACCGATAATCATGTCCGCACCCGCCATACGCAGGCCTTGGATCACGTTCAGACCGATGCCACCCAGACCGAACACAGCCGCGGTCGAGCCGATCTCGACGCCCGCAGTGTTGATCACTGCACCGATGCCGGTGGTGACGCCGCAGCCGATATAGCAGATCTTCTCGAACGGCGCGTCTTCACGAACTTTCGCCAGAGCAATCTCGGGCATGACAGTGTGGTTCGCAAAGGTCGAGCAGCCCATGTAGTGATAGATTGGGGTGCCATCCAACATCTTAAACCGAGTGGTTCCATCGGGCATCAGGCCCTGACCCTGAGTGTTGCGGATCGCAGTACACAGGTTGGTTTTGCCTGAACGGCAGCTGGGGCATTCGCGGCACTCAGGCGTATACAGCGGGATTACGTGGTCGCCGGGCTTCAGCGTGGTGACGCCTTCGCCGACTTCCAGAACCACACCGGCACCTTCGTGGCCGAGAATGCTGGGGAATAGACCTTCTGGGTCATCACCCGAGCGGGTGAATTCGTCGGTGTGACAAATGCCGGTCGCTTTAATCTCGACCAGAACCTCTCCCTTTTTGGGGCCCTCGAGTTCGACTTCCATAATTTCGAGGGGTTTGCCTGCCTCTAGGGCAACGGCGGCACGGGTTCGCATCCATAGTCTCCATGAATTTGAGTTAGTATTCCGCGGTACACACGGGTTGGTCCAAGTATGCTGAGCACTTTGCGTTTCACTCAATGCATACGATGGTTGGTGTCAGGTCTGCATAGACAGACAGACCCCAAGTAACACATATTCAATGCGCAGGGAGGTACCGCATGAAGATTTTATGTAATCTTTCTATGGCACTGGCTTTGTCAGTTGCGACAACTCATGTACAGGCAGCGGACTTTTCCGACCCGACTTGGCCGTGCATCCAGCGCAAGGTGGAACGGTTGTCTCTGGGTCTGATGTGGCCCGAGCCGAAGCAAAACATCAGCCTAAGCGATCCCCAGCAAGGCGCTGTCGAGGAGCTGGCATCGGCCCTTTCACTACAGCGTGTGGACATGGAGAACGCGCGCCAGATGATCTCTGACTTTGCGCAAACCCATGGAACCGAACGGGATTTGATGCAGGCGGTATTTTCCGAAGTCTTCGACACCATCAGCAAGCGACGCACACGTATCATCAGCGGCATTGGCAATGTGTCTACCGGTCAAATCGCCTTGGCCGAGCGGATTGACGAAGCACGATCCGAAATGGAACGGCTGATGGATATGCCAGAGCCTGACTACGACACCGTTGATGCATTGGAAGAACAAGTTGACTGGGATGACCGCATCTATCGGGAACGCCAGCAATCTGTCACGTACCTGTGCGAATCTCCAGTTCTCTTGGAAAAGCGCCTGTTTGCACTCGCGAGTCTTCTGCAGAACGCTGCGCTCTGACTTATTCCCACTCTAACTCGGTATACGTGACCGTCGCGTTCCGCGGGGTGTATGTGCTGCACAAGCGCCATTCCTTCGAGGCCTCGTGCGCGACTGTCATTGCGGCCTCGTCTAGACGGCTTCCTTTGTCCAGCGCGGCGCGGGTCTCGGCCTCCAAATCCGCCAGGTAGCGCTTCAGCGGTAGATCCTTTGGCGGCCACGCAAGAACCTCGCCGTGACCCGGCACCATCTGCGTGACCTGAAACGCAATCAGGTCATCCAGTACCGTTTGCCACCCCACGACCGAGCCATCAAGTGACGGACAATGGTCATCGAACAGCAAATCCCCAGCGAACAAGAGCTCTGCATCGGGCACATGCACGGTAAGATCCGTCTGCGTATGCGCAAGAGGCCACGCATTCAAAGTGACTTCACGCAGGCCTAAGTCGATACTCATCTCATCCGCGACTTCTATGTTCACGGCGGGTGCGATGGTGCCTTTGAAAAGTTCAGCGCCGACTTCCTGCTCCATGCGCAACAGATAGCTGCCCTGACGATCCGCCAGCGCGCGCGCCAATCCCTCGTGCCCGATCACGTCGGCGCCTGCTTCGGCGAAAACCGCAGCGCCAAGCACATGGTCCGGGTGCATATGCGTCAGGATCAGGTGCTGAACAGGTAATTCCGTGACTTTTCGCACCGCGCGCCACAGCGCTTCCCCGACCTGTCGCGTACTACCCGAATCGATCACAGCGACGGAGTCGCGACCTACGATCGCGCCCATATTGGCCACATCGCCCCTATTTTCCGGATTCGGCTCGGCTATTTCACCAATGTGAACATACACGCCAGGCGCAACCTCTGACAGATCCAGCGCCGGTCCAATGGGCTGACACGAGGCCTCGAGCCCGCCGTAATGATCCGCAGCAAGGCTTTGGCATTCTGGCAAAGTTTCCGCCTCAAAGCCCGGCACCAGTTGTGCATGACAGGTTCCTGCCACACACACCGTCGCGATCAATTCGAACATCACGGCCTCCCATCCAATTTGCCTCAAGGGTTGGGGGCCAGCTCCCTGCGGACCACACAGACTTTCGGCGGTATGAGAAACGCGTTGCTGATCTGGCATACTTCGCCCTCAAGGAGGAGCCCAAATGATCACACGCTGCCTTGTTGCTGCGCTGGCTTTGTCCATCGCGCTACCTGCCTTTGGCGAGACCGCGCCTATGAAAGACAGTCCCACATGGGACGCGTTACAGGCCGACGTTATCGGCGAACTCACACCCATTCCCGCAACGGGCATGTTCAAGATCGAGGCCCCGAAACGCGCCCAAGACGCCGGCACCGTCCCGATCCGGATCATCCAGACCGATCCCGCCATGGCCGTCACAGCGGCCACCGTCGTCATTGACGAAAACCCGGCGCCAGTGGCAGGCACTTTCAACTTCGGGCCGGAAATGCTGCCGCTTGATTTTGAATTGCGGGTACGTGTGAACGCCTACTCGAACGTCCGAGTTCTGGCCAAAACGCCAAATGGTCTGGCGATGGATGGCGGATTTGTCAAAGCGTCGGGCGGCTGCTCTGCCCCAGCCACCCGCGATCCGGAGATGGCCAAAGCTGACATGGGCAAGATGAAACTGCGCCAGTTCGCACCCCAAGACCACAATCGCCGTGAAGCGCAGATCATGATCCGGCATCCGAATTATTCGGGACTTCAGCGCGACCAGTTGACCCAGCTATTCATTCCCGCTCACTTCCTGAGCGAGATTGAGGTGCTTCAGGGGGACGCGGTTCTCTTTACGATGGAAGGCGGTATTTCGATCAGCGAAAACCCGGTGTTCCGGTTCACCTACACCGACACCGGGGCCGACGATCTGATCGTCCAGGCCACCGATACCGAAGGCAACATCTGGCGAAACGTACTGCCCAAATCGGGCAGTTGATCAAAAGCAAATCACCTCGGCTTCGGCCTGCGCCCGCCGCAGGTCGGCCACCAGCGCCGAAGCGGAGGCCGCGCTTTGAAAGATTGCCATGCGCTCGCCGCCTGTGCGTCGCATAGACAGCACCGTCTCTGCCTCAACATATTTTTCATAAGGCAAGATCGTCGCGATCTCGTCGATGGAACACGCGCACTTTTCAAGAGACTGTCGGGTCTGGCCATTGCTCGCCATACAGGCGAACACATAGTCCGCCCGCGCAGCTGTCGGGTAATCATTGAATTGCTGCGCAACACTCTGCCCATAAGCAGGAAGCGTGGACAGAGCCAGTAAGATCGCCGGTAATTTCATTGCGTGGCCTCTACAGTAACGAAGCGGGTTTCGGATCTGTAGCCCACAGTGCTCTCTGCTGGGGTCACCGCCGTCAGCGACAGATACCATCCGGGCACTGAGTCCGACATGGCGACGGTCAGTTCCAAATCCTCAAACCCATGCATCCGGTCGCGGTTTGGGTCATCGGCAAAGGGGCGCAGCACGACGATTTTTACAGGTATATCCGTGCCCTCTAGGTCAGCCTCACCCTCTGTGATCTCTGCCGCGCTGACCAACGCCTCTTTCAAGCGGTTCCTGATATAGAACGGGCTACCACCGGACGTTTCGGCCATGTCACGCGCGACCGTTTCGGCAAAATACATAATCATCGGGTTTCCGATACTGGCAGGAAAGCTTCCTAGATTGCGATGCATGTCATCTTGGCGAAACTCGAGGTTCGCCATCAGCGCGTCGCCTTGTTCGAGCGACAGAACAACATCGCCGGTGTCTCGGGTGGCCGCATCAGGCAGTGCTTTGTTGGTGACGTCTCGGCGGTAAACCAACTTTTCACCTGTCTCGATCTGCGCCAATGTCCCCGTTTTGAATAGTGTCTCGTAAAGGGCATTACCCTCTAGAACAGCACCATGAACAGGCGCGCCCACGGCGCACACCAAGGCCAAAGATAGCAATGTTTTCCGCATGATAAACTCCTCCCCGAGGATCAGCCTAACCGCTCGGCAATGGCAGTCATTGCCGACTTTCGTCTGTGCCGGCGGCGACCAAAGGTTCCACCGGATCACGGGTCAACCATTCGATCAGAGGCCGCAGTTTTCGCAGGCGCACCGGCTTGGTCAGAACCGGTATTTGGTGCTCTGACCCGATCTTTAGTAAATGATCACCACGATCCGCAGTGATCATGATCGCGGGCACGTTCATGGCTGTCAGTTGCCGCACCGCGCGGATTGCGTTGATCCCAGTATCCGTCATTCCGAGTTGATAATCCGCCAAGATGATGTCCGGCGGGATGCCCATGTCGCGCACATGACGCAGCGCCTCTGATGTCGAACTGGCCCCCAGAACCGACGCACCCCACTGTTCTAGCTTCTTGACCATGGCGAACTGGACCGAAGGATCATCTTCGACAACCAGAACAATCAAATCCATCGTGCTGGATTCATTGATATTTACCGGAACGCGTTCTTCGATCTGTTCGGGTCGAACAGCCACGCGATCCATAGCTATCGAAAATACAGAACCCACGCCGGGTTTCGATTTCACCCAGACTTGGTGGCCCATGTGGCGGCAGGTGCGTTCGACAATCGACAACCCAAGTCCGACACCAGAGCCGATCGGAACATTCCCAGCGCGGGTAAACTCTTCGAAAACTCTGGACTGATCCTTCAGCGTGATACCGATGCCCGTATCCCAAACTTCAAGAACCACTTTATTCCCATGCCGACGGCACCCAACCAGAACGCGCCCCCCCTCGGGGGTGTACTGGATCGCGTTCACCACGAGGTTTTGTATAGACCGCAACAGGTAAACCGGATCGGACCGGACAAAGACCATCGCAGGCACTACATCCAGTCGCACACCCTTGTCTTCGGCGACGCGCATCTGGTCTTCGTAGACACCTTGCATCAACGTCCCGAGGCACACATTCGACGGCTGCAACGCGCTGGCATCGGCACTATCCAGCCGCGAGATATCAAGCAGTGCATGAAGGAGCTGTTCGGTCGAGCTAAAGGACGACTGGAGCCGTTTGACCATTGGATGCACAGGGTCGCCTTTGGTCTCTTCTTTGATCGTCGAAATCAGGAGCTTGGCCGCATTGATTGGTTGCAACAGGTCATGGCTGGCCGCCGCCAAGAAACGGGTTTTCGACGATACCGCTGCCTCTGCCGCCTCTTTGGCGACACGTAATTTCTCTTCGACGCGGGCCTTCTCTTCGTATTGTTCGCGTAGACGGACATTGGCTTCGGTGAGTTCACCAGTGCGCTCTGCCACGCGGTTTTCGAGCATCTCGGCAGTGCGGATCTCGGCTGACACGTCTCCCAGATCGACCACAAAACCGCCATCAGGCAAGACGTGCGAGTGCATATCCAAGATGCGCCCGTTTGCATGGCGAAGACGTGATCGGAACCGCCCCTGTTTGCGCAATCGCTCCATCCAGAACGGCACATCAAAAGCGTCCTCGTCTTCAAACACCGCATGCGATTTCACATGTCGGACAATGAGGTCCAATTCGGAGCCTGTCTGAAGTAGCGTGTAGGGCAGGCCCAAGAGCTGACGGAACCGCTGGTTGTACATTTTGACCCGCCCATCCGCATCAAAGGTACAAACGCCGGAAGTCATATTCTGAAACACCGCCTGCAAATAATTTGCCTGACGGTCGATCAGGTTTTCCTTCTCGCTGCGGTTCTGGCGCACAATCCGGCTAATGTCGGTCAACAGGATGACGATGTTGTCTTCACTTGTGCGCTGAAGATTTACTTGGAAGAAACGATCCCCCACCAGCTCGGCGACGACTGCATTCACCGCAGCTCCGACGGCTGAGCGGCGCACTTGCGCCAGTGCCCCAAAAAGACGCCCGTCCGTGCCAACCAGATGTTCGCTCGACAGCATCGCCTCGATATAGGCGTCGATTTCCAGACCGGGTTGAATGCGCCCCGAGATATCGGGCAGCACCATCTGAAAAAGTTCATTGCTGACTTCCAACCGGCACCGGTTAAAAAGCGCAAAGCCCCCTTCCATCGCGGCAAGCGCACTGGTCAGGTTCTTGCGCGTGCGCTCTCTCTCGATGCGAACATTTGCCAATTCAGACGTAGTACGTGCCAGATCCCGCGACTGTTCGTGCATTTTGTCTTGCATCGCGACCGCCGATTGAAATGTCGCATAGGCCGAGTTCCCCAGTTCGTGCTGGTGGTTCATCCGGCGAATAAGCGCATCGATAATCTTGGCCTGTTTGCGGATTTGTTCCTGCGGGCTGTCGGCGGGATTGATCAATGCAGATCCTCCGGCGTGTGCTCGAAAAACGCAACGCCTACAAAGGTTTGGTTCACGTGGACCCCGCAGTGCTGTTCGCCATATGTGTTGAAGCCAAGCACGTTGTATTTGCGAAACACCGCAGAAACGTCGTCCAGCATCCCCTTCTGGGTAAATTCCAGTTTGCGCAGGATGCAGTCAAACCCAAGGATAAAGTCTGGCGGTTGATCCGCGCTGCCCTTCAGCCCCAGACCAGTCTCCAGCGCATTGATGATCTCTGTTCCAGTCCCCAGGGTCAGCAGCAGGCCATCGTCAATCGCCCCCATAAACGAGAGCCCGTGATTATCCTCGACCGAATGGATCGCCCGCACGTGGAAATTCGCGTTCTGTCGGACGAGCACGGGATTCTCGGCAAAGACCTCGGGAGAGAGATCCTCCACCGCAACACCAATCTTGCGCGCGTACTCCAAAGCTGCCGGGGCACCGTTCAACTCCAGCACGACCCGCTCTTCGGGCAAAGCGTCAGTCACCACCATCAAGGTATCTGTCGGCCGGAAATGGTCGAACCCGACGCCAGAAAAATCCAGTGCCGTTTCAATCAGGAGCATGAGCGCTGCGCCAGAATGAAACCGCCCTCCATGAAGAACATAGGTTTCTTGAAACTTCAGCCCATCCCCCGCAGAGCCCCCATAAACCGGGATTTCCCCGAGGCAGAGCTGTAAGGTCGAGACAAGCAAATCCTCTTGTTTCGACACGCCATCACACAAAACCAAACCCAACCTGCGCCATCCTGCAGTTCGCTGGAACTGGGTTTTGAGGCGATCGACCTTTTGACTCATTTCGCGCATCGGGAAGTCGCGAAGGTGCTCGACAAACATCGAGGCACAGCGGAAGTACCGCCGTGGAAACGCGATCAGCATCAGGGACTCGGTGTCATACCCATGGGGCGTAATCTGGCCCGCTGTCGTGCACCCGAACACCGGAACGCCCCCCATCTGCCGATCAAGCTCACTCGCCAGCACCTCTCGGTCCAGATGATCCGGCACAAAGGCCATGACAAAGCACGTTGCGCGCCGGTCCACCTGCGCGACAGCTTCGGTCACAGCCTCGGTCGCGGTGGAGGCTCGGGATAGGGCCACACGCACGAACCGTGCTGTGTTTCCTTGATCCAGCATGATTAATGGGTCAGGAATGCAAGCGCGTCAGGGTCTGAAGACTGCCCCGCCGCCAGAGAGCTTTCCATCATCATTGCTGCCTGAGTCCGGTTCTGCACCCCAAGCCGCCGAAGCAACGCCGTGATATGGGCTTTGACCGTCGCCTCTGCGAGACACAGTTCATAAGCGATCTGTTTGTTTGCTTTGCCAGAACAGATCAGCCGCATGATCTTTTGCTGTTGCGGGGTGAGTTCATCCAATTTGGTTCCGGTCACCCGCTCGGGCTCTTCGTTTGCGGTGGACTGCTGATATGCGGTGGGCAGGTATCTTTCGCCTGCCAAGACGGTGCTCACCACCTCGCGCAAAATCTCAGAGCATGCATCTTTGGGCAGGAATCCCGCCGCGCCCTTTGCCATCAATGCATGAACGACGTCATTTGACGTAAGCGAAGAAATCACGAGAATTGGCAGGTCCGGCATACGCTCTCGCAATGAAAGGAACCCAGAGATACCAAGCACATCTGGCAATTTCAGATCGAACATCACGAGGTCTGGCTGGCATCCGTCATCAAGCGCTTTCAAAGCGGCCCGCAAAGACCGCGCCGACGTAACCTCGCACTCCGGGTTCTCGCTCCGCAGAGCCGCCGTCAACGCGTCGCTGTAAAGTGGATGATCGTCTACAATCAGGACAGAACACATCTGCCCAGTCGACTCCGCCGCTGGTTCCTGAATCATTGTAATTTCCTCCCTGACAGGAAGCGTACCCGATGATTCTAGAAAAGCACCATAAAAATAGGCAGGACTATTCGGATTTCACTTGGCCCAAGCGGTTATCCGACAGCCACTTCGGCCGAATCCCGCCTACCATGTGACCGGCTGCGAAAGTATGCATGATGCGAAATAACATCCATGAGGTCAGGCGACAGGCAATCGTAGGGCTCCAATCCCAAGGCGCGCAACTGCGCTCGCAAGTAGGACATTTGGTCAGCGGGAAAGCCTGTCTCAAGGACAGAGCTCACATAGGCCGCAAAGGTCGGTCCCGCCCAACCTTTCTCTTCGGACAGTTCTGTATGAATGAAGTCGAGCCCATAAAAACTGTGCGTATTGGATTCGATCCGACCGACCATATGCACCCCGCAGTCACGACAGGCATAACGGCGGATCATAGAGGACGGATCGACCAAACCCAGTTTGTCACCATTCTCGATTACTGCCACAGCCTCTTGCGGGACCACAGCAATTTGCGAGAACAGTGCGCCATCAGGCTTCCAGCACTGGCTGCAACCGCATAGGTGGTTGTGCTGAACCTGTGTCGTCACTCGGACGACAATCGGGCTGATTTGGCAGTGACATTTCAGGTGACCCCCACCGAACTCGCCTTCGTGTTTCACATCACGCTTTGCAGCGCTTGGGTGGATCACCCTGTTTTGACCGTCAAACCCACGAAGCACACTGTCCCAGTCATACCGTCCCATCTCTGTCTCCTGCATTGATCCGGGTCGCCAATGCAGAGTGCGGCGCTCTGACATGTCAAACAATTCAGCATTAAGTATCGGCCCGCTAAGTCTGGCCAGTTTCTGAAAGTTGATCGAAGATGCGCAGCGACTGTTTTCCAAGAATCGTCATGGCCTTAGGAGCGCTGAAAATCATTTTCAGGTTTTTTGGAATTTCCGCTTGCGCCCAAAGAATGCTCTTATTATAGAACGCCCTACAGTGTTCCGGCGTAGCTCAGCGGTAGAGCAGTTGACTGTTAATCAATTGGTCGTAGGTTCGATCCCTACCGCCGGAGCCACTGAAAAATCCCCATAAAGCATCGAGTTACCTTGCACCCACGGTAAACGGCATTGCCGTCATTTGGCCTATCGCTGGTATGTATGGTCGCGCCGCGCTGCGTTCCCACCGAAACCGGCAGGTCCGCTTTTTCACCTCATCACAGAGTTTTTGCTTGCGCCTTCGTCAGACCTAGTATTTTTGTCGGAAATTAAAGCTGACTGTTATGATCAACTTTGCGATTGAATCCCTGACCCTCAAGGAGCTTTGGATGAAACCCCTTTTTGCCGCTCTTGCCTTAACCGCCATTCCCGTCACTGCCCTCGCCGAAACCGTGACCGTCGAGACGGCAACCGGTCCACAATCCGCGCCCCTGAACCCTGCCACAGTGGTTGCGCTGGACTTGTCAGCCATCGACACCCTGAATGCACTTGGTGTTGAGATTGCAGGCATTCCGGACATCACGCCGCCCGCCTATCTGGCCAAGGCAACGCAAGATGTGCCCACAGTCGGCTCCCTGTTCGAGCCTGATTTTGAAGCGCTCGCCGTGATGGCACCCGATCTTGTAATCGCAGGCGGGCGCTCGCAGCCCAAGGTGCAGGTGTCAACGGCGGAGTAAAATTCGGCCATTGTGGCGGAGCAAAAGTCGGCCAGTTTGGGGCGAGCGCCTTGGAGCGTGCGGCCCTCATATAGCAAGCCCGGTCCAAGGCGCATTGGCCGTCAGGCCAATTCTGTGAGGT
>NZ_JBGFGN010000105.1:0-55133 GCF_041224595.1 Donghicola sp. XS_ASV15 | reverse complement strand
GCACCTTCAAATACAAGTCCACGGTGTATATCCCCAAGCCCTCCCGAAATCCGAAAGGGCAAAAGTGGACGACTTTTACGCCGCCCGCGACAACACTATGCCGTCGCTACCGTGGCCGAGTATTGCTCCGCCGTTCACACGCTGTGGTTGCGGCCATGGATGCGGCTCGAAATAGCGACCACAACGGTCCCCGCGTGATCATTTTCGACACCACCATGTGCAAGGGTGTTCCGTTCCTTGAGCAGCGCGAGATCACCCACTTTGTCCGCGTGGATGCAGATGAATGGGGCAAGGCTCTGGACGTTCTTGAAGAAGGAAAGCCCGCATGACCATGGCATCGATGGCGCGCAAGTACGAGCCGCGCAAAGTCACCCCGAAAGAGGAACGTCAGGCCACAAGCGCGATGATCGCCTCGCTGGCCGCCGAAGGGTACGACACCGTTGCGGCCCCCTTTGGTCAAGCTCTGGTCGAGGCTGCGAAAGCGGACGACCGTATCGTCGGCCTCACGGCCGACCTTGGAAAATACACCGACCTGCACATCTTGGGCAACGAGATGCCCGACCGGTTCTACCAGATGGGGATGGCCGAGCAGATCCTGATGTCTGCTGCCGCTGGTATGGCGCGAGAGGGGTTCATTCCCTTTGCCACCACCTATGCTGTGTTCGCCTCGCGCCGCGCCTATGACTTTATCGCCATGGCGATCGCCGAAGAGAACCTGCCGGTGAAAATCTGCTGTGCGCTGCCCGGTCTGACCACCGGCTACGGCCCCAGCCACCAAGCGACCGAGGATCTGGCGATCTTTCGCGGCTTGCCGAACATGACCATCATCGATCCCTGCTGTGCCGACGACATCATGGGCATGGTTCCTGCGATGACCGAACACAACGGCCCCGTCTATTCGCGCCTGCTGCGCGGCAAGGTGCCGTCGGTGCTGACCCGCCACAAGCCGGACTACAAGTTCGAACTGGGCAAGGCGCAGATGATCCGCGAGGGCAAGGATGCGCTGGTGATCTCGACCGGTTTCATGACCATGCGCGCGCTGGATGCTGCCGAGCAACTGGCCAAGGACAACGTCGACGTGGCCGTGCTGCACTGCCCGACCATCAAACCGCTGGACGTCGAGACCATCGTCGCCGAGGTGTCCAAAGGGGGCCGTCTGGTCATCACCGCCGAGAACCACACCAAGGTCGGCGGTCTGGGAGAGGCTGTCGCCGGTGCCCTGTTGACCAACGGTGTGGCCCCCAAATTCCGCATGATCGGCTTGCCTGACGAATTCCTCGAGGCGGGCGCGCTGCCGACCCTACACGACATGTACGGCCTTTCGGTTTCGAAGGTCGCAGAACAGATCAAGGGGTGGCTCTAAGGCCCCCCGCGACACACCCCTAATCACTACTACTTCGGAGGAGAGGCGCTCATGGGCCTACTAGAAGGTAAATTCGCAATCGTCACCGGCGCGGCTTCGGCACGTGGCCTTGGTAAAGCGACTGCAAAACTATTCGCCGAGCACGGCGCAACCGTTGCGATTCTGGACTTGGACGAAGACGCAGCCAAGGCAGCAGCCGCCGATATCGGCGAGCAGCATGTTGGTCTGGCGTGTAACGTCATCGACAAGGACGCATGCCAAGCAGCTGTTGACGCGTTGACCGCCAAATGGGGCCGGATCGACATTCTGGTGAACAACGCAGGCATCACCCAGCCGCTGAAGTCGCTTCAGATCGAAGCTGGCAACTACGACGCTGTCATGGACGTGAATCTGCGTGGCACCCTCTACATGTCGCAGGTTTGCATGCCGATTATGCAACAGCAGAAATCCGGTAGCGTCGTTAACCTGTCGTCCGTGTCCGCTCAGCGCGGCGGCGGCATCTTTGGCGGCCCGCACTACTCGGCAGCAAAAGCAGGCATTCTGGGCCTGACCAAGGCGATGGCGCGTGAATTCGCACCCGACCAGATCCGCTTCAACGCGATCTGCCCCGGCTTCATCGCGACCGACATTACGGGTGGTAAACTCACCCCTGAGATGAAAGAGATGATCGTCGAAGGCATCCCCATGGGTCGCGCCGGCGAGGCATCGGATGTAGCAGGCTGCGCTCTGTTCCTGGCTTCGGATCTGTCGGCATATTGCACCGGCACCGAGGTTGATGTGAATGGCGGCTCGCTCATCCACTAAACCCCTCCGCAGCGCGTTCGGAGGAGTTCGCGCTGCGGTCTTCACTGTAAGTTAGTAACGAGGAGAGACTAATGAAATCCGTTATTTACGCTGCACTAGCCGCAACCACCATGGTCGCGGGTACCGCAAACGCAGCAGAAGTTATTTTCGCTCATGGCGCGAACCCCGGGAACCCCCGCTACGTCGCTGCTGAGAAGTGGGCAGAAGTTTATGCAGAGTGCTCTGGCGACACCGTGAACCACGCGCCGTCGGCCACTCTGGGCAACGATGTTGAGATGCTGACCTCTGCAACTGCAGGTGTTATTCAGGTTTCGGCCAACAGCCAAGGCGCCATGAGCCAGATCGTCCCCGAGATCGGTCTGCTGGGTTTGCCCTTCCTGTTCAACGACCTGCCGAGCGCATGGGAAGTTCTGGACGGCGAAGTCGGCGATATGCTCGACGAGCGCGCGCAAAACTCGGGTCTGAAGATCCTGGGTTTCTGGGATAACGGCATCCGTAACGTTACCCACGTTTCCAAAAACGTCTCGTCCCCCGAAGACTTGAAGGGTATGAAAATCCGCACGCCCCCGGATCAGATGACCGTCGACATCTTCGAAGCTCTGGGTGCGGCGCCCGCACCGCTGGCATGGTCGGAACTGCCGACCGCTTTGCAGTCCGGCGTGTTTGACGGTCAGGAAAACCCGCTGACCAACATCTACTCGGCCAAGCTGCACGAGATCACCCCCTTCGTGACCATGACCGGCCACAAGTACGAGTCGACCCCCGTGGTCGCAGGTCTCGCTTGGTGGGCAACTCTGGACGCAGACAAGCAGGAATGCGCGCTGAAGGCGACTGCCGAAGCGGGCGAACTGCAGCGCAACCTGAGCCAGGAAGGCGACACCTCGCTGCCGCCGAAAATGAAGGAAGAAGGCGCAACTTTCGCTGACGCCGACAAAGAGGCCTACAAAGCCGCAACCGCTTCCGTCTACGAAAAGTACGCAGAGACCTACCCCGAGTTGGTCAAAGCGCTGCAAGAGGCGACGGCCCAGTAATGGGTAACGGTTTCGGCGTGAGCCCGAACAATGGGGAGGGGGCGCAAACGCGTCCCCTTCACCGGTATGTCACGCAGATCATCCGTCTGATCGCGCTCTCGGGAAAGCTAATCGCGGTCGGCACCATTGTATTTATGTTCGTGGCGCTGTTGGCCAACGTGGTCCTGCGCTATGCCTTCGGGTCCGGTATTTCTTGGGCCTATGAAATCCACGCGCTGTTGCTCCCTTGGTTGGTGGCATCGGGGCTGGTGATTGCCGCATCGCGCGGTACAAACATCGCGATCACCATTTTGCCCGATTTCCTGCCCGTAGACTTGCGGCGCGGTCTTCTTGTGATGATCGAAGTCGCGATCATCGTGATTTCTGTCACAGTTCTACAGTCCAGCCAGCCAATCCTGATTGCGTCCAAGTTCCAGACTTTGTCGACGCTGGGGATCAAGCAGTACTGGGGCTACCTGAGCCTTGTTTACGCATTCGCAGGTATGGGCCTGATCTCGGTGCTCGAGATCCTGCGCCTGCTGAGTGGTGCGTCCGTGGCGACCAGCGACGTCGAACGTCGCAGTTTGAGTTAAGAGGGGGGAAGCCATGACCGGACCTATGATCTGGGTATTCTTTATCCTGCTAGCGTTTGCGGTGCCGATCGGGCACGCGATGCTGGGGGGCGTGGCAGCGGCCCTATGGCTGGATGGCAAGCCGATGGCGGTGATTGCGCAGCGCCTGTACACGCCGACGCAGAGCTTTCCGATGCTCGCGATCCCGTTCTTTATTCTGGCGGGCAACCTGATGATGTCGGGCCGGTTCGGGCAGTACCTCGTGAACATTGCGCGCCTTTTCGTGGGGAATATGAAGGGCGGTTTGGGTCAAGTCTCGATCATCGGCTCTGTCATGTTCGGCGGCGTGTCGGGTTCGGCTGTGGCGGACGCTTCGGCATTGGGGAACGCGCTGATCCCCGTACAGAAGAAGCAGGGGTATCCATCGGGCTTTGCGGCTGCGGTGAACTCGGCGTCTTCGACCGTGTCGGTCCTGATCCCACCGTCGATCCCGCTGATCCTGTTTGGCCTCGTGTCGAACGTGTCGATCGTGGATCTCTTTGTTGCAGGTATTCTGCCTGGCATTTTGCTGGGTGTGGGCATGTTCACCACTGTGTGGTGGACCGCGCGTAAACAAAACCTGCCGCGCTCGCCGCTCGAAGGGGGCTTCCACGCCTTCAAGGGGCAGCTCTTTGCTGCGATCCCAGCGCTGATCATGCCCATCTTCGTCATCGGCACCCTGCGTTTCGGCATTGCGACCCCGACCGAAGTGTCGGTGATGGCCGTGGCCTACGCACTGCTGGTCTCAGGCGTTATTTACCGAGACCTTGGCCCGCGGGAAATCTGGAACGCGCTCGTCGATACGGCCGCGATGACCGGCGCGGTGATGCTGATCATCATGGCGTCCTCGACGCTTCAGTGGGTCATGACAGCAGAGCGCATTCCACAGGAATTGGCATCTTGGGTCGCCGCGACCTTTGCGGATCCTTGGATGGTCATTCTGATGCTGAACCTCGTGATGCTGGTCGTCGGGGCCTTCCTTGACCTGCCCGCAGCTGTGCTGCTGCTGGGACCGCTGTTCGTGACCATTGGTCAGTCGATCGGTTTGGATCTGGTGCAGCTTGGCCTGATGATGGTCGTGAACTTGGCCGTTGGTCTGTATACGCCGCCTGTGGGGACGACGCTCTTTATCTCGATGGGGATCGCGGATTCCAAACTAGGGCCGACGGTCAAATCGCTTCTGCCGTTTTATGCGGTGGCGCTGATTGTGCTGCTGCTCATATCTTACGTGCCTGCGCTGACGATCTACTGATCGAAGCAGGCCATTTATAGCAACGACGCGGGTCCTGCGGGGCCCGCGTTTTTGTTTGCGTGACGCAGCGTGACTTTCCCGCGCTGCTGGACACGAGGGCAGGGCGCAGATCACTCTGGCAAGTACGGGCACGGAGGAGTGTGCCACGGACGAAACAGGGGAGAGTTTCATGTCCAGCAAAGATCCGATTGTCATTGTCGGTGCATCTCGAACAGCGATGGGCGGTTTCCAAGGCGCGCTCGAAGGGGCCTCTGGGGCTGAACTCGGGGCCAGCGCGATCAAAGGTGCTTTGACCGGTGCGGGCCTGAGCGCGGATGCAGTGGAAGAGGTTATTATGGGCTGCGTCTTGCCTGCGGGGCAGGGGCAGGCTCCGGCGCGTCAGGCGGCCTTGGGCGCGGGGCTGCCTTTGTCTGCTGGGGCAACGACCGTCAACAAAATGTGCGGATCAGGGATGAAGGCGGCGATGTTGGCACATGACCTCATCCTCGCGGGCAGCGCGGAAGTCATGGTCGCGGGCGGGATGGAGAGCATGTCGAACGCCCCCTACCTGCTGCCCAAGGCGCGCGGCGGCTACCGGATGGGGCACGGTCAGGTGATTGACCACATGTTTCTGGACGGCCTGGAAGATGCCTACGACAAAGGCCGTCTGATGGGCACCTTTGCCGAGGATTGTGCCGAGGCCTATCAATTCACCCGAGAGGCACAGGATGCTTATGCCATTGCGTCTCTGGACCGCGCGAATGCCGCGATCAAAGAAGGCAAGTTCGCGTCAGAGATTACGCCGATCACTGTGCGTCAGGGACGGGCAGAGGTTCAGGTCGATACCGATGAGCAGCCCGGTAACGCACGCCCTGATAAGATACCCGGTCTGCGCCCTGCCTTCCGCAAAGACGGGACGGTCACGGCGGCAAATGCGTCGTCTATCAGCGATGGCGCTGCGGCGATGGTTCTGATGCGCATGTCCGAAGCGGAGCGCCGAGGCCTGACGCCCCGCGCGATCATCCAAGGGCACAGCACCCATGCCCACGAGCCAAACCTGTTCCCGACGGCTCCGATTGGGGCCATGCGCAAGCTGTCAGAGAAGACGGGCTGGGACCTGAAGGATATTGACTTGTTCGAGGTCAACGAAGCCTTTGCCGTCGTCGCGATGGCGGCGATGCGGGACCTCGATCTACCCCATGAGAAGGTAAATATTCATGGCGGGGCTTGTGCCTTGGGCCACCCGATTGGTGCGTCAGGGGCGCGGGTCATGGTCACACTGCTGAGCGCGCTTGAAACGTATGACCTGAAACGCGGGATGGCGTCCTTGTGCATCGGCGGCGGGGAGGCGACAGCTATTGCCATCGAACGTGTCAACTAGACCTGCGTAAGAATGTTGTGAGCTTTCAGGCTTTGGAGTTTTCGGCAACGGGCGCTAAGTATCGGCACAGGAAACGATTCCCGTGAATTATCGGCGATCCTTGGCTTGTCGGGTCTGGGGTCTTTCCATATATGCCGATGTCCTGTGCGGATGCGCTAACCGGAAGGCAGAGACATGCTCCAGACGCCCTATTACCTGATCGACAAATCGCGCCTGTTGCCGAACATGGAAAAGATCGCGTGGCTGCGCGAGCATTCTGGGGCCAAGGCTTTGTTGGCGCTGAAATGCTTTGCCACTTGGTCCGTGTTCGACATGATGAGCGAGTATATGGACGGCACGACCTCTAGCTCGCTATACGAAGTGAAGCTGGGGCGAGAGAAGTTTCCGGGCGAAACCCATGCCTATTCCGTGGCGTGGGCGGATCACGAGATTGACGAAGTCTTGACAAGTTCAGACAAGGTCATCTTCAACACCGTCGGGCAACTGAACCGTTTCGAGGAAGTTAGCCGCAACCACACGCGCGGTCTTCGCGTGAACCCGGGTGTGTCGACCAGCGGCTTTGATCTGGCGGACCCGTCGCGGCCCTTCAGCCGCCTTGGCGAACATGATCCCGCGAATATCGAACCCGTGGTCGATCTGATCAGCGGTTTCATGTTCCACAACAACTGCGAGAATGCGGATTTTGACCGGTTTGACGCAATGTTGAACGGCATAGAGCAGCGCTTTGGCTACCTGATCCGCCAGATGAAATGGATCAGCCTTGGCGGCGGCATCCACTTCACCGGCGAAGGCTACCCCTTGGAAAAACTGGCCGAACGTCTGAAACGCTTTAGTGACCAGAATGAAGTGCAGGTCTATCTAGAGCCCGGGGAGGCCGCGATCACCAAATCCACCACGCTCGAGGTCACCGTTCTGGACACGCTGTTCAACGGCAAAAACCTTGCCATTGTGGACAGCAGCATCGAAGCGCATATGCTGGACCTGTTGATCTACCGCGAAAGCGCGCGGATGGAGCAGTCCGGTGATCAGGAATGGATGGTCTGCGGCCAATCTTGTCTGGCCGGTGACATCTTTGGCGAATTCAAATTCCCCGAGCCGCTAAAGGCAGGGGATCGCATCAGCATTCAAGATGCGGCTGGCTACACGATGGTCAAAAAGAACTGGTTCAATGGCGTAAAGATGCCCGCTATTGCCATCCGCGAGTTGGATGGAACCGAGCGTCTGGTTCGGGACTTTGATTATCAAGATTTCGCGGCAGCCTTGTCGTGATCGCGTCGTCTTCGGGCGATAGAACTTTTCCCTAAACACAGAGACAAGGGGGTTCGATACGTTGAAACAGAACGTACTCATCATCGGCGCTGGTGGCGTCGCTCAGGTCGTGGCGCATAAATGCGCGCAGAACAACGATGTGCTTGGTGATATCCATATCGCAAGCCGGACGCTTTCCAAGTGCGAGGCGATCCTTGAGTCGGTCCGTGAAAAGGACGCGATGAAGCAAGAGGGCGTTCTGGAAGCCCATCAGGTTGACGCGATGGACAGTGCGGCTGTTGCAGCGCTGATCAACAAGACCGGCGCGCAGATTGTGATCAACGTCGGCTCGGCCTTTGTGAACATGACCGTCATGGATGCCTGCATCGAAACCGGTGCGGCCTATATCGACACCGCTATTCACGAAGACCCGACCAAAATTTGCGAGACCCCGCCGTGGTACGCCAACTACGAGTGGAAAAAGCGTGACCTGTGCGCCGAGAAGGGCGTGACCGCCATTCTGGGTGCGGGCTTTGACCCGGGTGTTGTGAACGCGTTTGCGCGCTTTGCGATCGACGAATACATGGACGAGGTGAAGTCCATCGACATCGTGGACATCAACGCGGGCTCGCACGGCAAGTACTTTGCCACCAACTTCGACCCCGAGATCAATTTCCGCGAATTCACCGGCGTGGTCTACTACTGGGAAGACCAGCAGTGGAAAGAGAAGAAGATGTTCGAGACCGGTCACGACTGGGAGCTGCCGGTCGTTGGCACCAGCCGCGCCTACCAGTCCGGCCACGACGAGGTGCACTCGCTTGCGACCAACTACCCGCAGGCAGATGTGCGTTTCTGGATGGGCTTTGGCGATCACTACATCAACGTGTTCACTGTTCTGCAGAACCTTGGCCTGCTGTCCGAACAGCCTGTGAAGACCGCCGAAGGACAGGAAGTCGTTCCGCTGAAAGTGGTGAAGGCCGTGCTGCCTGATCCGTCGAGCCTCGCGCCGAACTACACAGGCAAAACCTGCATCGGCGATCTGGTCAAGGGTACCAAAGACGGTCAGGACGTCGAGGTGTTCGTTTACAACGTGGCCGACCACAAGGACGCCTACAACGAGGTTGGCTCGCAGGGGATCAGCTACACCGCCGGTGTGCCGCCCGTGGCTGCCGCAATGCTGGTTGCGACCGGCGAGTGGGACGCCAAGACGATGAAAAATGTCGAAGAGCTGGACCCCAAGCCTTTCTTCACCATCCTCGATAACATCGGTCTGCCGACCCGTGTGCAGGTTGGTGGCTTGGGCGGAGAAGACAAAGCCTGGAACGAATAATTCGTCTGATAGATGGATGCAGGGCGGGGGTTTCCCCGCCCTTTTTCGTTTGCGTGCCTATGACCTGATTTCTGTCGCGTGCCTGCCGGAATGCCGCTAATGAAGCGGGCATGGAATCTGAAAACACCTTCGACATCTTCTTGGTTGCCCCGCCGGGGCTGGAAAGCGTCATCACCGCCGAGGCCCGCGAGCGCGGCTTCTCTGGCGTGACCCAGCAGGCGGGCGGTGTCACCGTTCGCGGCGACTGGCCCGAGGTTTGGCGCGCCAATCTGCAACTGCGGACTCCAGTGCGGGTCTTGGCCCGTTTTGCCAGTTTTCGCGCGATGCACTTGGCGCAGCTGGATAAGCGCAGTCGCAAGATCGACTGGGCCGCACTGCTGCCGCAGGGTGTATCCGTCAAGGTCGAGGCCACCTGCCGTAAATCCAAGATTTACCACGACCGCGCCGCAGCGGACCGTGTGAAGACCGCGCTGAAAGACAGCGTCGGTGCCGTGATTGATCCCGAGGCAGAGTTGGTGATTAAGCTGCGGATCGAGGATGACCTCTGCACCTTTAGCGTCGATACCAGCGGTGAAAGTCTGCACAAACGCGGCCACAAGGAGCGTGTGAACAAGGCGCCCATGCGCGAAAACCTTGCCGCCGCTTTCCTGCGGCAGATGGGGTATGACGGGTCGCAAGCGGTACTGGATCCGATGTGCGGGTCCGGCACCTTTGTGATCGAGGCGGCGGAAATGGCGATGGGTCTCTATCCCGGCCGCACCCGTAGTTTTGCTTTCCAGACGCTGAGGAATTTCGATGCAGCCGCGTTTGACGCGATGAAGGCCGGCGTGCAGCCCCAAAAGGCCCCCGCTCAGTTCTACGGGTCGGACCGCGATACTGGCGCGATCCACATGAGCACCGTGAATGCAGAAAAGGCGGGCGTCGCTACTTTAACGGAATTCCGCCACGCAGCGGTCAGCGACTTACAGCGCCCCGATTGCGCGCCCGGCATTGTTATCGTGAACCCACCCTATGGTGGCCGCATTGGCAACAAGAAACAGCTTTTTGCGTTGTATGGCGCCTTGGGAAAAACCCTGTCAGAGCGTTTCAAAGGCTGGCGTGTTGGTATCATCACTACAGATGGTGGTCTGGCCAAGGCGACGGGTCTGCCATTCCTACCCACAACGCCGCCCGTGCCCCATGGCGGCATGCGGATCACGCTGCATCAGACGGACCCGCTGACGTGACGCATCTTGGGTGCGCGTAAAACCCAACCTTTGATCGGCGCGGGCAGATCGCCGGCCTGTCCAGAAGTTGTCTCTTGCTTCTGTACGCTCTGCAATTGACCGGAGCGCCGGAATTTGAGAGGCCTTGGCCGATCTATTCCGGAGCATCCCTATGTCGAAACCGATTTTTTTCCTGAACGGGCCCAACCTGAACATGTTGGGCACCCGCCAACCCGAAGTCTATGGCTATGACACGCTGGCTGATGTCGAAGCCAAGTGTCGTGCGCTGGCGTCGGAGCACGGGTACGAACTGGTCTTTGCCCAGAGCAACCACGAAGGCGAAATCGTAGAACTGGTGCAGCGCGCCCGTCTCGAGGCGTGCGGAATCGTCATCAACCCTGCGGCTTACACGCACACGTCAGTGGCAATCCGCGACGCATTGGTGACCTGCGAGATGCCGATCTTTGAGGTCCACATTTCCAATGTCCACGCCCGCGAGGCTTTCCGCCATCACTCTTATGTCTCTGATATTGCAACAGCTGTGATCGCTGGGCTGGGGATCGAAGGTTACATGGCTGCGCTACGCCGCTTGGTTCAGCTGGTCTGAGGTTTCCAAGTGGGGCGCGGTGTTCATTATCGGAAACCGTTGTTCCCATCGCATACATCTAAGCGCCCGTTTCCAGACGAAACGGGCGTTTTTCCGTTCCGATAGGGCGGGGGATGGGGATACTCGCCCGCACGCCTCTTACTCTGGGCATCCCTCAATATTCTGGAACGAAGATGATGCAGACGACCCCTCATTGCCTTGAGCGACAGCGCAAGACGCTAATCGCAGGTGATCTGGCGTTTTCCGACAGATTCTTTCCAATCCGACGCGCTAGGAAGTGTATCAGGCAAGCTGCACTGCGTCACCAAGAGGGAAACCACGCGGGCCGAGGCGCAGTTCAACACTATCATCTTTCGCATTATACGCTCTAGACGACCGTTCAAGGATCACACGCATGACAAAGTATGCCCTGACCGTCACCTGTCCCTCGACCCGCGGGATCGTGGCCGCCATCGCAAACTACCTCGCTGACAAAGGCTGCAACATCACCGACAGCTCTCAGTTCGACGACAAGCAAACCGGCAGCTTCTTTATGCGTGTGAGCTTTAGCAGCGAGCAGGGCAAAGATCTGCTCGAGTTGCAGGATGGCTTTGGCGGTTTGGCGGGTGAGTTCAACATGGACTTCACCTTCCATGATGAAAGCGAGAAGATGAAGGTCATCATCATGGTCTCGCGCTTTGGTCACTGCCTAAACGATCTGCTGTACCGCTGGCGTATTGGCGCGCTGCCGATCGACATTGTGGCCGTGATCTCGAACCACATGGACTACCAGAAGGTCGTCGTGAACCACGATATCCCCTTCCACTGCATCAAGGTGACCAAAGAGAACAAGCCGCAGGCAGAGGCGCAGATCATGCAGGTTGTGACTGACACCGGCGCGGACCTGATCGTTTTGGCGCGCTACATGCAGATCCTGTCCGACGAGATGTGCCAGAAGATGTCCGGACGCATCATCAACATCCACCACTCGTTCTTGCCCTCATTCAAGGGGGCGAACCCCTACAAACAAGCGTTCGAGCGCGGGGTGAAGCTGATCGGGGCGACCTCGCATTATGTGACCGCTGATTTGGATGAAGGCCCGATTATCGAGCAGGACACCATACGCGTGACCCACGCCCAAAGCCCGGATGACTATGTATCCCTTGGCCGTGACGTTGAGGCGCAGGTGCTGGCGCGTGCGATCCACGCCCACATTCATCGCCGTGTCTTCTTGAACGGAAACAAGACTGTGGTTTTCCCCGCAAGCCCGGGGTCATACGCGTCGGAGCGCATGGGCTGAGCTTCTGCCACATTTCAAAAGATCTGGACCCGCGTCATTTGGCGCGGGTCTTTTTCTTGCCATATTTCCGCCCGATGGCCGAAAAGACCGAGAATATCGCACGCGTTCTGCCCGACAAAAATACAAAATAGAGAGCGGTCCGTCTGGGGCAAAAACGTTCTTATACTTGTCTATACGAAAGATAACCCTCTGCTGTTTTCTATCACAGCGCGAGTTAAGGTCGCATATCAAACTCGAAATAGTTGTAAGACACGCTTGCATTTCATACTTTTGACTGGGGTGGCGCACCATGATGTCGCGTAGAAAATCTCCATAAAACAAGGATGATCGGGATCTCTGGTGCCCTATATATCTGTCCGAAGTCTCGGGTCTTCGCGATTCCTTCATTCTGTGGATAACTCGGAATCAATGAGCAGATCGACTGGGTTATCGCCGGAACTTCGCGCTCGGATGCGGATCTTCGCCGCTCAATTTTATTGCGAACATGTAGGGGCGCGGTGATTAATTTTGCAAAAATATAGGGCGACGCCTCTCAATTCAGAGGAATTACAGCGTTTCACCCATTCGATTTGTCCGATAGAGCGTGATTTCGGCCACAATGCCCCCGCGCTACCTAAAAATACTGGAGATTGTGTCCAAAAGGCGGTAGCTTGATCCCAATGGTAATAAGGCCACGCGAAAAGACGGGCCTATTTGAGGCGGAGCAGAGCAATGCAGTCAGTTGACTATGTCGTCAAGGACGGCACAGGTATTTATCGTGGTGGCCTGGCCGGAGAAGGTGGTCAAACCGTTCTTCAAGTTACAGGTGGCCAAGAGATTTCTCTGAACTTGCGCCGTGATTCTGTACTGAATTACGTGCGTGAAGGGGCTAATCTCCAGATTGCCCTCGCAGATGGTCGTGTGATCGTCTTGGAGAACTATTTCAGCGGCGCGGAAAGCAAACTTTATCTGTCTGCGGACGGTGAGCTGTCGCAAGTTATTATTACCGGCGACGATGGCGCCGCGACCTTCGGCGGGTATGCTGACGTCGCAACTTGGGGCAAGTGGAGCCCATCTGACGAACTCATCTTTGTTGATGGCGACGATGTTTTTGCCGCGGCCCCCGATGACGAGGCTGTCGCTATGTTGGCTCCGGCTGCTCTGGCAGGTCTTGGACCGGCAGGTTTGGCCGCAGCAGGCCTGTTGGGCATAGCCGCGCTGGCGGATGGCGACGACGACAATGGCGGCGGTAGCAGTTCAACCAACAATGAAGACGTCGTGCCGACTGTCGATCCCGGTGATTACACCATCACCTCAGATGAAAACACCCAGACTGTCCCGATCACCGGTACCGCGCCTGCTGGATCGACTGTTGAAGTCGTTATCGGCGACGTGGTTCTGGAAACCGAGGCCGACGCGGACGGCAACTGGTCCGTCTCGACCGAGCCGGGTAACATCCCCGGCGAAGGCGACAGCCAAGCCGAAGTCACCGTGACCGAGCCTGATGGCACCGTTACCGAATTGGACGGCCCGACTATCTTTGTCGACACCATTCCGCCGACCACCATCATCACCGATGGCGCTGTATCGACCGATGACGTCTGGAACGAAGCGGAGTACGAAGATCAGGACGGCGTTCTGATTGTTGGCGAAGGCGAGCCTAACTCGACCGTTGCCCTGACCATCGACGGCACAACGCGCGAGACCACGGTTGCCGAAGACGGCACTTGGAGCATCGCATTCACCTCTGACGAAGTCGCTGACGGTGATGCGAACGCGGACGGCACTCGCAACACTCCGATCACCATCGTTTCGACCGATGAATACGGCAACTCGATCACAACCTTTGACGAGCTGGCACTGGATACCGAAACCTATGTGACTGCGGACTACGAATCCTTTGGCGACGAAGGTACAGCCTACGACGACGACTTCACTGCGAACGCAGAAGAAGTCGAAGGAGACGGCGTGACCCTGACCGGCACTGCCGAAGCAGGCGCAACTGTTGTGATCCGTGTTGGCGGCGAGCAGGGCACCGAAGAATACACCGTCACTGCTGATGCAAGCGGCAACTGGGAACTGGTTGTTCCCGAAGACGAAGTCACTCTGGGTGATCGCTACGACGTTCCGCTCTACATCTACGCGACCGATGCGGAAGGCAACACTGCAGTCGAAAGCAACCCCGATGCAGAGGTTGACGATGGCACCGTCAGCGCAACCGGCACCGTCTTTGTGGACACCGTTGTAACCAACCTGTCGATTGACGATCTGACCCCAACGGGCACTGTCTTCAATGCAGAGGACACCGCAAATGGCCTGACCCTGACCGGTACCGCCGAGATCGGCGCAACCGAAGTCTATGTCAGCTTGAACGGCGATCCCAGTACCCGAACTCTGGCCACCGTTGATACGGCGACCGGCGAATGGACTGTGACCTTTGATCCGTCGGTCGTACCTTCGGTGGACAACGGCGAAGTCGAAGTTCAGCTCGAAGTGACTGACATCGCGGGCAACAACGACGGTATCGGCGACGATTATGGTGACACCACCACGATCACCATCGACAACGTGACCCCCGAGACTCTGAATGCTGGCTTCATCACCATCTCGCAGGACAACGTGAACACCGTTGGTTTCCGCACCACCGGCGATGGCGAAGAAGTTCAGGTTTACTCCGTGAGCGAAGCTGGCACTGCAACCGAGGTCGCGACCACCGCGACTGACCTTGCAACTTACACCAGCGTCGATTTCTCGACCGGCATTAACGGCACTCTGGGCAACGACGCGATCCTCGAGAACTCGGACGAGGCTGGCAACTCGTCGTCCGTCTACATCGCCCTGCCGGACAACGACGATACTGCGGTCGATGTGGACTGGTCCTCGCTCGAAGAGTTCAACATCGACGCGATTGACCTGTCATTCCTGTCGGACGCGACCCTTGAGTTGACCGAAGCGCAGATCCTTGCTCTGTCCGAGAATGGTGACAAGGTTACCGTTTCTGGTGAAGACGATGATACGCTGACCGTGACCGGCGCAACAGCGACTGGCGAGACCGAGACCATCGATGGTCAGACCTACGACGTCTACACCATTGGTGATGACGGAGCGACGATTGTTGTCGACGAAGATATCGTCATCAACACCTGATCCGAGTAAACCATCAGAGTGGCGCATGATTTGCGCCACTCTTTGAGGCCGCACCGAACAAAAAATATAAAGGTGCACGAGCGGAGTTCAGAATACATGAGACGGGCAGCGACACTCGCTGCCAGCGTTGCCGTCTTTGCGCTGGCTGGCTGTTTCGGTAAGAGTTACGAAGAGACCAATGGGTCTCCATTTGCGTCGAGTCCTGCCGAACCGGGTGAGGAAGCGCTGCAAGAACAGCGTTCCGAAATTATTTCTATTCTTCAATCGCGCGAGAGCCTGCTTCCACAGGGCTCTCCGTTTGACACTGTGGCAGATGCTGTCATGGCGGCAAACGCCCGCGCAGCCGAGGCCGAATTGCGGTCTGCGTTGCTGCGTTCCAAAGCGGCGGATAAAAACTGGCTACCGCAGCTTGGTCCGTCGATCTCGCTCACAAGCATGAGCGATTTCGTGGCAAGTCTCTTCATCGAACAAGTGCTTTTTGACAACGGCAAGCGCAAAGCAGAACGCGAGCTGGCCCGTGCTGATGTCGAAGTGGCAGCCGTCACTCTGTCCGAGGACAGCAACAATCGTGTCCTGACCGCTCTTGAGCTGTATCTTCAGGCCGAAAAAGCGCGCGCCCGTGTGGCGATCACGCGGCAGGCCGCAACTGATATGACCGAGTTCATGCGCATCATGGAGGCACGCGTCGCCGGTGGTGTGTCCGATACCTCTGACGAACAAGTGCTGCGCCTGAAGCTGGACGAAGCACGAGAGACCCTTCATGCGGATCTCGAAGCAGAGCGCACCGCGCTCGCCGAACTCTCCGCGATGTCTGCCTTCCCTTTGGACAGTGTTACCGGGATTTCCGAAGTGCCTGTGTTCCCGGCGGGTGTTCAGCCTCTTGATGTGCTGATGGCGCGTGCGGAGATGGACCGCGACGTTGCAGAGACCAAGATCGAACGTGCAGGCTTCCTCCCTTCGCTCACTGCTGGTGGTACAACCAGCAATGTCCGCACGGACATGGGCGTCTCGATCGAGACCGAGAACCTGATCGGTTTGGGGACGGGTGCTGCGCTTGGCGCGATCGAAGCGGACAAGCAAGCCGCTGCGGCGCGTATCGAGCAAGCACAGGAAAACTCTGATCGCAAAATCGCACGCCTGCGGGAATACCTCGCGTCGCTTGATCGTCAGAGTGCGAATACTGGGACACTGGCCAGCCAATCGGTTACGAACTACCGCACTTTCCAAGAGCAGTACGAGGCAGGCCAGCGTCAGGTGATGGATGTGGTGAATGTTTACGAAACCATGGTTTCGCGCCGGCTCGAGCATGTCGGGCTTAAGTATGACGCGATCCTGACAAAACTGCAGATGGCCGAGGAATTCGGTCTGTTGGTAGACGGGGATGACGTATGAGCAGCAAGGCACCCATCGCTCTGACCGTAGCGCCCGGCGGCAAAGACGCCGGAGGAAAAGCCAAGGCGGTTCTGCCGCCTGACGTGACGCCGCCTAAAAAGGCGGCGAACCCGATTCTGGGTATTGCCCAAATCGCGACCAAATGGGCGACCAAGCCCAAAGCCGATCCCGAGGGTCGCGCCAAAGCGCGCGCCGATCTGGCTTCGGTCTATGCTGGATACTTGGGCGTCAATGTCCCGCCGCGCGATATTCTGGACGCGATGATGAAGTCCGGATCTGCCGATGCCACTCAGCCCAAAGCGCTGGCTGCCGGTTTGCAAAGCGCCGGACTGTACACCAAAATCATGACCGTGGGTGCCCTGACACCTGCCCACTGGCCCGCGATCGCGCAGATGGTCAGCGGCCAGTCGATCCTTGTGCTGGACCAGATTGGCAGTGAAGTGGTGATCTACGACACCTCTTGTGTCGACAACCGCGCCTATGTGCCCCTGACCGAGTTCGAACCCTTCTTTGCGGGTGTCCTGATCCGTGCCGAAGTCAGCGTCGAGCAGATCAAAAAAATCCACGCACCGACCAAAGATGAGTCCCACTGGTTCTGGGGTGAATTTCCCAAGTTCAAACGCCAGATCGGCGAGATCGCTCTGGGCTCGCTGATTGCGAACATTCTGGCAGTTTCGGTCGCGCTGTTCTCTTTGCAGGTCTATGACCGCGTGATCCCGCACCAGTCAGAGGCGACCCTTTGGGTTCTAGCCATTGGCGCTCTGGTGGCCTTGGGCCTGGAGGCGATGATGAAGCTGGCCCGCGCGCGTCTGATGGACTCCGCCGGTCGCCAGATCGAGTTGAACATCCAGCGGATGCTGATGGAAAAGCTCTTGGGTATGCGCTCGGACCGCCGTGGGGTGTCGTCCTCTCAGCTCTTCGGGGCCATGCGCGAATTCGGGTCTGTCCGTGAGTTCTTTACCGCTGCGTCCATTGGGTCGCTTGCGGACCTTCCGTTCATTCTGGTCTTCTTGGCCCTCGTCGCCTCTATCGCGGGCAGTGTGGTCTGGGTTCTGGTGATCGGCGGTATCCTTATGGTCGTTCCCGGCTTTTTCCTTCAGAAGAAGATGATCAAGCTGACGCGCGAGAGCCAAGGCGCCTCGACCCGTTCGTCGCGTCTGCTGCATGAAACCATCTTTGAGCTCGACACTGTCAAAACTCAGCGCGGCGAAGATCGTATCCGCCGCCTGTGGATGGAGCTGACTGGCCTCTCTTCAATCAAGTCGGGCGAGCAACGCCGCATGGCGACCGCACTGACCTACTGGAGCCAAGGCATCCAGCAGGCGACTTATATCGCGGCGGTCGTGACTGGCACATATCTGGTCTTTGTCGGTGAGTTCACAGTGGGTTCGATCATTGCGGTCGGTATTCTGACCAGCCGGACTCTGGCACCTTTGACCCAGCTCGCGGGCACCTTGGCCCGTTGGTCGAACGTTCGCGGTGCACTTGATGCACTGGACGCCATTGCCGAAGCCGAGCAGGATCTGGCCGAGGGCCGCACCTACCTGCGCCGCGATCAGCTGGAAGGCAGCTTCGAGTTCCGCAACGTCCAGTTCAAGTACGACAAAGACAGCGCACCCATTCTGGACATTCGCGCCTTGGCCATCGGCAAAGGAGAGTCCGTCGCGGTTCTGGGTGTGAACGGGTCGGGCAAATCGACCTTCCTCAAGCTGCTGTCGGGTCTCTATGCGCCGACCGAAGGCCGCGTGATGATTGACGGTGTGGACATGGGCCAGATTGCGCCCCGCGACCTGCGCCGCAACATAGGCTACTTGGGTCAGGACGTGCGCCTGTTCGCGGGCACCCTGCGCGAGAACCTGAACCTGCACCAGCTAGAGCGTGACGACGAACGCCTGTTCGAAGCTTTGGATTTCGCGGGCCTTGGTCCGTTCGTCAAAGGCCACCACAAGGGTCTGGATCTAGAGATCACCGATGGCGGGCAGGGCCTGTCCGTGGGTCAGCGCCAGTCCATCGGTTGGGCACGCATCTGGCTTCAGAACCCGCCGATTGTGCTGCTGGATGAGCCGACCGCATCGCTAGACCAAACGCTCGAGGCAACGCTGGTCAGCCGTCTGGACAGCTGGCTCAAGGGACGCACGACGATTGTGGCAACGCACCGTCTGCCCATCCTGTCGCTGACCAAGCGCACATTGATTTTCCAGAACGGCCGTATGGCTGTAGACGGACCCCGCGAAGAAGTTGTCGCCCATCTGACGGCCAACGCGGCAGGCAAGATCACGAGGTAACCTATGACAACCCTCTCGACAGAATTCGAGGGCCGCACACGCGGCCCGAGCCGCATCATCTGGATGACAGGTGCGGTTCTCATTGCGTTTATCGTGTGGGCTGCGTTGGCACCCTTGGATGTGATCGTACGCGGTCAGGGCGAGATGATCTCTTCATCCCGCCCTCAGATCATTCAGAACCTCGAAGGCGGCATTCTGGCCGAGCTCTACGTGAAAGAGGGCGATCAGGTCGACCGTGGGCAGATGCTGGCGCGTCTGCACGGCACCCAGTTCAAATCCGAAGTGGATGACATCGCCGCGCAGGTCACCGCGCTGGAAATTCGCCGCGCACGACTTGAAGCCGAGTTGGCTGGCGAGTTCTCTTTCGAAGTGCCCGCCGCAATGCAAGAGGCCGCCCCCGAGATCGTGGCATCCGAGCGCAAACTCCTCGAGGCGCGGCAGTCCGACTACGTCAAAAGCCGCGATGGCGCTCAGCAGGTGCTGAACCAAGCCAGCGAAGAGCAAGCCCTGCTCGAAAAGCTGCTCGAGCGTAAAATTGTTGCGCTGATCGAGGTGACACGCGCCCGCAAGGCAACCGCTGACGCGCAGAAACGCTATGACGAGATCGTCACCCAAACCGATCTTCAGCGGGCAGAGAGCTATTCCGAGACGCTCAAAGAACTGAACACCCTTAAGCAGAACCTGAAGGCGAGCCGCGACCAGCTGGACCGGACGACACTGATCAGCCCCATGCGCGGTGTGGTGAACAATTTGGCCGTCACAACCATTGGCGGCGTCGTGCGCGCTGGCGAAGAAATCATGCAGATCATCCCGATGGACGATGAGCTGTTCGTCGAAGCCAAGATCAAGCCCAAGGACATCGCTCAGGTCCGTCCGGGTCAAAAGGCCACGATCAAATTGAGCTCTTATGACTACACGATCTACGGTGCCCTGGACGGCGAAGTGGAGCTGGTGTCGGCGGATACCTTCAAGGATGAACGCTCCAGCGCGCCGGACGGCGATCCGCACTACAAGGTCACCGTCCGCGTTGATCTAAGCAATCTGACAGAACGCCAGCGCGAGATCGAGATGCGTCCCGGCATGCTGGCCACGGTCGAGCTTTACACCGGCGAAAAGACTGTCCTGCAGTACCTGCTGAAGCCCCTCTACAAGTCCCAAGAGGCGCTTCGCGAACCCTAAGTCCCCGCCCTCTTACCTCGTTGGCGGAATCACAAGGCCCGGGTTTTCCAGTCCCGGGCCTTGCGTCATTCTGGAGTTAAGCCGCTGTATCGACCCAGATGGTGACCGGCCCGTCGTTGCACAGGTGCACCTGCATGTCGGCCCCGAACTGGCCGTTTTCCACGTGCACACCCAGCTTGCGTAGCGCCTCGCTGAAGTATTCGTACAGCGCGTTTCCCTCGACGGGGCGGCAGGCGGTCGAGAATCCGGGGCGGTTGCCGCGGCTCGTGTCGGCGGACAGGGTGAACTGGCTGACCACCAGCGCGGCCTTGTGGGTGTCCATCAGGGACAGGTTCATCTTGCCTGCGTCATCCTCGAAGATGCGCATCTTGCTGATCTTGGCCGCGAGTTTATCGGCGTCCGCTTCGGTGTCGCCTTGCATGGCGCAGATCAGGATCATCAAACCGGCGTCAATCTTGCCGACGGTCTCGCCCGCGATATCGACGCGGGCTTCGGAAACGCGTTGTAATAGTGCCCTCATAGCTCGTGGGTCCAGGGCGGGTTGGCTCCGGCCCGGCTGACCGTGATGGCCGCCGACCGTGCCCCAAGGCTTAGCGCGTTGGCGATCACCTCGTCGGACAGGTTTGCGACCCCTTCCTTCGACAAAACGCCAGCCTGCTCCAGCGACGCCAGAACACCCGCATTGAACGTGTCGCCTGCGCCCACTGTATCCACCACCGTCACAGTGTTCGCAGCCACATCCACGCGGCCATTCGCAGTGTAGCCCGAGGCGCCATCCTTGCCGCGTGTGATGCAGACCAGCTTGGGGCCCATCGCCAGAACTTGAGCGGCGTTGGCGTCGATATCCTCGCCGCCCATAAGCCATGCGAGATCTTCGTCCGACAGTTTCACGATGTCCGCCATACCCATCATCCGGTCGATGCGCGCGCGATAGGCAGCCTCGTCCTTGATAAAGCCGGGGCGGATGTTCGGATCGATCATGGTGACGCGGCTTTCCGCCTCGCGGGTCATCAGCGCCTCGTAGGTGGCGCCGCAGGGTTCGACCACCAGAGAGATGCCGCCAAAGAACATTGCGTTCACATCGTCCGCCAGATCGGGCAGGGCGTCGGTGGAAAGCATCCGGCCAGCGGTATTCTCGTCGTAAAAAGCGTAGGTCGCGTGACCGTCCACCAGTTTGACAAAGGCCACAGTGCAGGGCGCATCGGCGCGGTGGACGTACTGGGTGGACACCTTGGACGACTCCAGTGTTTCCGCCAACAGGTCGCCAAAGAAGTCAGACGCCAGACCTGTGAACATCGCCACGGGGGCCCCGAGACGGCCCAAGGCAATGGCGGTGTTGAACACCGCGCCGCCTGCATGGGGGGCAAAGGCATTTTCGCCCGTCGTCGCCTGACGGGGCAGCATGTCGATCAGGGATTCTCCGCAGCACAGGATCATTGGGGCCTCACTTGGTCATGTTTGCGCTACCAATACTCGAAGAACGGAATTCTTCAAGTTTATTGATTTATTGCCACCAAGTATCCCACGCCTGCCGCCACGATCAAGCCAGCGATCACCGCAAGCGCAATCTTCCATGCAGAATACGGGCGTTCACCCTGCACGCGGCCCGTCCGCCCGTTCACCACAAAGCGATAAGATTTGTCGCGATACTTGTAGGCCGCCACCCACACGGGCAGGAGGACGTGCTTGAAGGTCACATCGCTGACCTGTGTGTCCATCTTGTTAATGCGCTGCCGGTCGCCGCCAATGTCGAACTTCACATCGCGCTCGATCACGCGGGACATCTTTACGCGCGCCGTCTCGAACCCTTCGTCCAGCGCGACGGTGTACCCTTCGGCGCGGAAGCCAGCGAGGAATTCGGGCGAATAGGGCTCTAGCGCGGACAGATCCCACGGCTCCAGCGCATCGGTGTATTTCTGAGGCAAGGATTTCGAGGCCAGCACCAGAACGTCATCGAACCAACGCGCCACACGGCCAGAGACCGGACGCCAGCGGACCTTTTGCACGGTGCGGGTTTGGGTTTTGCCATTCACCGTGACACGCCGCGTTTCGTGGTAGACGGTGCCGCGCTGGCCTGAATACTGGGTTTTGGTATCTGCGTCATAGGTGAAATAGGGGACGTAGACGCCCTGCATCTTGCGCCCTTTGCGCGCGTATTCTTGAAGGCCGTTTGGCGCGAACCACAAGCTGCCAAGCCAGTCATTCATCGCCACCCGTGCCCCGTCTTCATCAACGCCAAAGGGCAGTACGCCGCGCGGCTTGATGTGCCGATGCTCGCCGGTGTCGGTGACCACGGGGGTTGCGCAAAACGGGCATTCCTTGGCGTGGGTGACCCCGTCAAATTCGACCTGAGCGCCGCAGTTCGGGCAATTTAAGACGCGGGTGACTTCGGTATCCGCCTCGGGCAGCTGTTGGTTCAGGGCCGCTTTGAAGTCCAGTTCGGCGATTGCGGGTGCCTCGGGGCGATCCACCATGGGCGCGGTGTTGCCACAGTGATCGCAGACCAGCATCCCACGTTCTGGCGAATAGCGAAAATCGGCACCACACTGATCACAGGGAAATCGGTGCTCTTGGCGGTCGGAGGTCTGGGGCGCCATATGTCGTGAACCTGAATGTCTTGGGTCGTTCTGAAAAGAAACCCCGCCCGCGCCGGACGGCAAGGGCAGGGAAGCGTCGTATTAGCCTGCAGGCGGCGGAGGGGGCGGCGGAGGCGCGACGGTAAAGAGTTGCGCCAGCTCCATCACATCCTCGGCCCGTTTCCAGCCGTCCTGACCGGGGGTCCAGACATAGGTGTCGCGTGTCAGTTGCCCTTCGGTTGCCATGCGGCCCATGCGCGCCTTGGAATAGGGGCCAGAGGTCGCGCCATTTTCAGCGATGTGCCAGACATGCTCGACCGGTGGAGGCGGCGGTGCGACGGGTGCGGCTTGCGGAGCAGAGGCAGGCGATTGCATCGCGCCCCAAGGGCCCATCTGGTGCCCCATGGACATGCCCATGCCTGCGCCCATGCCAGTTGCCATCGCGGCGCCGGCGGCAGAACCAGGGGCATTCATCGCTTCGGCCGCACGCCACTTCATGTGATCGTCCAAGTTGCCTGCAATGCCGCGAGAGGTACGGGCGTCCAGCGCCTTTTCGACCTCGGGCGGAAGGGAAATGTTCTCGACGTAGAACTCGGGCATCTCTAGCCCGTACTCGGCCAGTGTGGGCGAGACCTGCGCCGCAATCACCTTGCCCAGATCATCAGTGTTTGCCGCCATATCTAGCAGAGGAATGCCGCTCGCAGCCAATGCCTGCGAGGCACGGGTCACGATGATGTTGCGGATCTGGAAGCTGATCTCGTCGCTGGTGAACTCGCCGTCGGTTCCGACGATTTCGGTCATAAAGCGCGCGGGATCTATAATGCGGATCGCATAGGTGCCAAAGGCCCGCAGACGCACGGGGCCGAACTCCGGATCACGCAGCATGATCGGGTTCTTAGTGCCCCATTTGAAGTCTGTGAAGCGTGTGGTCGAGACATAGTAAATCTCGGACTTGAAGGGCGAGCGGAAGCCATGATCCCAATGCTGCAGGGTCGTCATGATCGGCATGTTGTTCGTTTCCAGCATATAAAGGCCGGGGGTGAACACGTCTGCCAGTTGCCCTTCGTGGATGAACACAGCTGTCTGTCCTTCGCGGACCGTCAGCTTGGCGCCGTACTTGATGGCGTGCCCTTCGCGTTCAAAGCGCCACACCATGGTATCGCGGGTGTCATCCGTCCAATGGATGACGTCGATAAATTCGCCCTTGAGAAAATCGAAAATCCCCATAATGCGAGGTCCTTCTGATAAGTATTATCCCAGCAACTCGGTCGCGATTTGTCGAACAATCGGGACAGCTTGTGCTTTGGTCATGCCCGGTTGCAGTCTGCGATCATACAGAATGCGGAGCAAGAGTTCGTCGTGTCGGGTGAGGAGGGCAAACTCCTCGTCGTCATTGAAAATCGAAGGCCGCGCGGTGGGGCTGTCATTGGGCAGACCCAAGGCCTGTGCCATTTCCTCGTGCAGGCAGGACATTTTCAGCAGCTGCGGATGTTCGGCGCGGATCATCGCTAGGGCCTTGCCAAAACGAGGGCTACTGGTCTGATCGCGGAACGTCAGCGCGACACACAGCTGATTGCGCGGGGTGTATTTGAACACGTTCATGGTTGCCGGATCCATTTCGGGGATGGCGCGCTCCAGGCTTGCGCCAAAAGGCTGGCGGTCATCCTCGCCCATGAACATCACGTAGTAGTTGGCATTCTCGCGGGTGGTCATGCTGATGTCATGGCCGGTCACGCGGGCCAATCGGTTGGTGTACGATGTGACCGACGCCATCGCGCGTTTCCGATCTGCGGGTGGGACGCTCGCGCCAAACACAACAAAGACCCGCACGGGCTTTTCCCAGCGGCGTAGGACGCTGTCACGGCTTTTGTGCATCGTGCCTGAGCCGCCCCGCATATATTCGTCCTTAAGTGCAATTTCGACGAAGTCATGGGTCAATTGATCGGCAGTCAGGGGAATGTCCTTGCCCAAATCCTGACGAAGCTTTCCAGACGTAAGCAAGCGGTCCTGAAGTCGTCCGTAATACGTGCCCAAAGATCGACTGGTATAGCTTGCGGGCACGTACTCTGGGTTCGGATCAGGCAGAAGCGCTCTGGCTGCGTCGGTGACGGGCGTTGCTGCCCGCGGGACTGTCACTGTGGTCGACCTTGGGTTGGGGGCACACCCCGCCAGAACAAATCCAGCGAGACATGCAGAGGTCAACAAACGGAGACAGTTGGTAGATCGAAACAAAACAGAGTGCCTTTCGGTCGTTAGCTAGGAGGGACGGAGGTCGCGGCAGTGTCACCAAGGCCAGTTTTCTTGGCTTTGGCTGCCGCCAGTGTGTCACGCAGTTCGGATTCCATCGCCTTCAGGTCGGCTTCGGCGGCAGCGCGCTTGGCCTTGCCCTCGTCCGCGATCTGTAGGCTTTCTTGGATCGTCGCGATAAGATCTGCGTTCGCGGTCTTGATCGCTTCGATGTCAAAGACACCGCGTTCCATTTCCTGACGTACCTTGCGGTTGGTTTCGCGTAGGTTCGCAGCGTTTGCGGTCAGCAATTCGTTGGTCAGGTCATTCGCCCCGCGGATCGCATCAGCCGCTTCGGCGCTGCGCTGGATCGTGACGGCCTGCGCCAACTGGGTCTCCCACAGCGGAACGGTGTTCACGAGGGTCGAATTGATCTTGGTGATCAGCGATTTGTCGTTCTCCTGCACAAGACGGATCGAGGGCAGGGACTGCATGGTGACCTGCCGCGTGAGCTTCAGGTCATGCACGCGGCGTTCCAAGTCGTCGCGAGCAGCGCGCAAATCGCGCAATTCCTGCGCCTTGATCACCTGCTCGTTCTCGGCAGCGGCTTGAACTTCGGCCTCTTTGGCAGGGATGGTCTGGCTGTCCATCTCGGCGATCTTGGCCTCGCCCGCAGCGATATACAGTGCCAACTCGTCGTAGAATTCCAGTGTCTTGGTATATAGCAGGTCGAGCGACTTGATGTCCTTCATCAGCTTGTGCTCGTGGCCCAACAGGTTGTCAGTGATCTTGTCGATCTGCTCTTGCACGGTCTCGTAGCGCGCGGCGAATTTGGCGGCGGGCGCGGCGCGTCCTAGCAGCTTTTCCCACCAGCTTCGGTCGCGGCGAATGTCCAGCTCGCTGATCGAGAAGCCGCGAATGGTGGTCACGATATCACGCAGGCTGTCACCGGCGGGGCCGACGTCCTTGTTGCGGACGCCGTCCAGCATTTGTTGCGATATTTCCTGCAATTCGGCCTGTGCGGCAGACCCGAACGTGACGATCGAGTTGGAATCGCTCATGTCCAGTTCCGCCATCCGGCGTGATATTTCAGCAGAAGCAGGGGCGTCGGCGGTTTCCAAGGGCACGATCTCTTCGGTCGGTGGCGGCAGAATGGCCGCGTTCAATTGTTCAACCTCTTTGAGGTCTTGGGCTGCTTGGACGTAGGCTTTTTGCGAAGTGGGAGTGGTGGTCATGGGTCAGTCCTCTGAAATGAACTCTGAACAAAATTACTCGGTATGACGAATGCCCTCTCGGGCGAGGCGGTCGCGAAGCACCCCGATTTCCACGTCGAGATCGGCTTTGTCATTGACCATAAGTTTGCGGGTCCGGTCGGCGAAATTCTGTTGCAGGTCATCCAGCAGCGACAGGTAGTCGGCGCGGGCCTCTTGGGACGGGGCTCGTTCGGCCAGATCAGCGTACTTGACCGTCGCATCGCGGGCCCCGAGCAAATAGACGCTCAGGTATTTGCGGACAGAGGTCAGGTCGCGGGGATCAGCCTCGACCGTGCGGAACAGATCGCGGGCCGTGTCGGCAAAGCCGTTGACGCGTTGTTCAATCTGTCGATCACGGGTTTGACGCGCGGCTTCTGACATGGCGGCCAAATGGGCCTCGGCCTCTTCGACGGCGCGGGCCACGCGGTCGGTCTGGAAGGTGTCGACGCCCTCGGCTGATTTGTCCTTTAGCGGGTCGATACCAAACGCCAGTACGTGCAGCACCAGCCCGACAACCGCGTAGAGCACAGGTTCGATCACACTGGCTGCGCCGGTGAATGTCCCAAGTGCGAGTCCCACACCGATCAAAACCGCTGCAAACATCTTGCGCGGGATTGCGGGACGTCGGGCGATGCGTCGCGCGTTATAAGCTGCTTCGGCAATCAGGCCCTCTCTGGTTAGCCACGCGGCCAGCAGAAGCGCGCCCATCGCGGCGAGTTTGACGGTCATTTCAACGGGACCAGAGCCAAAGACCGACCCGATCATCGGCAAAGGCGCGATGAACAATAGGTTTGCCCGTCCGCCCGCGCGCTTGCGCTTTGGCGCCTTCATGGGTTTTGACGCGCTGGTCTGGGTGCCATCAGGGCTGAATTCGCCACCATATCGCTGAGCCATCACACACCCCCCGAGATCGCGACGCGCAGGATCAGGATGAACAACAGAATAAACGCAATTTTCTGCAAGGTTGTGCCGGACACCCTCTACCTCTCTTGCTGCAATGATTGTTGATACCCACGCGGTCTGTGAGCGGCGTCCGGCGCGATTGCGCGGACGAGACAGGGCAGGGCTGGGTTGATGACTTTTTGTCTCACACCTACCAAGGTAGGAAACAAACCGGCGGATTTCACCCCAAGCGTAGGGAAAACCCGCCTTATCCGTAGGCAACTAGCGGCAACCCGCCTGCGCGGGCGCGTGATGCGCACCCGATCTCTGACGCCGATCTGAGCGGCTGCCAGCATTGCGATACCTCTGCCTTACTAGAACACCTGCTAGGTGCATAGCGCAGCTTGGGCCCAAAAGATATGAAGGACTTGTGAAAAGTCAGGGTTTGCGGCGCGGCACGCGGGGCGGGCGGCGTTTCGCAGCAGGCTTGCCTGGTTTTGCAGGGGTTTCCTCGGTCTCTGGGGCCGGACCGAGCCCGAGTTGGTCCCGCAGGATTCGCGGGCGCACCTCTTCGACCTCGCCTTCCTTGAGTTGACCCAATTGGAAGGGGCCGTAGCTGACGCGCAGCAGACGGTTCACGTTCAACCCGATCTCCTGCATGGCGCGGCGGATCTCGCGATTCTTCCCTTCGCGCAGGCCGACGGTCAGCCAAGCATTCGCGCCCTGTTGGCGGTCAAGGTTCACGATCATGGGCTGGAAGATTTCACCATCCGCTTCGATGCCTTTGCGCAGGGGCTCCAGCGTCGCATCGGTGGGGCGGCCGTTCACGCGCACGCGATACTTGCGCAGCCATCCGGTCGAGGGCAGTTCAAGCTTGCGCTTCAACTCGCCGTCGTTGGTCAGCAGCAGCAGGCCCTCGGAATTCAAATCGAGGCGGCCGACAGACATCACCCGTGGCAGATCGTCGGGCAGGTTTTCGTAGATGGTGGGGCGACCCTGTTCGTCCTTGTGCGTGGTCACGAGGCCCGTGGGTTTGTGATAGAGCCACAGGCGCATCGGTTCCGCAGCAGCCAAGGGTTGGCCGTCTACAGTGATGCGGTCTCGCGCAGTGACGTTCAGCGCGGGGCTGTCGATGACCTTGCCATTCACCGTAACAACGCCGGCTGTGATCAGCTTCTCGGCTTCGCGGCGCGATGCAACACCGGCGCGTGCCAGAACTTTGGCGATGCGGTCGCCCTCGGGGGTGCCAGCTTGGGGCTTGGCCTGCGGCTTGGGGGCGGGCTTGGCCTTGGGGCGCGATTTGAACGAGCCTTTGGGGGCGGGCTTGCCGGGCCGGGGACGGTTTTGCGGTGTTTTCTGGGTCATTGGGCGCGTCTAGCGAAACTCTGTGGATTGCGAAAGGGGGAACGCTACAGATAAGCCTAACCCATGACCTTCCGTTCGCATATGCAAATCGCCCTGACCGAAGCCGAGGCCGCCGCCGCCCGAGGAGAAATCCCCGTAGGCGCGGTGCTGTTGCAGGACGGCGAAGTCGTCGCGCAGGCTGGGAACAGGACACGCGAGTTGAACGACCCCACCGCTCATGCCGAGGTTTTGGTGATCCGCGAGGCCTGCCGTGTTTTAGGGCAGGAGCGCCTGACGGGCTGCGATCTGTATGTGACACTGGAGCCGTGCCCCATGTGCGCGGCGGCAATTTCCAACGCGCGGATCGGGCGGCTTTATTATGGGGCCTCGGACCCCAAGTCGGGCGGTGTGGGGCAGGGGCCGCGTATCTTCAGTCACCCCCAGTGCCATCATGCGCCCGAGGTTTATGACGGGATCGACGAAGCGCGATCTGCAGCGTTGCTGGCCGATTTCTTTGCGAAGTTGCGAAAATGAGCGCCTGCGGCGCACAGGTTTGTTTGGGCTGACGCCCGGTGCCTCCGGCGGGGGTATGTCAAGGGTCTCATGGCCATTTTTTTGGGGGGTCATGAGCGAGGACGCGATGCGCAATCCACGTTTTCTCCTACATGTATGTGCAGGACCGTCACAGTAACTTAGGTTGGCTCTGATGATGTAACCGCCCCCCGGCGGCATCTGTGTGCCAAGGTGAGTTTACGAGGATCCACAAAGGGGAGGGGTCATGTCGGAGAGTATCACGGTCGGAGTCGATCTGGCGAAGAATGTTTTTCAGGTCCACGGAGCGGACGGCGCGGGCCGTGCAGTTTTGCGCAAGAAGCTGAGGCGAACGCAGGTGTTGAAGTTTTTCAGCCAGCTGCCGCCTTGCGTAGTCGCCATGGAAGCATGCGGGGGCGCTCACTACTGGGCGCGCGAGATAGGCAAATCGGGGCATGCCGTTCGGCTGATCCCACCTGCTTACGTCAAGCCCTTCGTCAAGCGCCAAAAAAACGACGCGGCAGATGCTGAGGCTATCTGTGAAGCAGCGGTGCGCCCGACCGTGCGCTTTGTGCCAGTGAAGAGTGAAGAGACCCAAGGCGCGGCGATGGTCTTTCGTGTCCGGGAGTTGCTGATCCGACAGCGCACACAGGCGATTAACGCCCTGCGTGGTCATCTGACCGAGTTCGGCCAGGTTGTGCCACAGGGGGCGGCCAACACATCGAAACTGATCGCCGTCGTGGAGGACCCGGACAGCGGCATACCCGCCGATGCCATCGCCACTTTGAAGGTCCTGATCATGATGCTTGCCAACCTCGATGCAGAGATCGGGAAACTGAATGCTGACATCGCCCGCCGAGCCAAAGAGAACAACGTGGCCCGACGACTGATGACAGTGCCGGGCATTGGTCCGTTGATCGCCACGGCAATCGCGGCCTTGGCCCCACCGCCCGAGACCTTCCGCAAGGCCCGCGATTTTGCGGCCTGGCTTGGTCTGGTACCACGACAGCATTCGACCGGTGGCAAGCAACGGCTGGGGGCCACGACCAGAATGGGCGAGCGATCCCTGAGGCGGTTGCTCATCATCGGGGCCAACAGCGTCATCATCAAGCGGCATGTGCATGCGGCAGCCAAGCCCGGCACGTGGCTGGACGGCATGCTGTCGCGCAAGCCACCGATGTTGGTGCGGGTCGCGCTGGCCAACAAAATGGCGCGGATCGTCTGGGCCCTGATGGCCCACGGCGGTGTCTACCAGTCTCCGGCTGCGGCGGCATAAGCCCGCTGTAGGTCGCGAGGACGTCGGAGCGGAAGAGGGCAAAGAGCAGTTTGGCACAACAGTCGTGAGACGGGATCGGGAGAACCAGTGTGCAACAGAGTGCCATCGAGCACGCGGCTTTGATCTGGACCCGACCTTCGAACACCATACGGGCCCGCGGCATATCTGAGGCCGGATACATGTCAGCACCTGACATCGCGCGAAACATCTCGAAAACCCTCTTGCGCAAGGGGCGGTTATACATGTTGCACAAATCGGGTGATGGCCGAGGGTCCCCTTTCCCCGGACGGACTTATCCCATGGCTTCCGTGACGGGTATGCCAAGCGCGGTATAGCGGTTGAGCACGGCGATGCGGACCTAGAGCTCGGCGACCTGTCGGTCGAAGTCCCGCGCCGTGAGCCGCTGACCCAGCAGTTTGACACAATGCATTTTCGTTTCGACGCGGCTTCGGCGGTGGTATCCGCTCCATCGTCGCCACAGGGCGCGGCCGAGGTATTTTGATGTGCGCAGGGCCTCGTTTCGGGCGACCGCGCCAGCGGTGACGGTCTTCCATGGCTTGGCGTTCTTGCGGGGCGGGATGACGGCGTGGGCGCCGCGGTCAGCGATGGCATCGTGGCATTTGCGTGTGTCGTAGGCCCCATCTGCCGTGACACTGCCGATTTCCTGGTCCGCCGGGATCTGGCCGAGCAGGTCGGGCAAAACCGGTGCATCGCCAATGTGGCTCCCGGTGATCTCAACAGACCGGATCTCCAGCGTTTCCTCATCAATCCCGAGGTGGATCTTGCGCCAGACGCGACGTTTCCGGCCACCATGCTTGCGGGCGTGCCATTCTCCTTCGCCCTCGACCTTGATGCCGGTGCTGTCGATCAGCAGGTGCAGCGGCCCCTTGGAGCCGCGATACGGGATATTGACGGCCAGCGTCTTCTGGCGGCGCGACAACGTGCTGAAGTCCGGCACTTTCTAGTCCAGCCCTGCCAGTCGAAGGAGGCTTTCGACGAACCCGGTTGTCTGCCGGAGGGCCATCCCGAACAGCCCGGGGCTCCACCTGTTCAGGGCTGAATTGATCCACTGGATCACTTCCGGGACGCCCTTTACCCTTCATCGAGAGGCAAGTCTGTATGGCGGCGTCGCTATAGCTCTGATGGCGGCCACGCCTGCCCGTCGGCACTCCATCCCAGCTCATCTCGGGGTCGAACCAACCTCTCGGGACATTCCTCCCGAATGCCCTGCCGGTCAATGGATCGTCAGCGAACCTCGGCGCTTGAGCGCTTCGTTATAGGCTGGCCAGTTCCTGGTCCTGTAGGTTGGGGGTGTAGGTCTGCTCATGCATCACAGCTACCACGCTGGATTCACGAGATGAATCCATTACCCGATTTGTGCAACAGAGCCACTTCTGGGCCGCGATTCAATCAGATGCCCATGAAAGGTCTTCTTGGACAAGAGTAGTCAGCGCCGACGAAAACTGGTGCGCACATTCAGGTCAATCACTGACCAACAGTGAACACAGCATTGGAGGTATTTCGGAGTCGACCACACAATTGGGAGCACGACTATGTTTCACAATCTGCACATTGCACTTGCAATCGGTGAGTTGAGCTATGTTATTGTCAACTATGGAATTTCACACCTTAACCCATTCCATTACTGCATCGCTTGCCTTATTATCGTCAACATTTTCAAGATAGTAAGGTAGACAAGTAAATGTCAGCTCCGGCGACATGCAATAGGCCCTTATTAACCAGCAGGACAGTGGGAGCCACGCCTAGTTTACCCAGGACGGCGTTGATTTCAGAAAGCTGTTTTGCGACCATAAAAGAAAATTATTAGGTGGAAAATGGAAGAAATAGCACGAGTAATGTTCGGCGTAGGCGGGCTAATTGTTAATCGTAAGATCGGGAAAATATTGGTATTGAAGAGATCGTCAACTCACTCAGACTTCAATCAGGAAAAGTGGGAATTGCTCTTCGGTAGAAAAAACGAACACGAAGGCATTGTAGAGGCTTTGCATCGTGAGGCAAAAGAAGAAGTCGGAATTGAAGACCTAGTTGTTGGAAGTGTGCTTCGAGTTTGGCATTTTTATAGAGGGCCAAACGTTGCGTCCAATGAGATAATTGGAATTACTTTTATTTGCGAGACGGAAGTCGATCATCCAATTCTAAGCTCCGAGCATTCTGAATTTAGATGGGTTGACCCGGATGAGGCACTTGAGTTAATTAAAGTTCCGGGAATTAGGGAGGACATTAACCTGTATAAGGATGGCAAATCGGCATCTGAAATTTGGGTATCTGAAATGAATGTTTCTTTGCAGCGTTACCCTGCGAATTAAGGTTAACTGTCGTAAAGATGCGCAGATTGAGTGACTGGGATTGCTTAAAAAACAATTTGGAATTTCGCAGAACCGTTGCCGCCTTAATAAAGGGTCATCGCAAAAATGGCATTAATAATAATGGGAAGGTCGTTCGAAAATACACCCAAGAACTTTTGCATCACGACTTACAAAATAATGGAGCTGGAGTTTCGCTATCTACGTTAAGGCGTTGCGAGCAGGGGCGTTTGGAGCTTATCGGTGCCGATAACGTTCAAAGAATACTTAGTAGCTTGGGATGGGAGCTAGATATAGCTCAACGAAAAATTGTAGGCGTTGAAACCTATCATTTTTATGACAAAACAGAAAAGTATGCTCATAGCATCGTGGAGACAGAGCTTTCTGCAGAAGCTGAAGCGGAAATTTCGGCTTTACCAGCCTTTGCGCCAACGTTGTACGATGCGGGTTCCTTTGGTTGGATGCGAGACAACGCACTAAACGACTTCAAGATCAAAACACTTAAGGAACAAAGGTCCTTGGAAATTGATCCGAACGTGCGGTCCAAACTACAATTCTCAGGCGCAAATGTGGTTATCGCTGATGAGGGGCGAGGAAAATCGACTTTTCTTAGGACCATTGGTATCGACATGGCCCGTTCCTTTATTGACCAAACAGGCTATGCGGTACCCATATTCGGAATGGCGCGAAATTGTGAATCGATATTTGAAAAAGTGATCACTCTGCAAAAGACACTTCCCGAAAGTCCCGTTTGCCTCATTATAGACGGACTAGACGAAATCGATGCAGCAAGACAGCGAGCATTATTGGCGCGTCTCTTCGAGGCCGCATCTGAAAATTGCAGCTTCATTATATCATGTCGTCGAAATGTTTTTGAGCGTATCCTCATTGAGGATCCCAAACTTTATTCTCGAGTATCCGAGATATTTGAAATTCAAGAATGGTCTTATGAATCCGATGTAGTAGAGTATGTCAGAAAAGTTTCTGTACGTATCGCTGATCAAGCACTAACTACTCGCTTCACGGAATTAGCTAAGAACATTCCAGATTATCATTCGGTTATGACTAGGCCGTTTTTCATTCAAGTTGCAATTTATTCTTTAAAATCTGGGAGCCGGAATCGGCGCGTTGGTGATGGCCACGTTACTATCTATGACCTGTTTTTATTCTTCTACGAAACTTGGGTTCACACTGAGCTGACAAGACAAACTGAAATTGAAAGTGCGGCTTTGGAAGTGATGAAATCAGAGGTCTCAATGGCCCATGAGGGCATCGCCCATTCACTTCTCAAAAATTTCGGTCATTCACTAAGCATTCCAGATCTTAATAGCGGCTCAGAGGTTTTTCGAAGCCTAGTTGAGAATGCAACATTTAGCATTTTGGATGTGCGGAAGCGTGGCCCAAGCGAAGTGGACGTTATTGAAGGTTTTTTGGATGATTCACTAGGAAATTTTCTGGCCGCCCGCGCCTATATACAGAGATTTATTAAGTCGGATGAGCTTACTTATGAGATATTGCAAACCGAAACAACAAATGAAGTAAACGTCTTCATACGCGCTTGGTTGAGTCAGGTTGATCCCAAGGTTAGGGTATTCGTGGTTGGCAGGCTCGAAAGAGTGTTTAAAAAGGCGTCCAACGCGAATAATTTTTTAGTCAGTGAACAATCCGTGTATTTTCTCGGCCGCACCGACAGCATGGTTGAGCCCAAAGTTCTTAAAGAAATATATTACGATGATAATGTCGATTTCCAGATCAGGAGATCTGCCGCATTGGGTGCTATCTTATTTTCAAACGAAGAGCTAGAAGTAGACTTTATTTCGGAAATTCGATCGGACAAATTTAAGGCCGCAATCAATCGCAGTATCCAACTGCAGTACTTTGGCGATGTAGGTCACAGATTGTTCGCCTTTTCTGATGATACGGGGATCACGTGGGACAAAACGCGCAAAGCGACATTCAAGCGTCTCTCCGAATCAGACACACGTGCGTGTAGGCTTAGGTTGTGGGATATTGAAACCGTTCGTTCTTTTCTCTTCAGCCGTGCAGGGTCGAAACTTACTTCGCGAGAAGAGAAAATATTGAGAGGTCTTTCTCACGAAGCCGAAGCAACCAAGGGGCGAAATGGTCTTATTTCTGCGACAATTAACGATATTTTGTCTTCAATTAAGGTGCAAGAGCCACTATAATTAATGACTTTTCCATATTCTAATCCGAGCAATTTTTGGGGCCTTGCATGATGCATCGCGACAATATCAAGCCGCGCGTACTTTTATTGGGCCTTTTCAGCCGTCAATATCCAGCAGTTGGCGAAACACATGCACTATCTGTTCTTGCTGGTGAACTTATCCATGCCGGAGTTGACCCGGCTTTGATCGATATTCTGGATATGAGCCTAGAGGCACGTGAAGTTTATGAAAAAATTTCGAGCTATTCCTCAAAAGGAGATTACCATCTGGTAGGGGTGTCAACCGGTTACGGAACGTTCAGTAAGCTGGCTCATGTTCGGCAGATCTTGTTAGAAACCTACCCCAATGCACTAAGAGTATACGGTGGTGCTACCGCGACTTACTGTTGGAAAGATATTCTTTCTGATATAGATCCACAAGGTGTAGTCGTTGTAGGGGAAGGCGAAAATTCGATTGTCGAATTATTTTTTAAAAAAAAACACAAAGAAAAATGGAGCAGCATTGATAATATTTGCTTCTTCAACGGCGGTGATATTGTTCGCACAGAAAGACGTCTGACGATTGCACCGTTATCCAAGTCACCCCACCGGGAACACATTCTCCCTTATCTTGGAAATGCCCCACAGATTTTTTTGGAATACTCTCGTGGATGCTCTTGGGCAGCATGCAGCTTCTGTTTGCGTGGTTTGCTTGATATAAAGGGAACCAAGAAGGAATATCGACGGTTCACCCACAGCCGCGTCTTACAGGACCTTAAGAAACTGGCTGCGCTTGGCATTCGAGAATTCACATTTGCAGATGAGGATTTCATTGGAAGGGGTGAAAGTGATTGGACCGACGTACAAGAACTTTCGATGGCGATAATATCAGAGTTTGGTGAAAGGGCTTTCTCTTTTGATGTGAGCGCCTTGCCAGGGTCCTTGAGCTTTTCTGGTATGTCAGAAGAAACTTTGGAAGCCCGCTCCAAGGCCCTACGATCCTTAAAAGCCTCAGGGTTAAGGAAGGTCTTTTTAGGAATTGAGTCTGGTTCAGTGGATCAGCTCAAAAGATTTAGAAAATCTCATGATCCAAAAACTGCCGCGGAGGTTGCTCACCTTCTGATCAAATCTGGATTTGAAGTTGATGTTGGATGGATACTATTCGATCCCTTTGTTTCTTTAAAAGAAATTCATGAAAGCCTTTCATTTTTAAGAGACCACGAACTAGAGCACGGTGTATCATTCATTTTTAACTCATTGCGATTGCAAACTGAGTCTCGACTGCTCACTGAAGTGCAAAGATATGAGGAAGAGAATGGTATAAAGTTGGTTAAGAAAGATTTCGATCGAGATACGTTAAGCTTTGAGTATACATATTTTCATCCGGGAGTTTCGGAATTTGAAGATGTGATCCTTAAGGCGGTTTCAAAGACTCGCTGCATTCACTATGTCTTAAAGTCTCTTACACGACATGGTTCCGCTGGAATGAATGCGCAGGCTTATGATGCTATGTTGAGTGCGGTTTGGAAAATGCGCGAAGAGTACGTTAACATGGGAATTCAAGTGGCTGAGGAGCAGATGAGTTCATCCAGAGATTCCCTTATAGTCAGTGACCACATTGCCAGAATGCGTCTAATTCTTCTGGGGCTTGCTAAGTCACTTGAGGAGATTCCAGATATTCCTGATCACCCGCTAATTTTTGACCTTCAACAAGAACTTAGGGTATTTTTTGCAGAAACATCTCATCGTATCGCCTAGGTGTTCAGTCTCGGCATTTGGTGGATCGGGTTCAAGATGAATGTGTCCTGTTCTGAAGTCCAGATCTTGCAGATGTACTCGTAGGGTGTGAGCCTGTTGAGGGTCTTTAGCCTGCGCGCGAAGTTGTATGCTGCGATGAAGTCCGATAGGTGCGTTCTCAGTTGATTATGGCTGTCGTAGTGGAAGCGTTGACGGTGGTCTCCATTATCGTGCGGTTCATCCGTTCGACTTGTCCGTTGGTCCAAGGATGTGAACCGCAGTAGGTTTGTCGGAGGCTGATTTCGTTTAGTTACGTGGCCATGGGTTCAGTTTCCAGAGCTGCATAGAAGTTTGCTTCGGCTTCGGCAGGCGGAATGTTCCCAATGGGTTCGAGAAGACGGCGGTTGTTGAACCAATCCACCCATTCGAGCGTCGCGTATTCCACCGCTTCCAAGCTGCGCCATTGGCCGCGGCGGTGGATAACCTCAGCCGTGAACAGGCCATTGATCGTTTCGGCCAAGGCGTTGTCATAATTGTCGCCGACACAGCCCACCGAGGGTTCGATACCTGCTTCCGCCAAGCGCTCAGTGTAGCGAATAGACAGGTATTGCGAGCCGCTGTCGCTGTGGTGAACCAGCTCCATGCCCTTTCCGGGGCGGCGATCATGCACCGCCAGTTCCAAGGCATCGAGAACGAACCCTGCATGCGCGGAGTTGCTGACTCGCCAGCCAACGATCTTGCGGGCATAGGCATCGATGACGAAGGCGACGTAGACGAAACCCTTCCAGGTTGCGACGTATGTAAAATCCGACACCGACAGCATGTTCGGCGCTGGCACGCGGAACTGGCGGTTCACCTTGTCCAGGGGACACAGCGCCTTCTTGTCCGAGATCGTCGTCCAATGCGGCTTGCCGCAGATAATGTCCTGAATACCCATGCTCTTCATCAGCCGTGACACCGTGCATCGCGCGACATCGAAACCTTCGCGGCCCAGTTGCCGCGTGAGCATTCTGCGTACGCCGCGGCGCGTTTAATGCGAGCGGTCTTGATCCATTGCGATGCGCTCTTGCAGGTTTTCGATCCCGCACGGAGTAAATGCGATGACACTTTCGTCGCCGATGCCGTAGACCCATATGACGCCGTCTTGGGTTTCCATATCGATCGCTAGATCAAAGATCCGCTAAACAGTTTCGCCGAGTTCGGCCGCAACGCGCTCGATGTTTTTGACGGGATGAACCTTGTTGAGCTGCATCGTCACGCTGAACCGCCCCGACTTTACCGTAGGGCAAAACTCTCGAAGAATTGCCTGTTATGGAACACAGAAAACAAAGAACCACGAAGCCTTATTCACACCATCAAAACGTGGGATCAAAAACCTAGGGAAAGGGGAAGTGCGGTCACGCTCCGATTTGTACAACAAAGCCCCGAGCGAGCCATGTTTTTGCTACACAAAAACGCTCGCCGACATTCCCTTCGCTCACGCCGGGACGGGAGTGCGCGCTTCGCTTGCACTCCCTCTTGTCAGCTTGCCGTTGGGTGTTTGTCTCGTCATCTGAGCTTGGTTTTGCCTTGAGATATCACCACCCACGTAAAGCGTAAACGTTCTCTTAATCCTCGAATCCTACCTGCCTAGTGCGGACGTCGTGCGTTGCCTTTTGGGATGCCACCTGCGTCCAGCATGCATTCGAGGCAATTATGGAACGCAGGAACAAGGGCGGCAGACCAAAGGCAGTTGAGAGACGCAGCAGGCATTTGAATATTCGGCTGACAGAAACCGAGTATTCCAGACTTCGCGGAATGGCAGGCAGTTTGAAGATTTCAGCCTACGCACGAAGTCGCCTGCTTGGCAAAACCGTCCCGAGATCTGTCCCTCAGATCAATCAGGTGGCTTGGGAAGAACTGGCGCGGACTGCTGCCAACCTCAATCAGCTCACACACCACGCCAACCAAGGGCACTTCGCCTATTCTGAAGAATTCGCTCAGGTGCTTGTCCGACTTTCGCACACGCTGAAGACAGTCAGGGAAGGGTTAATCGGAGGCGACCATGGCCATCGGTAAGCTTATCAAGGGGGCCAATGCCAGCGGTCTTGTCGATTACCTTCTGGGCACGAAAGACAACCAAGGTCGGCCTCGGCCCAAGGTTGCGATTGTGGGTGGCACGCTCGGGTTTGATGGCTCTTCGGCAAAGCGGCAGTTTACGTCACTCAAGAAACTGCGCCCCTCTCTTTCGAAAAACACCGTGCACATGTCCATTTCCTTGCCCGTAGAAGATCGCGAGCTGACCGATGTGGAATGGGCAGCCATCGGCGACCATTGGGCCAAAGGGATGGGCTTTCAGGCCTACCTGACCGTTTGCCATGGTGACCACATTCATATTGCAGCCAGTAGGATCAGGCTGGACGGCACAGTCGTTTCTGACAGCCACGACTACCGCCGCAGTGAAGCGCTGATCCGAGAGATCGAAACGACCTTCGGGCTGATCCCCGTCGCGCCATCCCATTTGCTCAAACCAGATCGCAAGACAGATCACGTCGCCGCGCCGAAATCTGGAGAATTGGTTTTGGCTGAAAAAGGCGAGATCTCATCAAAGGCGCAACTGCAGCAGTTGCTTACAAACCTGACCGCGACACCGATCACGGCATCCGATTTTGTCGATGCTCTGGAAGGCTGCGGCGTCGATGTGCGCCCGAATATATCCGCGACAACCGGTAGGCTATCGGGCTTCGCCTTTGGCCTGCACGGGCATGTTTTGTCCGCGTCCGCGCTAGGACGAGGATTTTCATTGAAGAATTTAGAGAAGAGAGGATTTTCCTATGTCAAAGACCGAGACTTTCAAAAACTCAGCGACGCAAAAGAGCGCAGCCTTGGGCGCGCCGCTGGTCTTGCACTTGGAGACGAACACAGCAGCGCAGCAAGAGGTGCTTCAGGCGATACACGCGCTGCCCTTCCAGATCAGCCAAGCCTTGGATCCGTTGGTGACCCAGTTGGAGGAGCAAAAGGCACAGAATGCCCGATTGCTGGAACGCATGGAGAAGCAGGACCAACTGATGCGGTCATTGGGGAAACTGCTGAAGGCACTGCAAGCGCGCGAGTGACTCAGCCGTCGCCACGTCAAGCCCAAGCCCACACAGCGAAAGGCACCGCGCGACCCAAGCAGCCAAAGCTCCTAGGGTTGCAGGACTTTCTCAAGGAATTTGAGGCGCGCATAAGGTCTGCAGCGCAGCCTCTTTCAGTGCTTCAGCAGGTGCTCTCCGGTTTGGAAAACGTCCGCCGAAAACTCCTCGATGGGCAAGCGACCATAAGAAATTTCCTGAAAACCCGCTCTACCGCAAATCTTCCTTCGCCAGAGAGGCCCGAGCAGTTCCAAGGCCACGAAGATGGGCCAGAAATAAAGCGCGACGGTCCCACATCGGAACAACCGTCTGTTCCACGACCATGATCACTCCAAGCGTTGTCAGGGCATAAGGGAGCTACTCAGATCTGAACGCCGAAGGACCATCGCATTTGTAGCGGGTCAGCCCATTCTGCCTTAGCTCGGCGAGCCGACTTTGGAACTTGCAGATGTAGGCGTCGGGGAGAAAGCTGTCGGGCGTGATGACGCTTTCAGCGCGATTGCGCATAACTTCCAAGGGGCCAATGCCCTGCATGTGGAGAATGCACGACATGGATAGAATGCTGCCTTCGTTCATGCCCATGGGATGAGGATCCGTTAGATCCCGCCCTTTCTGCGTGATCTGGAAAGGTCCAACGGGTATCCGGGCTATGAGGCCAAGGGACAGCAGCATCTCGATATCTTCGAGCGGGGCACTGCCACGGCAGCGAAGTATGAAAAGGGCAAAGCCGCCGGGCATGCAAATGCGGGTATCCGCCACAAAGGTCGAGTCAGGATCGGGCATCGAATCACTCCTATTTTGGGAGTAATGATTATCGAGCGTAGGAGGGTGTGTCGACACCAAACGGACCCCTCCATGGCTGGCACCCTCCACACGCAGGCGCACCGCGACCTGATCAAGTCACTGGTCGCAGCGCGCAAAGCGAAGGGCCTTTCGCAGGCGCAATTAGCTGCGATACTGGGAAAGCCTCCATCCTATGTCGCGAAGGTCGAACTCTGTGAACGCCGTCTGGACGTGCTGGAGTTTTGCTCGTGGGCTAAGGAGTTGTCCGACGAACCGCTCGGCTTGTTGCAGCCATATTTGGACTGAGAAACGGCTTCGATCTTAAAGGGCGGCCATCCGCAACAAGGCAAGCGCCCGTTTCCTACACAAAAAATAGTTTGTGTAGGAAAAACTGCTCATACGATGCTTCTCGGAGAAAACTCCGTTGCATCCGCAGCGAATAGCACATGGGTAATAAATCGACATGCGGCGATGCAGCATGGCAGCGAAAACTCTACAAGCGCTGGTCTGTTAGGCTAATTCCCGAAGTCGAGATCGTGGTTACGATGATCGGGGCTCGCTTCTAATAGGGTGCGGTGAGATGGAAAAGTAGATGTTCTCCGGTCGGCAGCGTGTATGATATCGAAGGTTGCTGTGTCGGCAATCAAGTGCAATCATCCTCAAGGTATCTACCGTCCGCTCACGGCCCACCTTGCAACTGAAGCCACTGATAGTCTCCCGACATATCTGCTATCATTCTCGTTCCCGCCGATGCCCACGCAGGTTGATACGAGTTGCTTCCGTCGCGAAGTAACAAACCTGCATTGTGGACTTGGGTGTGAAGCGCATTGGCACTAGCAAGATCTGATACGACAACTTGCATTGCTTGGCGTGCATCTGCAGACGCAGCAAGTGGGCTGACATACGTAATTATTTGGTGAACCATGTGCCGATAGGAATCCCATTTCTGCCAGGCAGTGGCGGTCACTGTTGAAACAGCTCCTGAGTACGGCGAGTGTAGCAGAATAGTGCTCTGTAGCGCAGGTGGCAGTTGAAGCAATTCATCTGGGTACACGATTGTGCCCCAAAGCGGAGTAGAAAAGAAGCGAGGCGGCGCATCTCCACCACCACCTTGCCCTGTCGATGGCTGGAAGCGAGATCGTGTAAAGCCCCAAAGGTTTTGCCAAAAGCCAATAGCAGCGGCTCTCGCGCCAGAACCGAAAGCAAGTCCGGCCAATGGGCCTGCGTATGCGTGAAGGACTGGCTTGCCCGTGCAAGCGAGAGTCAAGCCCGCCGAACAGTAACGGAATACCGCTTCGACATCTGTTGGAAGACGCTCAGCGCTGTCAAACTCTACAGCGTAGTACCAACCGTCAGCATTGAGCCCCGTGGCTTGGGATAAGATTGATTGCGCGACTTGGGCTGTGGTTACGCTACCGCCGATGACGATGGTTGCATAGGTCGGAATGCCTAGCGAGTCACCCGCAGCTTTAGCAGCAGCAAACAGACGAGCATTCAGCTGAGCGATATCTGGCCGAGCTGCCTCGTACGGTATCGCTGGTGCAATAACCGCGCTAGAGCCGAGTGCTTGATTTTCACCAAGTAGAGCAGCTGTGAGACTTGCAAACGAGGGTGCTGAAAGCGCTCCCAGAGATGCGATCGACTGCCGAAACTGTGCGATTGGATAGCTTGAGAGCCTGTCATTCGCAAAGTCGGGTTCGTAGAATTGAGGATCGAGGAGAACGTCCGCGCCAGCGTCCTTATATTGGCCCGCGTATTCTTGTGCCTTCTCGTATGCTAAGTCTTTCGGGCTAAGTATTGCACCTACACCTGTTCCATTTTGGAGCATTTCGAGAATGAATTTCTGATTATTAGCACCACATTGATGCCAGGCTCCGCGTCTCATTGCTGCCCCCCCAAACCATTTAGAATGGTTCCGACCATAGCTGCACTTGCTGGTCGGCGACCTCTTTCTTTTTCTAACAATCGTTGCAGGACAAGCTTTAGCGTTGGGTCAAGATCCATATAGTCAGGGTCGGATTTGAAATCCTCCGAAGTACAAATGGCTTCGTCTAATTCGTCAAATGTCTTTGGGCTATTGGTCAGTGATGGATGCTTCCCAACTGCTGCCTCGTAAAGAATGACGCCTAGAGCATAAAGATCAGTACGAGGATCAATATCACGCTTCGTACCACGGAGTTGTTCTGGGGCAAAATATTTCGGAGTTCCCAGCATCGCACCCTCAACGGTTGCGGTGAGGCTTTCCATGTCTAGGAGTCGTGCAAGGCCAAAGTCAATAATCACCGGTTTTCCTGAAGAATCGACCCTGACATTGCTGGGTTTTAGATCCCTGTGGACAATATTATTTTCTGCCAGTGCATTTAGACCGTCGCATAGCGGAACAAATATTTCTTTGATCTGCTGCAGACTCAGCTTTCCTCGAGCCGCCAGGTAATGCGAAAGATCGGTCCCGGCCACAAACTCTTCTACTAGATAGTGCCGTGTTTCACCGCCGCGTGCGCTGTACTCGTATTCAACTACTTTGGCTACGTTGGGATGGTCGAGGGTCTGCATCGCCAAAACTTCACGCTGAACTCTTTCCAGAGATTGCGTTGGCGCAATGATTTTTAGGCAAAAATCATCACCATTTCGTTTGACGTGGAAAGCCGCCTTTTGAGCGCTTGGCGTCAGCGCGGATACGAAATAATAGTCTGGGTGCTGTTTACTAGCGTCGTCGATACTAACCTGAAACACTTTTGATTGAATTCTTCAAATCTCCTGCCGCTCTCGCTGCCACAGTATAATAGTATGCCCAAGCCTTGGGAGATGACTTTCTTGCTCGCTTCATGACGCGACTTACGCCATTGTCGTCGATGGAAATCAGCCCTAAACCCAGTGACGAGAAAGATAATTCGTCCTTAACGCGTTTGGCAACACTTTCAGGTAGAGCTACAAAGGACCGGTGTGCGAAAATGCGATTCCGTGAGGCTTGCGCAACAGCTTTCCTCCAATCAGAAACTTTCACCTCGACGGCCGAAACATCACCCAAGATGCTCTGCCATGGTTGAGCTAAGCTAAAATTCTTTTGAATTTGCTCGATCACGCCTTGCCCTCGCAGCTTTTCTAGTTTGTTGAGCGTAGTCTTTTCGTTCAAACCCAGACGTTCCGCGATTGTCTCTCCTCGAGCACGCCGAGCCGCGCGCAAGTATCCTAGAATCGCAATGGTTATGCTGTCCGCATCAGCTATGCTTATAACTTCGGGCCGCACACTTGCCCGTAGTAAATCTGGTACGCCCGCTCCAACCGGAACAGTGCTTCCCGTCCAGGAGAATTCAGCCAGGGGCAGTAACTTGGCGATATCTTTCTCTACAGAAGCTTGCAGAACTGCTTCAGGGCCAACTTTGAGTGGCCGAAAAACCGATATTTCAGTGGGATTTGATGCTGTAAGTTGTTCAAAATAAAGCAATTTTATCCCCAGAATAGCGCTTGTTGCAGTCTAGCCATTTGTATGAGTTAGTCTAGCGCCTTGTGTTCTCGTGACCACCAGATGTTCGAAATAAAAGTGTGCATTCGCTGAGCTAACCACGGCGAAAAAGCGTGAGGTGGTGAACGCCACGGGCCTACTCCTTCAGCAGGTGAGCGGCGTCGGGCGGTCCAGATAAAGTTCCGCTTTATGACTACCGTTGGTCAAAATTGCTGCGCACCTAACGAACGTTGGGTCTGGCAAATGCGGAGGGGTAGCGCGGCGCTAATTCGAAAGGCCGCTCTGGGCAGAGGCTGTGTGAAAACTCGGATTTTCTAAGATGGTGAAGGAAGCTTTCCTTGTCAAGCTGCTTGTGGTCGCCAACATCGGAACAAAACTTCTCAGAACTGCCAGTGGGCGAACACTATTCCGGAACCACCCAGAGCCGATCGAGTATTCACACGGCCTCGGCCGATGAGTGCCGACGCAGTGCGAGCAAACGCCTTGGATAGAGCGGATCCGCAAATGGCTGCAAGGGGCCCGAAATGCGGAAATTAAGGGAATAATTTTTGAGTGGAAAGCTTAGTTCCCTTTGAGCCAGAGCTTGAGGCTATCTTTGCAGTTTCCTGGATCTTGGTCAGTATTTTCTGACCAAGATGCGACGCATTTATTTGTGTCCTCAATAGCAAATGATGCAGAAACTGCTCGGAAAAATGCCGGAGCGGTTAGAAATGATACCCATAATGAAAGAACAACTCCAACCGCCCATGGAGCGCCAATACTTCTGACAAACGCATCAAGGGAAAGTAATGCCGTGCCAAGAGCTACCCAGTTAGCGTAGGGAGCATCGCTAAATTTCCATGTTATCCCAATCAAGAGCAAACTAATCCCTATCCCTGTATATTTGCCAGGCATGAAGGCGGAAATCTTATCAATAGCTGACGCAATCCATTCCCACAAAATAAAGAACCCCTTTTATAGCATTTCGGCTTGCGCCGCCGAGTCACAGTATTTTGCTAAGCGTGTCAACCGTCGTGGCACCAGGGCATTGGCCGTCAAACACTCGTTGAGTCTGGCTCTTAGCCCCTGCACTAATTTCAGTTGCTTCTCGCACTGCGGACTTCTAATTACTGGATGATGCTACGCGATCCCGTGAAGAATCGGTTCTGGGAAGCTGCGACACAGCGATAGCCAATTTGGTGAATGACCGCGGAGCGCCGATTTTTCTTCTTGCTCCAATACTCCTATTTTGGCAGTAAGGCATTGTTTTGCCGAGGACGGGCTGAATATATGAAAATCTGGTACACAGCCGATACCCATTTTGGGCACGAGAACATCTTGTCCCACTGCAAGCGTCCATTTGGCTCCGTCGCACAAATGGACGCGGCCCTAATCGAAAACATGTGGAAGTTTGTCGGGCCGGAAGACCATCTCTGGATCTTGGGCGACTTTGCCTTCGGCGCGAAGGCTAAAGACCCTGCGTACTTGGAGGCTATTTTTCTCCAGCTTCCAGGGGCAGAGAAACATCTGATCGTGGGTAACCACGATCTTGCGCCGACGCTGGAGTTGCCTTGGACGTCAGTGTCCCAGTTGGTTGAACTTCGAGACGGCGCAAACGGACCTGCCAATACCCTCTGCCATTACCCGATGATCACCTGGAACCACGCGCGCAAAGGGGCGCTGCAGTTGTTCGGCCACGTCCATAACAACTGGAAAGGCTCGAATAACTCGGTCAATGTGGGGGTGGATGTTTGGGATTTTATGCCGGTATCAATCAACGATATTGCCCGACGTGCCAAGACATTGCCAAAGAACAAGCACTGGGATGATGTTGAGCCAAGATCGAGGTGATCGGCAGAGTACATCTGTCAAAGCAAACAGGCCGAGCGATATACACTCGGCCTGCTTAGGCATTTAAAGTCGGGGAAGGCTTTCCATCCATTCTATGACCTCATTTAACCGCCAGCGGCTGGCCCGCGCACTGGTCTTGATGGGCTTCGGAAACGCGTCATTCGCGATCTTCCGGTAGATTGTGGAGCGGCTCTGGCCGGTCAGTTCTACGACTTGGTTACATCTGATAAATTTGTCTTTCATATTGTTGTCCTCTGCTATGGAAACATAGGTACCAGAGGATCGTTAAAACGGCGTTTACACTTTTTAACTTTTGCCGCTGATCACGTATTTTTCCCACTCCATCATAATCGGCACCCGTTTTTCGAAGAAGTCCGTGCGCTTGTAGGCCTTCACCACCTTGTTAGCCTCAAAGTGCCCGATGCAGGCCTCTGCGACTTCCTCAGCCGTATCGGTGGTGTCTGAAATCCAAGTGCGCACTGCCGACCTGAACCCGTGGGGACGTGCTGCGATCCCGAACCCTTTCATCAACTTGATTAAGGCCATGCGATCTAGCGCTTTCCCTTTCGAATTGGGGAATAGGAAGCCATCCCACTCATGACACTTCGCCAGTTCAATGACAGCCAGCGCTTCTGGACCCAGCGGCAAACGGAAGGTTTTTGCGTGTCCCACGCGACCTTTCACGTGATCTTCGGGCACGGTCCAGACGTCGCCTTCGATCTGCTCCAGTTGCAAGTGACGGATCGGGTCGGTCCGTAACCCTGTCAGGATCAACAGACGCAGGGCGAGGTGATCAATCGAGATGTCATTTAAGCTGCTGTAAAATTCAGGAACGTCCCTCCAATGCATTGCGGGCATGTTTTTCTGTGATTTCAAACGCGGCCCGAGTAGCGTCTCAGCCTTCTCGATTTCGGAGATATCCACGTCAAAGCCATGCGCGAAGGCGTATTTATAAACCTTGCGTAGACAGTTCATCGACTTGCGACCGGACTCTGGAGCCTTCTTCCAAGCGGCCTGCAGGCAATGGGCCAAATCATGTGCATCGATTTTCATGATCGGTGTGGACCCTAGTTTCGGCAGAACATGGGTGCGCAGGGGAGACGACCACTTGTTCGTTGGGTCACCGTGTTTGAGTTCCGCTCGGAGGGAGTCGTGCGTTTTTTCAACGAGTACCGCGAGAGATCCGTTTTCAACGTTCAGCAGCGCCTTTTCTCGCCGCTTCATTTTAATCGGATTGTCTCCGTTCGCGACAGCCTTCCGAGCCGCCTCCGCGCGTTCCCGAGCGTCCTTAAGGCCAATCGCTGGATAACCGCCTAGGCCTGTCCAATGCTCCACGCCCCAGAGTTTAAAGCGAAATTCCCATTGGCCGCGCCCTTCGCCTCTGGCATTGAAGTAAAGGCCTTGGCCGTCGCAGTGCCTGCCTTTGGTCAGAGTTTTTAGCTGTTGTGGCTTTAGTCTGTAGTAATGAGTCATGTATTGTTAAGCTCCGTAAATATATACATTTTTCGCCGCGCTGACCTGAGACAACGCGAGACATGACGGGAGCTTAACAGTTTGAAGTTTCGGAAAAGTTTCGGAAAATTGACCCTGCATGCGCCTTCATGACACATACAGGGTACCGATCCGGCGGGGGTATTTTAGCAAAGAAGAAGGATTGGGCGCGTTTCATGGCGGGTGCGGGTGGTCTGATGCTTGCGGGCGCGGGCTTTGGGCGGTAAAGCCCGAGGGAAATACGAGACACACGGAGATGGCCCATGTCGATCGACACTGGCACTGCCGCAAAAGTGGCGAAACTGGCCCGGATCAAGGTCGAGGACGACCAGCTTCCTGCGCTGGCCGAAGAGTTCAACCGCATTCTGGGCTTTATCGAACAGCTTGGTGAGGTGGATGTTGAGGGCGTAGAGCCCATGACCTCGGTTACGCCGCAGCGTTTGAAGCGCCGCGAGGACGTGGTCACCGATGGCAGTTATCAGGACAAGGTCCTGTCGAATGCCCCTGACGCCCGCGAGGGCTTCTTTGCCGTGCCGAAAGTGGTGGAGTGATCCGATGACCGAGCTGAATAAACTGACGCTGGCCGAAGCGCGTGATGCGCTGCGCAAGGGTGATGTGACGTCGGTCGAGCTGACCGAAGCGTGCTTGACTGCGATTGATGGGGCTGCTGCGCTGAACGCCTTTGTCCACAAGACCCCTGAATTGGCGCTGGAGCGTGCGAAGGCTGCAGATGAGCGCCTGAAGGCTGGCGACGCGCCTGCCATGTGCGGTCTGCCCATCGGCATGAAAGACCTGTACTGCACCAAGGGTGTGGCGAGCCAAGCGGCGAGCGGCATTCTGGAAGGCTTTGTCCCCGAATATGAGTCGACCGTCAGCCAAAAGCTGCAGGACGCGGGCGCTGTCATGCTGGGGAAACTCAACATGGACGAGTTCGCTATGGGCAGCTCGAACGAGACCTCGGTTTATGGTGACTCGGTGAACCCGTGGAAGATTGACGACCGCAAGCTGACCCCCGGCGGGTCTTCGGGTGGTTCGGCTGCGGCTGTGGCGGCAGACTTGTGTCTGGCGGCAACAGGCACCGACACCGGTGGCTCGATCCGTCAGCCTGCTGCGTTCACCGGTACTGTGGGCATCAAGCCGACCTATGGCCGTTGCTCTCGTTGGGGCATCATTGCTTATGCAAGCTCGCTTGATCAGGCGGGTCCGATGACGAAAACCGTGCGCGACGCAGCGATCATGCTCGAAGCGATGGCCGGTCACGACATGAAGGATTCGACCAGCGCCGACCTGCCGGTTCCGAACTTCGAAGCCATGCTGACCGGTGATATCCGCGGCAAGGTCATCGGTATTCCCAAAGAGTACCGCCCCGAAGGGATGTCCGAAGAGATCAAGACTCTCTGGGACGAAGGTACGGCGATGCTGAAAGCGGCTGGCGCTGAAATCCGCGAGATCAGCCTGCCGCACACCAAGTATGCTCTGCCTGCCTATTATGTCATCGCGCCTGCAGAGGCCTCGTCGAACCTCGCCCGCTACGATGGCGTGCGTTACGGCCACCGTGCGAAACTGTCGGCTGGCGATGGTATCAACGAGATGTACGAAAAGACCCGTGCCGAAGGGTTCGGTGACGAGGTGAAGCGCCGCATCATGGTTGGCACCTACGTGTTGTCCGCAGGCTTCTACGACGCGTATTATAACAAGGCGCGCAAGGTGCGCACCCTGATCAAGCGCGACTTCGAAGATGCGTTTGCCGCTGGCGTGGATGCGATTCTGGCGCCCGCAACGCCGACCTCGGCCTTTGGTCTGGGTGAGATGAAGAGCGCGGACCCCGTCGAGATGTACCTGAACGACGTGTTTACCGTGACGCTGAACCTTGCCGGTCTGCCCGGCGTGGCAGTGCCCACGGGGCTCGACTCCAAAGGTCTGCCGCTGGGTCTTCAGCTGATTGGCCGCCCGTTCGAGGAAGGCGATCTGTTGAATACCGCTTACGCGCTGGAACAGGCTGCAGGGTTTGTTTCCAAACCGGCCAAGTGGTGGTAAGTGCTGAGATAGCACAACTTTGAGGTGAAATGATGCTTCGACACACGGGATTGGTTCTGTTGGCTTTGGCTGGGTTGTCCGCATGCGGGCCAACCGTACCCGACAGCGCAGCGGGAATCACATCGAACAACTACCGTTCGGCGCGTGAGGCCCAGTTGAGCGGCGGGATCCCGTCTGCGCCTGTGGTGTCGCAAGAGACCTTGGGGAATGTCGGCACACTGACGCCGGGCCAGCCACCGCGAGCCCGCACGCTGGCCGAGGTGAAGGCTGCGTCCGAAGAGGCGATCAACACCGCGAACCTTGCTGCTGCAAACAGCGGGGCTGTGCCGCTACAGGCCAGCCCGTCAAACCCCGCGCCCGAGCTGGTGGCGGCGCCCAATGGTATGTCATCCGAGAATGACTTCTCTGCGGTTAGCAACGAACGGAGCATCGAGGATGACAAAGAGCTGATCGAACGCAATCGCAGCCTCTATACCGTCATTCAGCCCGAGGCGCTGCCCTCGCGTCCCGATGGCAGCGTGAATGTGGTGTCCTATGCCTTGGCCACCAACAACCGCGTGGGGCAGCCGCTGTACAAGCGAAGCTCATTCCGAGCAGAGGCTAAGTATGCGCGCGCTTGTGCGGATTATGCCTCGGCCGATTTGGCGCAGGCGGCATTCCTCGCCAAAGGCGGTCCTGAAAAGGACCGCTTGGGTGTAGATCCCGATGGGGATGGGTTTGCCTGCACATGGGATCCGCAACCCTTCCGCAACGCTGTGCGTTGAGCCGGTCGCCCAATCACGGCCCCCGCAAAGGGGATGTGCAGCCCGACATGATCGTGCTGCACTATACGGTGATGGATTTGGACGGCTCGCTCGACCGTCTTTGCGATCCTGAATTCGAAGTTTCGGCCCATTACGCCCTCTGTCCGACAGGGGGCGTTTTTCCGTTGGTGGATGAGGATCGGCGGGCGTGGCACGCGGGACTGTCCCATTGGGCGGGCGTGGCGGACATCAACTCGCGATCTATTGGAATCGAGATCGTGAATGATGGGGAGAGCCCGTTTTCCGTCCAGCAGATGGACGCTCTGGTCGATCTGCTGGACCAGATTCGCGGGCGCTGGGATATCCCTGATCATCGGATTGTCGGGCACTCCGACGTTGCGCCTGGGCGCAAGGTCGATCCTGGGCGCAGATTTGACTGGTTGGGCCTGTCGCGGCGCGGACACGGGGTATGGCCGGATGGGGTGGGGCAAGACGCTGACGCCTGCTGGCACACGTTCCTGCAGGCGCTACGGGACTATGGCTACACCGCACAGGCAGAGCCAGAGGTGTTGCTGGAGGCCTTCCGCATGCACTTCCGCCCATGGGCCCATGGGACGCTGTCCGGCGCGGATGTGGCGGCCGCTGTAAACCTTGCCGACCGCTTTGCCGTTGACCGCACGCCCGACACCCAATAAGGCCCCATGTGCGCGGAGGGCCGGATGGCCGCGGGCAGTACGCTGTCCGAGGAAAGTCCGGACTCCACAAGACAAAGGTGCCGGGTAACGCCCGGCCGGGGTAACCCGAGGGAAAGCGCCACAGAGAACAGACCGCCCCGTTTATCGGGGTAAGGGTGAAACGGCGGTGTAAGAGACCACCGGGGGACTGGTAACAGGCCCCGCATGGCAAGCCCCACCTGGAGCAATGCCGAATAGGAACCTCGCGCGGCATGTCCGCAGGGTCGTCTTGGCCCGGAGGTTCGGGTTGGCAGCTAGAGGCACGCAGGCAACTGCGCGCCAAGATGAATGGTCATCCAAAGCGTTTACGCTTGGACAGAATCCGGCTTATAGGCTCTCCGCGCAATTAACCTGCTTTTTCTGCTCGAATGGTGTTGACTCTTTGCCCGCCAACCGTAAAAGGCGGGGTTCAAGAGATTACACGCGGGTGGCCGCAAACACCGCCCGACCTAGCGAAAGACGAGAGTACCATGGCGAAGCCTACCACTATCAAAATCCGTCTGAACTCGACCGCTGGCACGGGCCACTTCTACGTGACCAAGAAGAACGCACGCACTATGACCGAAAAAATGGTCGTACGTAAGTACGATCCGGTGGTGCGCAAGCATGTCGAGTACAAAGAAGGCAAAATCAAGTAAGCCTTCTGGATCACCAGACAAAAGAGCCGCACCAGCAAACACTGGCGCGGCTCTTTTTATTTTAAAGCATGGTCGCGCCGGAGATTTCTCAAAGAAATTTTCACCCGGCGAAATGGAGAGAGACCATGCCACCTTTACCTTTAATCTATACCATCAGGCCTGCCGAGATCGGCGATGCCGAGCGGGTGACCGCCCTGCTGCAATTGTCCTATCCGGTGCTTCTGGAACGCGACTATCCGTCCGAGCTTTTGCGCCGCGCTTTGCCGCGGATCAGTGTGGCCCGGCCCGAGCTTTTGCGTTCTGGCTCCTACTACGTCGCAGAGACGCCTCAGGGGCAGATCGTCGCTGCAGGGGGATGGAGTTGGTCTAGCCCGCTCAGCGCCTCTACGCCCGCTGGAATGGGGCACATCCGTCATGTTGTGACCTCGCCCGATTTTGTCCGTAGGGGCGTTGCACGGGCCATTCTGGACCGCGCTATGGATCATGCCGCAGAAGAGGGCGTTAGGCGGCTGGAATGCCTGAGCACCCGCACTGCCGTTCCGTTCTACGAGGCGCTTGGCTTCAAAACCTTGGCCGAGATTGAGCTCTCGCTCGGACTGGACGTCCGTTTTCCCTCTGTACACATGACCACGCTTCTATGACCCAGACCCGACGCAATAAAAAAGGGCCGGTCTTCGCGACCGGCCCTATCTGTTTCTAAGCTACCGCAGTGATTATTCGCGGTTACCCATGAACTGCAGCAGGAACATGAACAGGTTCACGAAGTCGAGGTAGAGCTGCAGAGCGCCCATGATTGCCGATTTACCCAGCCATTCCTGATCGCCCGAGTGGGCCATCTGCAGGTAGGTATTCTTGATGTTCTGGGTGTCATACGCAGTCAGACCCGCAAAGATCAGAACACCGAGGACCGAGATCGCAAACTGAAGTGCGCTGGATGCGATGAAGATGTTCACCAGCGATGCAACAACCAGACCGATCACACCCATCATCAGGAAGGTGCCGAAGCCCGAGAGGTCTTTCTTTGTGGTGTAGCCATACAGGGACAGACCCGCGAACGAGATCGCCGTCACGAGGAAGGTCTGGATGATGGATACGCCGGTAAAGACCATGAAGATCCAGCTGAGCGACAGACCCATAGCAGCCGCGTAGACGTAGAAGAACACCTGAGCAGCCGCAGCCGACATCTTGTTCAGCATCGCGCTGAACGCGAAAACCATGACCAGCGGCAGGAACATGATCACCCACTTCAGGGGCGAAGTGTACAGCGCTTGGCCCAGACCAGTCAGAACGGTGTTGCCGGTGGCCGGATCGACGGTGGTCGCAAGGCCAGAGATCGCCCAAGAGGCTGCTGCGGTGATCAGCATGCCCACGGACATCGTGCCGTAAACCTTGTTCATGTGGGCGCGCAGGCCCTCGTCGATACGAACCGCACCGGCGCTAGTGCCAGCGTGCGTCGTGCGGAATTCAGCCATTTCGATCCTCCAAAAATCCGAAGCTGTTGGGTGCACAAACAAAAACGCACACCCGTTGCCTGTGAATATCGGCAGGGATGTGCGTGATTTCAAGTACACTTGGTCGGGTTTTTGGAGGATCCTCTGTCAATTAAACCCGCCAATGAGCAGGGACGTCCCAAGGGGCACGGTCAGCTTCGGATTTTGCTTCGGACTGGGTCAGGCCGATATCCTGAAGAAGCCGGTCATCCAGCTGGGACAGCGCGTGCCGCTGGCGCGAGATCGCAGCAAAGTTGGCAAAGGCGCTAAAGAGGGATGAGAACCAAGAAGGTCTGCTTGCGATCGCAAGTCTGCCGAGTTGAGTAGCCATGTCATTCACCATTATTTGATTGATTGTGCGCGTTGCATCAACGCGCTTGATGTATGTGGCATTTTCTGGTTCATTTTGGAAATGAATGAATGTGACGTATTTCATCAGGAGTTGTGATATGGCCAGAAATCTGGATCTGACTGCGCTGCGGTCTTTTGTGGCGGTGGCAGATGCAGGCGGGGTGACCCGTGCTGCGGGGTTTCTGAACCTGACCCAGTCGGCTGTGTCGATGCAGTTGAAACGCCTAGAAGAATCGCTGGCAACAAACCTTTTGGATCGGACGGCGCGCCAGATCGCGCTGACTCCTGCGGGTGAGAAACTGTTGGGGTATGCGCGCCGGATGCTGGAGCTGAACGACGAGGTTTGGTCGCGCCTGACCGATGATGTTTACGAAGGTGAAATTGTTTTGGGGGTGCCCCACGACATCGTTTACCCAGCGATTCCCCGCGTTCTCCAGCAGTTCAACTCTGAATTCCCGCGGATGCGGGTGCAGCTGATCTCGCTGTATACCAAGGGGCTCAAGGTCGCTTACAGCCGCGGTGAATGCGACATCATCCTGACCACCGAAGATGGGGTTTCGGATGGTGGTGAAACTCTGAAAACCTTGCCGCTGCTCTGGATCGGGGCACCGGGGGGATCGGCTTGGCGCCAGCGGCCCTTGCGTCTGGCTTTCGGTCGGCACTGTATCTTCCGCGCCGGTGTGATCCGACGTGTCGAAGAGGCAGGCATCCCGTGGGAATTGGCCGTGGAGTCCGAAATGGACCGCGCGATTGAGGCGACGGTGAGCGCCGACCTCGCATTGAACGCCATGCTCGAAGGTACCGAGCCGCCTCATTTGGAGCGGGTGCAGCACAAGGGCGCGCTGCCAGAACTGCCCTCGAAAAAGATCAACATGTATCTGTCAGACGCGATCAAGGGTGAGGCCGGCCTGCGGATGGCCGACCTACTGCGTCAAGCCTACGACCAGATGTAATCAGATCGTAATGACGACCTTGCCGGTGGACCTGCGGGACTTGAGCATCTCGAGCCCTTCAGCCACCTGATCGAGCGGAAACGTCTCGCTGACGTGGGGCTTGATCTTGCCTTCACTGTACCATGCAAACAGCTGCGCCATGCTATCGGTCAGAGCTTTGGCGTTGAATTTCAGATATCCGCCCCAGTACATCCCGATCACGGTCAGGTTTTTGACCAACATGTGGTTTGCGGGAATGGGCGGCACGTCGCCGCTGGCAAAGCCGATGGCCAGCAGGCGACCGTCTGGGTTCGTCGCGCGGAAGGCCGCAGTGAATTGCTCTCCGCCGACGGGGTCATACACCACGTCCGCGCCGCCCAATGACTTCACGACGTCTCTGATGTCTTCGCTCGTGGCGTCGATCACATGGTCTGCGCCATAGTCTTTGGCGATCTCCAGTTTCTCGGACCCGCGGGCGCAGGCGATTACCTTGGCCCCCATAACTTTGCCGATCTCCACAGCGGTCAGGCCCACGCCTCCTGCTGCGCCAAGAACTAACAAGGTTTCTCCGGGCTGCAAGCGAGCCTTGTAGTCCAGCGCCAAGTGAGAGGTTCCGTAAGCGATTTGAAATCCGGCAGCATCCACTTCGGTCATATTGTCTGGCAACGGAATGGCGCGATCCGCAGGAAAGCACCCGTATTCTGCCAGGCCGCCTTGGCCTGAAAACAGTGCGACCCGTGTGCCGATAGCGGGTTCGGTGACGCCGGGTCCAAGGGCATCAACGATCCCGGCGACTTCCATTCCCAGAGTAAAGGGGGCCTGCGGGGTGTCCTGATATTTGCCTTTGATCATCAAGAGATCGGCGAAGTTCAGACCGCACGCCGTGATCCGGAGGCGAATCTCTCCTTCTGAGGGAGTCGGAATTTCCAGATCTACTAGTTGAGGTTTTTCGCCAGAAGTATAAATATGATATGATTTCACGCAACGTTCCTCCGTTTGCCGGTAGAACAAGTGTTGGTCCTGTTTGTTAGTGTCCGAGCACGTGGTGTAATTTCCGCACCGCCAACGGTGTAATCCCGGGTGGCCATCGAGGTGTATGGTCGAGGTGGAGTTTGACCGCTTCAACCACGAACCACACGGAGACCCCGATGACCAAAACCAACA
>NZ_JBGFGN010000056.1:0-14085 GCF_041224595.1 Donghicola sp. XS_ASV15 | reverse complement strand
CCTCACAGAATTGGCCTGACGGCCAATGCGCCTTGGACCGGGCTTGCTATATGAGGGCCGCACGCTCCAAGGCGCTCGCCCCAAACTGGCCGACTTTTGCTCCGCCACAATGGCCGAATTTTACTCCGCCGTTGACACCATGCGGACGAAAAGGTGTTCATTCAGCACGGTACGCTCTCCTTGAACCGCACCGATGGCCATGCGCATGCGCAGATCATGATTGCCGGCAAGGATTTGGACGTTTGCGCCTGCATCGATCACGCTAGCGATGGCGTCCAAGAGCGCCAGATTGCTCGGGCCTTTGTCCAAACTATCGCCGCCCAAAATGATGCGCGCCTGCTGGCCGAACTGCGTAAGCGTAATCCTATCTTGATTGCGGCGGATTGCACCTGCGCCAATCAAAGAACGCAGGAACCCTTCGGCATCCGCATGGGGGTCAGATACAAAAACGACTGGTTGATCGGGCCATTGCCATCCTCCGTGCGTACGAGCACTGGCCAAGCAAGATGCAATTTGTTCTGAACGCGCCTCGGGCCAAGGGCCAAGCGTTCGAGGCAGGTCCCCGAGGCATGATTCTGTATCAATGATTGGCGGCAAAGCCAGTCGTTTGCCCAAGGCCTTGTTGAGTTCAGTCATCCCTGCCCCTCCGCGTCGCCTGCGTGCGCCAACGCTCAGGGAATTGGGATTAATCCTTAGGCTCGTCCTTTGGGGGACGGACCTTCCACGCGCCAGCCAAGTGACGCCATGTACCATCGTTTTGATGACAGATCAGTGACGGGCGAGCGTGAAACATGGAATAGCTCGCGATCTCTTCGCGGTTTAAAATGCCCAAATGGTAGCAGGCGTGCCGATAGGATGCGCCATGCCCCACGAAGACGGTCAACTGACCAGGCTCTGCGGTCTGGGTAATGTACGCGGCAACACGCGCACCGGATTGGATCAGGCTTTCTGCGCCCTCGAGCGGCAGGCAGTAATTGCTCTCAGACTTCCAACCCTTGGGTGGCGCATCATATCGAGGATCATTTCGCAAGGCGGTCTCGACCTCGGCGACTGTCAGGTTTGCTGCGCTGCCAAGGCTGCGCTCGCCTAACGCCGAAGTCTCGGCGATCTCTTCAATGCGAAAGCCGGATGCTTTTAGGCCTTCAGCCAGAATGCTTGCGGTTTGCCACGCCCGCAGTTGCCGAGAGCTATGAATCTTTGGTGACAGGACCAAATCGAACTTAGAAATCATCTCCTGCAGCAGAGCCGCGCCAGCTTGAGCTTGAGCAATTCCTTCTTCCGTCAGTGCCCATGGCTGCCGCGCCGAGGGCACTCCCTTGCGCTGGTGGTAGTCCCCATGGCGCAGAAAAGCGACATAGCGCGGCTCAGCCATCGAACAGATCGCGCCCTGCTGCGGCAATCTTGTCAAAATCGATCTTGCCCGATACTTCGCAGACCCGCACACCCTTCAGAGCATCTAGATAGGGCGCAGGATCAGGCGCGTTTCCGTTCGGCTCGAAGCTACCATCGACATGCTGATAGAAGGGACCAGGGCTTTTCATAATGGCTTGCAGCAGGTCCGGGCGAGAGGAAAGATCGACTTCGCTGATGCGTGTGTCCTCCTCAGCCCCATGGCTCCAGTTAAGCACCCAAAAATCGGTCATGGGTGCATCGAAGCGCACCCGCCCTGGCCCGTAAATGTCTCTGATCACGAGATCATGTTTGTCTTCGAGTGCCCACAAATCTGCAGTGTCCATTGCGTTCAACTCTTCGATCCGCGTCTCTGTCAGCATGTCCGCCAGACGCGGATTGCCTAGAATCGTGCCCGGATTGATACGTGGCTGCTTCGGTATCCCAAGCGCCTGAACAGGCGCACCACCTTTGATCAAAACGCGGTCGTTGCTGAGGAAAGACAGCCCGTCGATATCCATTAGACGCAAAATTGACGTGGACTTTCCACCGCCCGACAGGCCGGAAATTGCCAGCGTCTGACGTCCATTCGTGACCGCAGCCGCATGCGCCAACTGCCATCCTTTGCGCAAAGCTATGTTAAGAGCCTGCGTATTGATGAAGTTGATAACGGTGCTTTCATTTTGCTCCAGCGGCCCAAAAGCTACTGCATGATCGAACGACTGGAAAAAAGTCACGCCGCTGCGCACTTTGCGGATCAGGCGCGCGCCGTCCAGATCGCAGATCGCATCCTTGCGACCGATCTTGCCACCTTCGCGCAGCCAATCGGTCCATGCAGGCTCTGGCAACATATGTTGGTCAGGCAGTAGGTGGACGGTGACCGCGCCTGCCTCATCGGACAGAACGTCCGCGAAATATGTCATCAATCGGCCACGCAGGGGCTCTGGACACAAAACCCTGATCCTGATCTCGCCGACCTTGAGCGCAAACCCTTCCTCTCCGGCGGCAGCTAGATCAAGTTGCGCCAGTACATCCGCAGCGCTCAGTTGGGCAGTGGTCATGCAGATACCTCGGAGATCACATATTCGGCCACCAAAGCCGCCGCATCGATCCCGCATCCTTTCAACGCGCCGGAATAGCCGCCAAAGGCCGAGACTTCAAAGACAATCGGCCCCTTCGGCGTGAGCGCGATATCGACAGTGGTGAAGGTCAGGCCAAAAGGCTCTTGTGCACGGCGGCCCAATTCGATCAGCTCGGGCGTCGGCTCGTAGGGCGCGTATTTGCCCCCAGAGTGGATCGTCGTATTCCAGCTGTCGTTCTGACTGACGCGGGCGTAGGTGCACAAGTACGCACCGTTCAGGAACACCATGCCCAGATCATGCCCCGACAAATCCGCCTTGGCCTGAATGTACATCACGGGATTGGCCGCTTTGAACGCCGCGATTTGCGCCTCGGCATCGGGGGCGTCCGCGTCTAGCAGCACCATCCCGCGGGCCTTGGTCGAGAAGAGCGGCTTGAACACGGCAGACCCATAGCGGTTCAACGCGGTACGGGCGTCTTCGACGCATTCTGTGATGGTGGTGGGCGGCATCGGCAGACCCGCATTCGACAGCGTCACTGTGCAGGCCAAGCGGTCCATTAAGCGGATCACGCGTTCTGTAGGGCTGAAGACGCGAACCCCACGCGCCTCTGCCACGCGGAGCATTTCCAGCCGGTCCAATGCATCGGGACTGTAGATTTCCGCAGCCTTCTTCAGCACCAGCCCGTCCAGACCGCACAGATCAAGGTCACCGCACATCAACGAGCGGTTTTCCAGATCAAGCCGGACATCCGCCATGTCGATCACCTGCCGATAGCCCGTGCGTTCCGCAAAAGCGTCGGCCAAAGCCTCGGTCGACCATTTTCCCGGCGTGCCAATCACGCCTATGCGTTTAGTCATAAAAGAGGTCCCTTATGGGCAGTTTGAAACGCGCCTCACGCCCCTCGGGCACGGCCAGCGCGGTTTCTAGGATATAGCGGGCACGCAGCAGCATCCGCCGCGCGTGGTTTTGATCGACGACAAAGCGAGTCGAACTGGCGAACGAGCGCGCCAGCCCCAAGGCCAACCGGTAGTCGTAAGTCGCGTCCTTCTGTCGGCGCGCAAATTTAGAGGCCATCTGGTGCATATCCGTCGCGACGCGGGCGATGCGCTGACGGGTGGATCGGTCCAGCACTTGAAGCCGATAATTCGACACCATAAAGACCGAGACATCCTGCACGTAGTCCATGTAGCGCGACCTGTGCAGATCGATGAAACGGATCTTGGCGCTGACGGGGTCATAGATCACGTTGTCCAGATTGAAATCACCGTGGATGTACACCGAGAAAGGCGCTGAAAGCCGCTCTTCTCGTTTTGCCGCTTCGGCGATTAGATCATCAAAGCCGTGCACGACGCAGCCATTCACATTCTGCGCGCCCTTCGCGAACCAAGGGTGCAGGCGGTAGACGTCCGTCATCCGTTTAGACAGCTGCTCCATCGCCTTCATGACTGCTGGTTCGGGGCTGGCTGTCTGCCTCCAGATATCCCGGACCGTGCGATGCAAGGCTGTTTGCGCCTCGGCCAAGGCGTCGTCGCTGCCCCCCAGAAGGATGTCTTCGAAAGTCTCGCCATCGAGGTGTTCGATCAACAGGGCCGCAGATTTCCCGCTTTTCTCGTAGGACAGGATTTCAGGGGCCAGACCCGGATAGACCGAGTTCCAGCTCTTTACACCAACCCGCTCTTCCTTGACCTTGCGCTTGTCGCCGTCCTTGAACACGGCAGAGATCGTATCGCCGCTGGGTCCCTGCATCCTGACGCTCGAAATCGCAGAGCCAGAGCGCGTTTCGGCCAACGGTGTCAGCGCCACCTCTTTGCCTGCGGACACAGAGGACAAGACGCTGCGCAGGGTAAAGTATTTCTCGAAACGAACGGACTGCCCGATGTTGATCGACAGGATCGCCTCGGAAATGGCCTGCAGCGCCTCTCCGATCCGCGTGGTCTCGTTCAGAGTCAGCAGAGCAAAGGCCAGATCTTGCGTGTGTTTCGACCCTTCCATCTCGCGGGTGTAGGCCGCGAAAAGAATTGCGTGGAATTTTTCGATGGACTGTCGCTCTTTGCCAATCGTGACCGCAAGCTTGCTATCCCGATCCGCCAATGCCGCCTGAATCCGCCCCACCGTTTTTCGCACACGACCAAGCGGTGCCACATATTCGGCTGCTCGTAGCAGCTTCTTGCGCTCGATCTTCTCGGCTTGACCTACAGCGCGGCGAGCGAGACGCGCGATCAGGTCCAGATTCCGTGCAATCGTATCGATGCCCTGCAGATGCAGGTCCGTTCGATTGTCCTGTTTTTCCCGGATCATAGCGGCCAGGCATGCTTTACTCACACGAGAAGAGAGGTTTCCCGAATAGCCTGACCGCTGCATCAATTGCGCTGCCAACTTGGACTGCGGATCCTTGAAATAGGTGACCAGCTTTTGCAATTGGCCATCCATCTCCGCGATCAGCAGGGACAAGTTTTCCGCAATCGGATCGATCTGGGGCACCGTTTGGTTTCCTGAAAGTCTAGTCTGTCGGTCTGGCCCGCCGCGCTGAAGCAGCAGGCGCACATTCGGGTTAGCTTACAGATCAAATTCTGCAGTTCTGTGAAGGTAGGCCCCCGAACAGAGACTCTTTTATGTCGGGAGCTGATCAGCTACCGACAATGCACTATTTTTATAGCGTTTGTCTTCGGTTACGTCTGCGCCAAACCAGCTAGGCGCTTTGAATGCCTTAGCTTCTTCGACCGAGGAAAACTCAACCTCGACCAATTGCAACCCTGCCAAGTGGCCCTCGAAGATATCAAGTTCAACCGCCGCGCCACCCGGCAGTGCGCCGGTGTATCGGGTCTTTTCCAAACGTCGGCCTTCGGTCGCAGGCCAGAGTGTTTCAAACTGGGCTAGCTCTATTGCAGTTTCGTATTCCGACCTCGCGAGAGTGCCTTTGGATTTGACGGTGATATAGTAGCCCTGCCCCTTTTGGCGGACCCGCACCTCAATGCTATCCTCGCCAGATGTGATGTAACCTTGGCGGACGACTTCGGCTTTGAAGTCGTCCAAAGCAGGGCACTCAATAACGAGGAACTTCTTCTCGATTTCCGTGGGCGCGCTCATGCTTTGCTCAGCCTTTCCATCACTTCATCATGCAACTGTCGATAGGCCACTGAGACCGCGCTGCGGGGCGCTGTGGCCACCACTGGGGCTCGGTGCACGCCCATCCGCTCGACATCGGAGGCAAAGGCGATCTGCGTGTTGAGGAAGCGCTTCTTATGCTCTTTGCGCATTTCTTCCATAGTCTGACCGTGCAGAGACTTCACCCCTTGGGACATTGAGAAGAATGCATGAAGTTTTTTTGGGGGTAGTCCATTCTCGCGAAAGAACTCCTCGAGTTGTTGAAACGTCCTCTGGGACAGGGTCGTAGGTATCACAGGCACCACGATGCCGTCTGCCGTACTGAAGACGTTTTCAGACAGGGTAGAGATATTCGGGGGGCAATCCAAAAGGATAACATCATAGTCGCTCTTTACCGATTTCAGCGCCTTTTTTAGTCGTGAACGGCTGTTCTTCATCCGGCTGAGAAATACGTCGAAGTCGCGAAACGTCATATTCGCGGGCAGAATGTCCAGATTGTCGTAGTCGCTACCACGGATCGACTTGGTGAAACGCTCAACATCATCAAAGAACTTCGTTTCAGTCAGCTTTTTGGACGGTTTCACACGGAAATAGAAGCTCGACGCCCCCTGCGGGTCCAGATCGCAGAGCAAGGTCCTGCGTCCGGCATCTGCCAGTGCATAAGCTAGGTTCACGGCGGTCGCAGTTTTGCCGACGCCTCCCTTGTTTGAATAGCAAGCAATGATTTTCATTGTTACCCCTCCCCGCCGTGGAAAAGATCTCGGAAAGTTGTTTGTGTTTCCGGACTATTGAACGCTGTGAAACTCTCGACGACCTTTTGCCTTTCATCGAGCTGACGTTGGTGCAGCACCGCGATCAAAGCACCGACGCTTTGCGCAAGTTGCATGTTGCCCACGTGATCGCCGGCCCCCAGCCCGTCGAGGAAGTCTTTTAGGCTCTCTTGTTGCACCGAATAGTCGTTGAACAGTCCTAGATTATCCTGCAGCTTTTTCAGTGGTTTGATCAACGACTTGAACTCTTTCTTCGGGAATGCGGGTTGAAAGAACTCCATCAGGTAGCGCAGTTTCTTGCACTGGATACGCAGTTCGTGGACTTCTTCATCCTCTGTTTGGTCATCGATTCCCGCAGCGATTTTGCAAATCTTGCGATAACGCTTCCAGATCAGAGCAGATGCGAAATCATGAGCGGGTTCGTCCGCCGCCGGCCCCGTGTGCAACTTCTTTGGCGTGTCGAACAGGTGGATCAGTTTCGTGATCTCTGCCTCGTAGCTTTTGCTCTTCAGATGCTTTGACAGTTTCCGGAGTGCCTCAGCGCGCTCGGCCGCGAACATCTCGAACATGCGCTCCAGCCCGCCGTGCAGACTTTTTGGCAAAAGATCGAAGAAGAAGTCGCGCTCAAGCAGGTACACATCCAGATCTCGCAGCCGCCCTGTAGGGGCCATCAGATTAGAAAACCGCAGCTTTAGCTTTTCCGTCTGCTTTTCGGAGTACACGCCTTTGAATAGGCTCGTCACCGACCGGATTTTGCGCAGGGCAATCCGGTAGTCGTGCAAGTACTCGACATCAATATCGTCAATCACGCCCTGCTCGTTGCGTCGGGCGACAGGCAGATAGGCCCCGATGATCGCATTGGCAGTTTCGAACGCTGTGGCATCATGGGCCAGACACAGTTCGGGCTTGGCGACGTAGGGTTGATGATCAGGAAACAGAGCCTCCAGCGGGTGGGCGTCGGCCAAAGGAACGCCTCCTGCCGAAACCAGATCATTCTGCAATTGATCAAAGGCTTTGTCGTAGCCTCGCAAGCTCTGCAGTTGTGCGATAGCAACGCCTTGTCCAGTCTCTGTTGTCAGCACATGGAATTTCGCGCGAGCCTGCGTTTTCTCTTCTTCGTCAACAACCGCAATATGCGCGGTGGACCAACGCCCTTGCCCCAATGGGACCAGACTCCGGAGTGCGGGAACAAAGCCAAGGGTTTCTCTGACCGCACCCGAGGGAAGGTCGGCGACAAAGCGAGCTGGAGACGCGACATCAGACTGCGCAATCATCGCGCCATCTGAGGTCCAGAGGATAAGCTGAGCGCCCACCTGTAGCAGGCACATGCCACGCTGGCGCAGGTCTTCGTCAAACGTGTCCAACAGGTCAAAAGCTGAGTCGTCTTCGCTGCGGATCAGTTGCGCGGTCAGTTTGCCCGACGGTGCGCCTGAAAAAGCGTCAAGCGCCGAGGCCGGAACCAAGTACGTAGGAACGGGTAAGATTGTCATGCTTCAGGATTTCTTCAGATAGTCTTCCACAAGGGTTTCGATGATCCTCTGAACGCTTGTATCGTCTTCGATCGCGCGCAGTTTCAAAGCCTTGAGAGTTTTGCTGTCCAGCCGGAGCGAGGTGTTCTTCTTCTTAGATTTGTCATCTTTGACCGAGGATTTTTTATCTTTCGACATGGGCAGACCATTTTGACGTAATGACGTCATTATTTCACTTTAGTGAAGTTTTCTCAACCACTTGGAAAAAATTTATTGAAATCACTCGTGAACGGGCTTGTCATACGGGCAGAAAGAACAGAAACCGGATCTCCTTCAATTATGCCAACTAGGTAGATGTTATGGAAAAATGCCTGTTTGTCGCCGAGACAGATGACAGCAATGCAGTTAGCCACGTTTGGTTCCGCAATGAACAAGGCTTGCCGCGCCCCGTACAACCGCGTGACGTCACCCCCGACCTGCTCTCCAATGCCGAGTTTTTCGGTGCGCCCGCTGAGTCGATTTCGGCTTGGCTAGAGCGCTTCGTGCGCGATCAGTAAAAGGCAGCCAACAAAGCACCCCTCTTCAGATATTCAGGGCCACCAGTGGACTTCTTTTCTTTCTGCTGGTGGTTTGCTCGTCACCACGCCGAAGACAACCCTTATACATTCTCATTATGAGATGCGCTGACGGTCACGTGGCACACTTCAAACTCACTCGCTGACATAAAATATTCTTTTACTGTCACTTCGCGTTTGCCATTTGATGGTCTCTGCACACGTATGCAGAACACCCAAGACCCCATCCAGATCTCCTCCTTGACCCGCGCATTTGGCGAGAGTTATGCGCTGCGCGACGTGTCTGTGACCTTGAGGCAGGGAGAGTTTTCAGTCCTACTAGGGCCGTCCGGATGCGGAAAATCGACCCTACTGAGGTTAATCGCTGGATTGGATCAGCAGACCAGCGGCTCAATTGTAATTAACGGTAAAGATGTAGGGCACACCACGCCGAATGGCCGGAACGTATCAATGGTGTTCCAGTCTTATGCCCTCTTCCCACACCTGAACGTCGCCGAGAATATCCTCTTTGGTCTGAAGGTACGCAAAACCCCCAAAGCAGTGCGTATCCAGCGCCTGTCGCGTGTGGCCGAGATGATGGGCCTGAGCACCCTATTGGATCGCAAGCCAGCGCAACTGTCAGGCGGACAGCAGCAGCGTGTGGCCCTGGCCCGAGCGGTGATCAGCGAACGTCCGATTTGCCTGATGGACGAACCTCTGTCGAACCTTGATGCCAAGTTGCGGACCGAGATGCGAGTCGAGCTGCGCGCGCTGCAGCAACAGCTTGGTCTGACTGTCGTGTATGTGACGCATGATCAAGTCGAGGCAATGACAATGGCCGACCAGATTATTGTCATGAACCAAGGCCGGATCGAGCAGGCCGGTACCCCCCAGGACATATATGCCCGTCCTGCCACGACCTTCACCGCGGGCTTTATCGGTACGCCGCCGATGGCGCTATTCGACCCTGCCGATCTAGCGGGCGGGGCCCTCCCCGATGTGCGCCAGCCCCACCTGATCGGTTTGCGGGCCGAGGACATACATGTGGCACCCCGCGGCCCCACCGCGCGGATCTCCAGCATCGAATACCTTGGCGCGGATCGTTTGGTCAGCGCGACAGCAGGCCAGACGCGGTTCATCATGCGGATGCCAGCAGCCGCCCCTGTACCCCCTTCCGAGTTCCCCCTTGGCTGGTCGCCAGAGGCCGTCAGCGTCTTTGCCAACAATGGCCAGCGCCTGACCCAATACGATTTTCCCACCCCGTCCCTAGCTCAAAAGGACACGACCCATGAAACTGCGTAACGTCTACTTCGCAAGCTCGGCGATAGCCGCTCTGGCGACCGGTGCCTCGGCGACCGATCTGGAATTCTACTTCCCCGTGGCCGTAGGCGGCGCGGCAGCGGACACCATTCAGGCCCTGACCGAAGAATACATGGCCAACAACGCTGACGTAAACATCGACGCGATCTACACTGGCTCTTATGCGGACACCACGACCAAGGCGATCACAGCCGTCCGTGGCGGCAACGCGCCTCAGCTGATCATCTCTCTCTCGACCGACATGTTCACCTTTATCGACGAAGACATGATCGTAGCATGGGATGATTTCGTCACCGAAGAAGAGCAGAAAGACTGGATCGGCGGCTTTTACCCTGCGTTCATGGCGAACAGCCAGACCGAAGGCAAAACTTGGGGTATTCCTTTCCAGCGCTCGACACCTGTTCTCTACTGGAACAAAGAGGCGTTCGCAGCCGCTGGCCTGAACCCCGAAGAAGGTCCCAAAAACTGGGCTGAAATGGTGGAAATGGGCAAAGCCCTGACCGTCAATGACGACGCGGGCAACGTCACCCAGTGGGGCGTTCATATCCCGTCGTCGGGCTTCCCCTCGTGGCTCTGGACCGGCATCGTCGCGGGCAACGGCGGCAAACTGGCGGACGAAACCGGCACTAAGGTAACCTTCAACTCTGACGCGGCTGTTGGCGCGCTCGAGGCTCTGGTCGCCCTTTCGGCCACCGACGAAGTCATGGCTCCCGGCATTCTGGATTGGGGCGGCACCCCCAAGGCGTTCTTCGACGGTCAAGCCGCGATGATCTGGACCACCACCGGCAACCTGACCAACGTGCGCACCAACGCCCCCTTTGACTTTGGCGTGGGCTTCCTGCCTGGCCTGCAGCAGAACGGCGCCCCTACCGGAGGCGGCAACTTCTACCTGCTGAAGGGGGCAAGCGACGAAGAACTGCAAGCCGCTGCGGACTTTGTCAAATGGGTCACCGAGCCCGAGCAAGCCGCCAAGTGGAGCATCGCAACCGGCTACGTCGCACCCCGCCCCGACGTCTGGGACACCGATACTATGAAAGTCTACACCGCCGACTTCCCGCAGGCGCTGGTCGCCCGTGATCAGCTGGAATACGCAGTGCCAGAGCTGTCGACCTTTGAAGGCCCCAAGGTCACCCAGCTGCTGAATTCGGCACTGGAATCGGCGATCACCGGTCAGACCGAGCCCAAGGCCGCTCTGGATGGCGCGCAGGCCGCTGCCGAAGCGATCCTGAAGCCCTACTACTAAGTCTTTCTGGGGGCCTTCGACTGCGGGGGCCCCTTTGTTTTTTCGGGGGTGAGTATGATCAAACGTGACTGGATCTACGCATGGGCGCTGCTCTTGCCGGCGTTCGTATTCCTGATCACCTTCACCCATCTGCCCGCGGTTCAGACGCTGCTGAACAGCTTCTGGACTACACCCAAAGGCCGCCGCGCCTCGGTATTCACCGGCCTTGGCAACTATGAGCAGATGTTGAGCGATCCGGTCTTCATCAAAGCGATGGTGAACTCGGCGATCTATGCCGCGATCACGATCCCCACCTCGATCGCATTGGCTCTGATTATGGCGCTACTGGTGCATCGCTCATTTCGAGGAGTCGGGCTGTTGCGCATGTCTTTTTTCACGCCAACGGTCCTGCCCCTGATCGCGGTCGCCAATATCTGGCTGTTCTTTTACGCGCCAGGCTTTGGCCTGATTGACCAAATCCGACTATTCTTCGGACTGCCTTCTGCCAATTACGCTGGCCAGCCGGACACCGCTCTCTATTCGGTGGCCGCAGTGACCATCTGGAAGGAAGCGGGCTTCTTTATGATCTTCTTTCTCGCGGCATTGCAAACCGTCCCCGAAACCCTGCGTGAAGCCGCCGCGATCGAGGGATGCTCGCGCTGGACCTTCTTTCGCCGCGTGACCTTGCCGCTAATCATGCCGACGACCCTGTTTGTGTCAGTCAACGCGGTGATCAACGCCTTCCGCCTTGTGGACCATGTGTTCGTGATGACCAAAGGCGGGCCTGATAACGCCTCGATGCTGCTGCTCTATTACATCTACGAGACTGGCTTTCGGTTCTGGGACACAGCGTATGCGGCGGCGCTGACGGTGGTGCTGATCGCGATCATCGGGATCGTGGGGATCGGACAGTTCTTTCTTGCGGATAAGCGGGTGCACTACAAATGATCCAAGACACACCCCTCGATCGTTTTCTGATCCGAAGCGCAGGCACTTTGCTGGGACTTCTCTGGATCGTCCCTCTTGCCTACGCCGTTTGGGCCGCGATCCACCCGCCCGCATTTGAGGCCCGCTTTGACGTAACCGCCCCGTTGACGCTGGAGAACTTTATCAGTGCTTGGGACCAAGCTCCCTTCGCTCGCTATTTCCTGAACTCCATCCTCTTGGTCGGGGTGATCCTGAGCGCCCAATTGATCCTGTGCACGCTGGCGGCCTTCGCTTTTGCCCGCTTGGAGTTTCCTGGAAAATCGATCCTCTTTGCCCTGATCCTGATGCAGTTGCTGGTGATGCCCGACATCCTGCTGGTCGAGAATTACCGGACCATGCGCAGCCTCGGGCTGGTGGACACTATCCTAGCCATCGGCTTGCCCTATTTTGCCTCGGGGTTTGCGATTTTCTTGCTGCGCCAGACCTTTATGACCATTCCCAAGGAACTGGACGAAGCCGCACGGATCGAAGGCTGCTCCCTTCTTGGTCTGCTCTGGCGAGTCTACGTCCCCTTGGGCAAACCCGCGATGCTTGCCTTTGGCCTCGTCTCGGTCAGTCATCACTGGAACAATTTCCTCTGGCCCCTGATCATCACCAATTCCGTCGAAACAAGGCCCCTGACCGTGGGCCTGTCGATCTTTGCCACCACCGATAGTGGCACATCTTGGGCGGTGATCAACGCCGCAACACTCATGACTTCTGCCCCACTTTTGTTGGGTTTCTTCCTCTTCCAACGCCAGTTCGTGCAGCGCTTTATGCGCGCTGGCATCAAATAAAGGACCACTCTTTTGGCTCTTTCCACCATTGGCGCAGCTGTTGAATTCGACAGCTACCTATCCATCAAAAACTGGCTCTGTGAGTCCGACCGCCCCATCGAGATCCAGGATTTCGTCATGCCCGACGTGATCGCGGGCGATTGCAGCGACCTGATCGGCCAGTACCAAGCCGCGCTCGACGGCCATAACGGCCCGCGCGGCATCCACGGCCCGTTCTTTGGCCTCGAGCTATCCAATCCCGATCGCTCCATACGCGCCATCATTCAGGAACGCTTCCTCAAGGGGCTAGAGATCGCCGAAGCATTGGGCGGCACCCATATGGTCATTCACAGCCCGTTCACCATGTGGAACGTTTTGAACCGCCGGAACTACCCCAAGGTCGAAGCACAAATGTTCGAAGCAGCCGCCGACTGTTTGGCCCCCGCTCTGGCCCGCGCCCAAGACATCGGATGCACCTTAATGCTGGAAAACATCGAGGACACCGACCCTGCCACCCGCGTGGATCTGGTCCGCCAGATCAATCATCCGAACTTGAAGGTCCCTATCGACACTGGCCACGCGGATCTAGCGCACAATAATTACAACGCCCCGCCAGTACCCGACTTCATCGCGGCTGCTAGCGGCCATCTGGGGCATGTCCACTTGCAAGACGTCGACGGCTATGCCGACCGTCACTGGCACCCCGGCGAGGGCCGTATCAACTGGGATCCCGTTCTGAATGGATTGGATGCTATAGAAGAAACGCCACGCCTGATTATCGAAGTCCGTGACCGTCTTAAAATACTCCCGAAAACAGTGGCCTGGTTAGAAACACTAATTTAAGCCCTGAACGTTTTTCAACGAAGGGAACCGCTTTGAGAAACTGCCCCTCCCCGACGGCGTACGCCTGCGAGGCTCAACAAACTATTCTGCCATGAAGGGCGTCTTCCGCATTCTTCGGTTTCCTCGGCACTGTGGGTGACGTCCCATGAGATGGTGTAGATTCAGGTGGACATTGGGTTTCTGGGTAAGGTCAGGTTGCAAGTCACCATCTAATCCAAGGATGACACCCAATGATCAAGCCCATGATGGACCTCCGCGCTTGTGGAAAAGAGCTCTGATGCGGATTTACTGCGCGAGATGATTGGCTTTGCCGCCGAACGGCTGATGGAGCTGGAGGTTGGCGCCAAGACTGGTGCAGACTACGGCGAGAAGAGCAGCGAGAGGCTGGCTGAACGCAACGGTTATCGAGAGCGGGATTGGCAGACCCGCGCGGGCAGAGGTGGTCGCGGAATTTCGGACCAGAGTTTAAGATGGGTCGCCTGATGAAAGAGACGATCTACAATGGCAAAGAGAAAGAACCACTCACCTGATTTCAAGGCGAAGGTCGCCTTGGAAGCGATCCGCGAAGAGATGACGCTGGCTGAACTGT
>NZ_JBGFGN010000005.1:0-712 GCF_041224595.1 Donghicola sp. XS_ASV15 | reverse complement strand
GCCCGCGGATCCCTTTGCCGCCCTCGCCGATCTCGGAGAGCCAGACACGCAGGAGGCTACCGGCGCAGACGACGACATGTTTGCGCCCTTCGAGGTGGCCAAGCCCGATGCAGAAGACAGCAACGCACAGCTCGCCCGCCTCGCCGCAGGCGGAATGGCCGCGTTCGCCGATGACATCGCCCCCCAAGATGGCACCCAGCCTGGGGAGGACGAGGCCGAACCCCTACCGGAAGATCACGCTGCCGAATTAGCCCAGGACCACGACGCGCCCGGCGTGGAAGCCACTGAAGACATCGACGCAGATACCTTCGCCGCTTTCAGCGAAGATGATCACCCGTTTGCTGCCCTTGAGGGCGCGGAGGAGGAGCAAGGTCGCGACAGCCTCCCATCGGCGACAGATGACATCCCCATAGAGGCCGTGGCGGCCGTCGAGAGAACAGCCGACACAGACCCCTTCGCCGCCCTCGAAGACGAGGACCCCTTCGCGGCGCTTGCTGACGTGGACGAGCCGGACGCAGAACTGTCCTCCCCGCAAGACACGGATGCTCCCAAAGATCAGATGGCAACCGCGGACGAAGAACCACAGGCCTCTGAAGACGCGGCTGCAGGCACCGCCGTCCCAAGCCCCTTCGAGGCCCTCGAAGGCTTGGACGATGACGACGCGCCTCCTTCGGAACACGTGGTCTCAGACGATGCGGACGCGCTTCCGCTC
>NZ_JBGFGN010000038.1:0-282 GCF_041224595.1 Donghicola sp. XS_ASV15 | reverse complement strand
TGTTTTCTCCGCCCGTAGCTTCAGCGTCGAGCGGAAGCGCGTCCGCATCGTCTGAGACCACGTGTTCCGAAGGAGGCGCGTCGTCATCGTCCAAGCCTTCGAGGGCCTCGAAGGGGCTTGGGACGGCGGTGCCTGCAGCCGTGTCTTCAGAGGCCTGTGGTTCTTCGTCTGCAGATGCCATCTGATCTTTGGGAGCCTCTGCGTCTTCCGGGGCGGACAGTTCTGCGTCCGGCTCTTCCACGTCAGCAAGCGCCGCGAAGGGGTCTTCCTCTTCGGTGGCGG
>NZ_JBGFGN010000060.1:0-281 GCF_041224595.1 Donghicola sp. XS_ASV15 | reverse complement strand
AACAAGGCAGCCCGGGCCATCTGGGCAATGCTGACCAAGAAACAGGAATACCGGCAACCCGCGTTCTAAGCGCACCGGTTGCCTACGAGATGCAAGACGTTGAAGTGATGATGCGGAATTAAGTCAACCAAAAGCAAGGATACTCCGGGAATGGCAGCGGCCCCTTGAGGTCGATAAGCCGATTGGAACCTCGCTTGCGGAACTCATCAGGGCCAGTGGAGGCAATGCCAAAACATAAACAGGCCGGACAGACGACGGTACTGACGAAAATGACCGCAGAA